>NZ_JAYGIH010000040.1:0-65784 GCF_034932455.1 Leptolyngbya sp. CCNP1308 | reverse complement strand
CTACCAAACGGGGCGAAAAGTAGCTGAAGACTTCAAAGCCACGATGACAATTGTCTTTGATGACCTCTTGCCTCAATGGAACTACACCGCCGTCCCAGAAGTTCAGGTTATTTAATCCACGTTCCTAAGGGTTACGAGATCTACGAAAATCCCAACGCTCAGGTGTTCTTGAGGAAAATTCAGCCTCAAATAATTACGCCCGAAGAGGTGGCGATCGTACAAGCGGGCGTCAAAAAAACTGCCAAGCTCGACTACTTTATGGTGGATGTCAAAGGCAAACACATCGTGGTGTATCTCTGCGACCAAAATGCAAATGCCCTGATGGCCATAGCGCAATCCTCTTCCACTGGCGATGCTGGGCTGGCAGATCGCATGGCCCAGTCATTTACCTACTCGCCCATGATGCAATTTGTACTGGTGGATGAGGAGACCCGAGAGTTTGAGGTGGAGCGCTGGTGTTTTCGTGGCTCCATTGACGATTGGATCATGCTCGATAGCTCGACCAACCTCCAGGCTTTAGTCAAAAAATACGCTCGCCATTTGGGTCAAGAGTCTTTCTACGAGTTGATGCCTTAGCTATTGAGGCCAATAATTCTATCTATGGGAGAAACAGGTCTTCTCCCAGGTCAGAACTACCCAGGCCAGAACCGCCGATCGCAGCCATGTAGTGAAAGTTGCCTGAGCCAACGCTGGCTTCGAGGGTTTGGATCACCTTCTCGACATTGTCGTAGGGGCCGCTCATAAAGAAGGGCCGGCCGTCTTTGCCAAACTCGATGGGCATCAGCGTTTCAGGCCGCAGGCCCAGGTGAACTTGGGCTTTGGTATTAAAGTCTTTGTGGGGCTCGAAGCCTAGGCTGCGGGCATAGTCTACGGCACCGTAGACGATCGCCTGGGCCTGTTCAAGGGTGATGCCAACAAAGGGTTCGTCAAACCGCTCTTCGCAGGATTTAAGCAATAGCTGATGCTCGCTGGTGCCCATTTGGCGGGGTGGCATGGCATCTTTAACGCCCAAACACCAATAGTCGATCAGGTAGCTACCCACCAAAAGGCGGTTGTGATCTTGGCGAGCCACAATTACTTGGCACATCCCCTCAACCCCCTGGCTGGCCTGAGGACGAAGCTTAAACAGAAAAGACTGTTTTTTGGGAAACAACTTTTGAGCTGCACTCTGATTCACCAGGCATGCCTGAAGCGGTTGCAGATCGCCCGATCGCGCCTTTTCGAGATACAGATCTTCGGCGCGATCGCGAATAAAGGCACTCACCTCCGCTGGCCTTAAACTCAGCTGGCGGGCAATCTGCTTTGGGGCAACCTTAGCCTCTCGGAGGCGAAGAATTTCAGCGGCTTGCTCAGGGGTCATGGGCAGCGGGGGCGCTCTACAGGACTTAAATTTTAAACTAATCGTGACCATTACCCGGTGGCATGGTTGCCCCGGCCAGCCCATATTCGCTGGTGCCAGCGGCCTCCAGATTAGCGCGAAGATTATTACAATAGGTAAATGTGAGGCACCCGCCTAGCCTCTGCTGCGTCGCCCTTCACTGCAAAGTTGAGGGGTATTTGTGCTTCCCATTTCCCCTTTTCCCTGTAGCGCGTCCTATGGCTTTTTCTTCGATTACCCGTGCCCTGCAACGCTCTCCTTTAACGAACGAACTACTAGGAAAACTCGACCAGCAGGGACGCTTGGTGCTCAATGGCGTAGCCCGGTTGCCCAAGGGATTAGTCGCTTCAGCCCTAGCCCTGGCCCAGAGTCGCCCCCTACTGGTGATCACCGCCACCCTCGAAGAGGCCGGTCGCTGGGCCACCCAGCTCGAAGCCATGGGCTGGGACACGGTGCACTTTTACCCCACCTCAGAAGCATCGCCCTACGACCCCTTTGACCAAGAATCTGAGATGACCTGGGGCCAGCTCCAGGTGCTGGCCGATCTGCTAGCGCTGCGAGCGGCGGGCGAAGATGGCTCATCCCGCAAGCTGGCGGTGGTGGCGACGGAACGCGCCCTGCAACCCCATCTGCCACCGGTCTCAGCCCTGGAACCCTACTGCCTGCGGCTGGAGCTGAAGCAGGAGATCAACTTTAAGGAACTGGGCCAGCGGTTGGCGACCCTGGGCTATGAGCGGGTCACGGTGGTGGAAACCGAGGGCCAGTGGGCGCAGCGGGGCGACATCATCGACGTGTATCCCGTGGCGTCAGAACTGCCCGTGCGGCTAGAGCTGTTTGGCGATGAGCTAGAGCGGCTGCGGGAGTTTGACCCGGCGACGCAGCGATCCCTGGATGCCATCGACCACCTGGTGCTCACCCCCACCCAGTACGGCTCGGTGATCGTCGAACACCTGCGCCAGCAGGGCAAGCTGGATGACCTCCTTTCAGAAACTGCCCAAGAGGGCTTGGCTAGCGGCATTATTCCCGAAGGCACCCGTCGATGGCTGGGGCTGGCCTTCTCAAACCCCGCCTCGCTTTTGGATTACTTGCCCGAAAACAGCCTGATGGCCGTGGATGAGGTGGATCAGTGTCAGGCTCATAGCGATCGCTGGCTAGAGCACGTCGAAGACCATTGGCAGGAGGTCAATAGCGCCAGCCCGGCAGAGGGCAATTCTACTGTTCAGCTTCCTAAGATTCACCGCGCTTTTCTCGACACCCTCAGCGACGCCGAGATCTTCCCCCGCATCGATCTCTCAGAAATCGCCGAGGCCAACAATGGCCTGAACCTGTCTAGCCGCCCGGTGCAGGCGATTCCGCACCAGTTTGGCAAGCTAGCAGAGACGATCAGGAAGGAGTGCGATCGCAAATACTCGGTCTGGCTCGCCTCGGCCCAGCCCTCCCGCTCCGTATCGCTGCTACAAGAGCACGACTGCCCGGCGCAGTTCATCCCCAACCCCAGAGATTTCAATGCGATCGACAAGCTGCATACCCAGCACGTCCCCGTGGCGGTCAAATATTCGGGCCTGGCGGAGCTAGAGGGCTTTGTGCTGCCCACCTTCCGCATTGTGGTGGTCACCGACCGGGAGTTCTTTGGCCAGCACACCCTGGCCACTGGGGGCTACGTGCGCAAGCGCCGCCGCGCCGCCTCCAAGCAGGTTGACCCCAACAAGATGAAGCCGGGGGATTTCGTCGTTCACCGCAGCCACGGCATCGGCAAATTCATCAAGCTTGAAAACCTGGTGCTCAATAATGAAACCCGCGACTACCTGGTAATTCAGTACGCCGACGGGCTGCTGCGGGTGGCTGCCGATCAGGTGGGCTCACTTTCTCGCTACCGAGCCGCCAGCGGCCAGGCTCCGGTGCTCAACAAAATGACCAGCACCGCCTGGGAAAAAACCAAGGGCCGCGCCAAAAAAGCGATCCAAAAAGTGGCGGTGGATCTGCTCAGGCTCTACGCCCAGCGGGCTAAAATGGAGGGCTTTGCTTACCCCGCCGACATGCCCTGGCAGCAGGAGCTAGAAGACTCCTTCCCCTACCAGGCTACCCCCGACCAGCTCAAGGCGGTGCAAGATGTGAAGCGCGACATGGAGAGCGATCGCCCCATGGATCGCCTGGTCTGCGGCGACGTGGGCTTTGGCAAAACCGAAGTGGCGCTGCGGGCGATCTTCAAAGCCGTCACCGCCGGGCAGCAGGTGGCCCTGCTGGCCCCCACAACCATTCTCACCCAGCAGCACTACCACACGCTAAAGGAACGCTTCGCCCCCTACCCCATCCAGGTGGGGCTGCTCAACCGCTTCCGCACCCAAACCGAGAAAAAAGACATTTTGCAGCGGCTGAAGACGGGCGAACTGGATGTGGTCGTCGGCACCCACCAGCTGCTGGGCAAAGGCGTCACCTTCAAAGGCCTGGGCCTGCTGGTGGTGGATGAAGAACAGCGCTTTGGCGTCAACCAAAAAGAGCGAATCAAATCGCTCAAGACCCAGGTGGATGTGCTCACCCTTAGCGCCACCCCCATTCCCCGCACCCTCTATATGGCCCTCTCCGGGGTGCGCGAAATGAGCCTGATCACCACGCCGCCCCCCTCTCGCCGCCCCATCAAAACCCACCTGTCGCCCATGGACCCGGAGGCGATCCGCACCGCCATTCGCCAAGAACTCGACCGGGGCGGCCAGGTGTTCTACGTGGTGCCCAGGGTCGAGGGCATTGAGGAGGTTTCCGCCAAAATTCGCGAGATGGTGCCTGCGGCCAGAATTGCGATCGCCCACGGCCAGATGGACGAAGGCGAACTGGAATCGACCATGCTCACCTTCAGCAACGGCGACGCCGAAGTGCTGCTCTGCACCACCATCATCGAGTCGGGCCTCGACATCCCCCGGGTCAACACTATTTTGATCGAAGACGCCCACCGCTTCGGCCTCTCCCAGCTCTACCAGCTGCGGGGGAGAGTCGGGCGGGCGGGCATTCAGGCCCACGCATGGCTGTTTTACCCCAAAAAATCCCTCACCGACAAAGCCCGCCAGCGCCTCCGCGCCATTCAAGAATTTACCCAGCTCGGCTCCGGCTACCAGCTGGCCATGCGCGACATGGAAATTCGCGGCGTTGGCAACCTGCTCGGGGCCGAGCAGTCGGGCCAGATGGATGCGATCGGCTTCGACCTCTACATGGACATGCTCGAAGAAGAGATCGCCGAAATTCGCGGCCAGGACATCCCCAAAGTCGAAGACACCCAGGTGGATCTCAACGTCACCGCTTTTGTGCCCAACGACTACATTCCCGACCTGGAGCAAAAGATGGGCGCTTACCGATCCCTGGCGGCAGCCAACAGCAAGGTAGAGCTGATGCAGATAGCGGCGGATCTGAGCGATCGCTTTGGCCCTATCCCCTACTCCACCGCCCAGTTGGTGCGCATGCTAGAACTCAAGCTGGTTGCCAAAGCCGCTGGCTTCTCACGCATCAAACCCGAGGGCAAACAGCACGTGGTGATGGAAACCCCCATGGAAGAACCGGCTTGGAAGAAGCTCAGTGAGAAACTGCCCAGCCACCTCAAAACGCGCTTTGTCTACAGCGGCGGCAAGGTGGTGGTGCGCGGGCTGGGCGTGCTGAAGCCCGAAAAGCAGCTGGAGAGTTTGACCGAGTGGCTGGGGTATTTGCAGGGTGCAGTGCCAGAGCCACTGGCTAGCTAAACTGAGGTTAACGCTATGGAGTTTGAGTGGGATTCGTCTAAAGCAGCTAGCAATCTCAGAAAGCACGGTGTTAGTTTTGAGGAAGCTCAAACCGTCTTTGCAAATTCTCTAGCCGTCATCTTTGAAGATGAAGCCCACTCGGTTAATGAGCAACGTGAGATTATCATCGGCCATTCTCAGCGGAATCGGCTGCTGCTAGTTGCCTTTACTGAGCGACCTGGCAGGGTTCGTATCATTAGTGCCCGTTTAGCCACTCGACCAGAGCGTGAGGATTATGAACGAAATGCCCTCTAACCCCATGCCAAACCCCGAAGATGACTTACAGCCGGAATATCGCTTTGACTACCAAAAAGCGAAGCCCAATCGGTTTGCTGCTAACAACGATTTAGAAAAGCTCAAAGTTGTTGTTTTAGATGACGATGTGGCCCAGATATTTACTACCCCTGAAGCGGTCAACAAAGCTCTTAGGGCGTTTATCGAAGCGATGCCGCAGTCGCAAACTCAGTAATTGATCTGCATGGGGGTTGAGGGGGATCGTGATAAGCGAGATTAGATCGCCCCACAATCGACCTGACCCAGCCCCAAACCTGCGTATAGAATGTGACGAAGGTAATTTATGTAAGTCGCGGGATCGGGCATCTATGAGCGGCGACCCGTCGGATTCCTACGAATATGACGTATTTATCTCCTACAGCACCGCCGATAAGGCTTGGGTGCGGGGGGAACTGCTAACGCGGCTGCGTCAGGCGGGGCTAAAGGTTTGTATTGACTATGAGGATTTTCGGTTAGGGGCACCCGCGATTAAGGAGATTGAGCGGTCAGCGATGACGAGCCGAAAGACGCTGCTGGTGCTGACGCCCAATTATTTGCAGAGTGGCTGGACGGAATTTGAACGGTATTTGTTGCAAACCCCAGATCCAAACAATAGAGAACTGCGACTGTTGCCAATGCTAAAGGAGGCTTGTGAGCTGCCGCCGAGCATTGGATATCTGAGCTACGTCAATTTCACCGACCCGGAGGAATTGGATATTGCCTGGAGACAGGTGTTTCGCGCCTTTGGGATCGCGGAAGTCGAAGCGGCACCATCGCAGGCAGAGACACCGAAGCGATGGCTTTTGGCTCACCCCTACGGAATGCCGCCGCACTTTACGGGGCGCGTCGCCGAGCGGCAACGGCTGAGCGATTGGCTGCATCATAGCCCCCAGCCATTGCTGGTGCTGCAGGCTTTGGGGGGCTTTGGCAAGAGTGCCCTAACCTGGCATTGGCTGCTGCACGATGTGAAAGAGCAAGATTGGCCCCTGGTGGTGTGGTGGAGCTTTTACGAAGAGAAAGCGGGGTTTGATAATTTTGTTTCTGCAACGCTGGCCTACCTGAGTGGGCAGGAGCCGCAGGATTTGCCGCCAGCGGAGCGGGTGGCGCGGTTATTGGAGTATGTGCGGCAGCATCGGATTTTGCTGGTGCTAGATGGGTTTGAGCGGGAGCTGCGGGCCTACGGTAACTTGGGAGCGGCCTATCAGGGGGATGGGGAACAGGAAACCGATGATGCGGGGCGCGATTGTGTGAATCCGGGGGCGGAGCAGTTTTTGCGAAATTTGGCGAGTTTGCCGAGGCTGAAGGGCAAGGTGCTGATGTCTACCCGGCTGCGGCCCCGGCCTGTAGAGGTTAACGGGGGCGCATTGCTGCTAGGCTGTCGGGAGGAGGGGCTGACGCAGATGCAGGCGGCGGATGCGGTGGCGTTCTTTCGGGTGCAGGGGATACGGGGGAATCGGGGGGAGATTGAGCAGGCCTGCGGAGCCTATGGGTTTCACCCGCTGAGTTTGCGGCTGCTGGCGGGGCTGGTGGTGAAGGATTTGCGCAATCCGGGGGATATTCAGGCGGCGGGGCGGAAGGATTTGACGGGGAGCCTGGTGCAGCGGCAGAACCATGTGCTGGCGCAGGCCTACGCAAGTTTGACCGCCGATGGGCGGCAGCTGCTGAGCCGGATGGCGTGTTTTCGCAGCCCGGTGGTGTTTGATGTGCTTGAGGAGTTGGCAGCAGCGGGGTCGGATGTAGAGGGTGATTTGCAGGATTTGATCGAGCGGGGATTGGTGCAGCGGGAGGGCGCACGATTTGACCTGCACCCGATTGTGCGACGCTATGCCTATGACCGCATGGACACTGAAGAACGCAGCAGCACCCATGGCCAACTGCGCGACTACTTTGCAGCGGTGCCAGCGGTGGAGCGGGTGACGACGGTGGATGACTTGGCCCCGGTGATTGAGCTGTATCACCACATGGTGCGGGCGGGGCAGTATGACGAGGCACAGAAGTTGTTTGAGAATCGCCTTGCCAATCTCCTCTACTACCAACTCGGAGCCTACCAACAATGCATCGAACTCCTCCGCGCCCTCTTTCCCCAGGGCGAAACCCATATCCCCCAACTCCAGGATGAGGGTGCCCAGGCTTGGACGCTGAACACGCTGGGCAATAGCTACAGCCTCAGCGGTCAGCCCACGCAGGCTGTGCCCCTGTTTGAGCAGCAAACCGCGATTCGAGAAAAGCAAGGGAATAAGCAAAACTGGGCGATCGGCCTAGGAAACCTGGCGTTAGACCAAATTCGTATCGGTGCCCTACAATCCGCTGAAGCCAACCTACACAGCCTGCTGAAACTCGCCCTCTGCCAGGAGACAGAGGACGAGTTTCAGCAGGCTGTGGGGCATCAGGAATTGGGACGACTGCTGGCTTACCGGGGAGCCTGGGGGGTGGCGGAAACATCCCTAACTGACGGGTTAAACATCAGTGAGAAAATTAGTAAAATTCAAGCCCAAGGAATTGGTTGGGCTCATCGGGCTTTGAGCTCCTTGCTGCAGGCCCGATCAGCCCAAACCTCCGACCCACAGAGTACCGAACTCGCCGCCGCTGCTCTCGCCGCCGCCCAGAGAGCGATCTCCCTCGCCGATGAATGGCAAAAAAAAGTTGGCAGACCCAACGCCCGAGACTACGTCCGCGCCCACTGGCTTCTTGGTGCCGCCCACCGCCTCACCCCCAATCTCTCGGCCAGCGATCACCACCTCAGCGAAGCCCTCCGCCGCTGCCGCGCCATCAACCTGGTTGATCAAGAAGCCGATATCCTGATCGACCTCGCCCGCCTCCGCCGCGACCAGGGCGATCTCTCCGAAGCCCGCCGCCTCGCGGAAGAGGCCCGTGCCATTGCGGCTCGCAGTGGCTACGTCCTGCAAGGGGCCGATTGTCACCTGGTGTTGGCAGAGTTAGCCCAGGCGGCGGGCAATCTGCCCGAGGCGCGGGCGTTGGCCCAGGCGGCGTTGCAGTTGGCCACCTGCGATGGCGGGGAGTTTGTCTATCGGGTCGCCTATGACGAGGCGGTGGCGCTGCTGTCGCAGCTTGGGGGTTAACAGGGCTGCCCAGCGTTATGGCACTAGCCAGCAGCGATGCCTGCCTTTGGGCCGCGCCTTTACAACATTGCTTTGACGTTCTCGTCTATCATCAGACCATCTCGTGAACCAGTAGCAACCAATGTCTACAACCTTCTCTTCCTAGGATGATGACCGGTTCTATTTCTGTGTGACTCCCTTAGCCTGGCGGAATCTCATCCCGTGTCGGTGCCCTATCTACTGGGGCTGGGGCGTAGGGGTCTTCATATTCCAGGGGGGTTTGAGTTTCAAACTCATCGGGCGGAGGCTCAGTCTCAAACTCCCCTGGGGGGCTGAGCGGGACGGGGCTGGCGCTGCTACCGCCCACGGGGGCCATGGGCTGGGCCATTTCGGTGTGAATAGCCTCGGTCATACGGCGAATCAGCTCGCTGGCGCGACCGTCGTTGGCGGGGCGCTGCACCAGTACCGCCAGGGCGTAGCGTTTGCCGTTGGGCACATCGACCAGGGCGACATCCCCCAGCATGGCTTCGATGTCGCCGGTTTTGTTGGCCAGCAGCGAGCCATCGCGAATGCCGGAGGGAATCAGGCTCTCATTCTCGGTGCGCTGCATGATGCTGAACAGGCGATCGCGCGACCTGGGCGTCAGCAGCCCCCCCTGGTCAATTAGGGCCATCAGCAGGGTCAGGTCTTTGGCACTGGTGGTATTGGTGCCATCTAGATCGGGCAGGGGGTTGCGCAGCAGGGTGTGCTCTAGGCCCCAGGCGGCAAAGGTTTGGTTGAGCGTCTCAAGGCCTCCCAAGGCGGCAATCATCATGTTCGTGGCGGTGTTGTCGCTGGTCACAATCATGCGGGTGGCAATATCTAGGGCGGTGTATTCAGTGCCCACGGCTTCGCCGCGCAGGGTGCCTGAACCGCTGGCCATGTACTCCTCTTGTAGGGCCATGGACTGGTTGAGGGCCAGGGTGCCCGCATCGACCTGCTGCAAAAAGGCCACTAAAATGGGCACCTTGATGGTGCTGGCCGAGGCCACGGGTTCGGCCCCGCCCAGGTCAACGTACTGGCCAGAATCGAGGTCAACGGCAAAGCCGAGGGGAGTCAACCCTGGGGTGAGGGTAGCCAGCTGCTCTAGCTCGCCCTTGAGGTAAGAAATTTCGCCGGTCAGGCGCAGGTCGGCCACGGTGGCGGCGGTGGTGCCCTGCACCAGAGAGCCTGGAGCCCGGGGGTTAGCCTGGGCAGATGGGGCCGGGGTTTCACCAGGGGCCGCCACGTTGCTGGGGCTGAGCACCGACAGCAGGGTACCGGCGATCGCCGCTACCCCCACCCCCAAAATAATCAGGCGAATTAGATAGAGCAGCGGCAGGGGCGGGTTAGCCAACCGTCGCCGGGCCGTCGCCGCCCGCGATCGCCGGGGCGGCTGCGAACTGTCATCCGCTGTGCCTGGGGTAGAGGACGCTCCCAGCGTGCCAGGGGCCGAGAGAGGCAATGTCCCTGAGGGAGCGGGCTTTGACCATCGCGCCGCCGCTGGCACACCCGCCGATCGCCGGGGCTGGGGCCGCAGGGGGGTGACATTGGGGGGCAGCGATTGGGCGGCGGCTCCCGCCGCTGGAGCAACAGCACCACGGGGGTTCAGGGTGCTGGGGTGAATGCTGTGGGGGTGCATTTGCAATGGCGCAGATCCGGGCCGAGGAGCGCTGGGCGGCACCAGGCTGGTCGGTCGCTCAGGCCGGGGCGGGCTGCTGGGCGGCTGAGGGGCTGGGGCTGGGCCACGCTTGAAAGTGGGTAGCGAGGCGTTGCGGGCGGCGGGGCGAAGAACCGGCTCGATCTCGGGCTCGACTGGGGCCGGGCCAAAGTCGGGGGCGAGCTGCTGGTGCTGTCGCCACTGGTTGCGACGGCGAGCCACGGGCGACGGGCGCTGCTGCCCGTCACGGCTCCAGCCACCGGGGTCGGCTTCGCCCGGCAGCTGAAGTCCATCGCGACCGGGGCTAGGCCCTGGGTTCGACTCGCTCCAGGGCGAGCCCGCCTCAGGACGGCCTGCCGAAAATGGATTGCGAGGATCGTCGTACTGTGCCATAGTCGTTCGCCCTGTGCCTTTCGCCCTGTGTGCCGTTCACCCGTTTGCGCTGCGATCGAGGGTCAGTCGTCGTTGGGAGCCTGGCTGGCCGCCCAGTTAATCTGCCGCAAAACGCCCCTAAGCATAGCTAACTCTTGGCGATCGGGACCGGCTCGATGCAGCAATCGCCGCAGTTTAGCCATGCGGCTTGCGGCGGTATGGGGGTAAAGATAACCGATTTTTAGCAAAACGATTTCCAAATCTCGATAAAAGCCCTCCATCTGCTCTAGAGGTGCTAGATGCCCCGCCGTTGCGGCCACCCCCACCGTCGGAAATGCTTTATCTAGCGCCTCAGCCATGGCTTCCCGGTGCAGCAAATAGGCACAGACCGCCACCGCCTGGGCCAAGTTCAGCGATGGATAGCTGTCGCTGGCCGGAATGCGCACCCAGCGCTGGGCATAGATCAGTTCGTCGTTGCTCAGCCCCCGGTCTTCGGGGCCAAAGATCAGAGCGGCGGCAAAGCTTTCTGCCGGGGTAGAGGGCAGCAGCCAGGGCAAAGCTGCTTCAGGCGGTTCCAGAGGCTGGTCTTGGCGGTGCAGACGGCCGGTGGTGGCGATCGCCCGTTCACACCCGGCGATCGCCTCGGGCAGGCTCGGCACTACTCTGGCCGCCGCCAGCACATCACCGCCGTGCACCGCCATCCGCTGGGCCTCTTCCGCAGCTGGGTCGCACTGGGGGTTGACCAGCACTAGCTGGCGCAGCCCCATGTTCTTCATCACCCGCGCCGCAGCACCCACGTTCAGCGGCCCGGCTGGCTCGACCAGAACGATGCGAATGTGATCGAGCTGCCAGAGGCCCATGGCTGAAATGTCTGTAGTGTTGGCAGTTCACCATAGTAGCGGCTGGCGGTAGATTGGCGGCAGGCCGGCCGGCGGAGATTAGGGAAACTGAAGGAACGGTGAAATTTTGTCCACTGACGGCAACATTCAGGGCTGCCCTACCCCGCCCATCTGTAGGATTGGGGGGATCTGCGTGAGCTAGGCCACCCCATGGTTAACCCTTTGAAAGTGCTGCTGTTTGAGCCCTATTTGACCCTGCGCGACTGGGTCACGCCAGCCCAAGAGCCTGCCCTGCTATCGGGGGCATTCGTGACGGGCATCAACCTGGGGGGTGAAGCGGTGGACGTGGGGGGCGATCGCTGGCAGTCCTATACCGAGGCTCTGGCGGCGGGGCTAGCTACACCGGGGGCCACCGCCGCCGACACCTACCTCGTGCCCAAGCCCTACGCCCGCCGGGGAACGCGCACCATGCTGAACTCCGTCATCTTCAAAACCCAGACCCTGGAGATTGAGCAGCCCCTGCCCAACAATCGCTACCACCTCTACCTGTGGATCATGGAAAACTACCAAACCCACTGGCACACCCTAGAGCTGCGGGTGGCCGGTCAGTCTGTCGCCCAGGGCCTTGGCTATCTGCCGTTTCGAGGCTGGGCGCGCTACGGGCCTTACCCCGTCACCATCACTGACGGTCGCTTACGCTTCAGCCTGACCACCAGCGATCCCAACATTGACGCCCACCTCATGGGCATGAGCCTGCACAAAAGCCCTTAGGGTAATTCTGGCGACGAAAATATTCCAAAAACTTTGCTGCCTCTCCAGAGGGCGCAGCCCTGCGCCCCTACCTGAGAGTCTTTATCTTTTCCATCTTCTTCAGATACCCATCCACTCACCCACTCCCCTACCCCGCCTCATCCTCAAAGCGATAGCCCACGCCGGTCACGGTTTTGACAAAGGTGGGCTGCGACGAGTCGGGTTCAACTTTTTTGCGCAGGCGGGCGATGTGGGTATCGACGACGCGCTCGTCGCCAAAGAAATCTTCGCCCCAGAGTTTTTCGATCAGGTGGTGGCGGCTCCAGACGCGGCCAGGATAGCTCATAAAGGTGGCTAGCAGGTCAAACTCCAGCGGGGTGAGATCGAGCAGATCTAGGTCACCGGAGTCTACCTGGCGGTGGGCGGTGCGCTGGTCGAGGTCGAGGCTAAAGTGGGCCGTGCGGTAGGTCTGGGTGGGCGCTTCCTGGCTGTGGCGCAGGCTGCGGCGCAGCAGGGCGCGAACCCGGGCCACCAGTTCCCTGGGGCTAAAGGGCTTGACCAGATAGTCGTCGGCCCCGGTAGACAGACCGATGATGCGATCGATTTCTTCGCCCCGGGCGGTGAGCATGAGAATGTAGGGATCCTTAGCCCCCGGACCCTGGCGCACGCGGGCGCACACCTCTAGACCGTCGAGCTTGGGCAGCATAACGTCGAGAATCATCAGATCGGGCTGGAGAGTCTGCTGGTAGCGCAGGGCGGTCTCGCCGTCTTCGCAGACTTCACAGGTAAAGCCCTCTTTTTCGAGGTAAAGCCGAATCAGGCGGGCAATTTCGGCCTCGTCTTCCACAATTAGAATCAGCACCGCGATCTATCACCCCAGATATCTTGTCCCAGAATATCAACCTTGCACTAGCATACTCACTAAGGCAGCCCCTGCCCTAGCCCAGGGGTATTTGTCGATGGCCTGGGGTCGATTGCCTAGGTCGTCATCCAGGGTCGTTCGCGCTTGGGAGCACTGCTGTTTGGGGCAATATCCATCGGTACTCTATGACCTCACTATCACCGTCCACCTCCACCGGCTTTGAACCGCTTCAGCGGGCCTTTGCCACCTACCTCAAAGCGACGAATCTCTACCCTGGGCTGAGACTCGACTGCTCGGAGCGGGCGGGGCGCTTGTTGCTGCTGGCTGAGCACAAGGCCCCCGAGGTGAGTGCGCCCAGTGACCTGCTCAAGGAACTGGAGCTGGCGTTCCGGGATGTGGTGCCCAGGGTGGGACTGCCCGAGGCCGACTGGGCGACGGTTACGGCCCTGCCGGTGCGAATTTATCTTAAGCTCAAGGCCGTCGCTCAGCCCTACGCGATGCACACCTTTACCTGGCATCCTGAGGACGCGGCGCAGGTGATCTTTCCGGCAACCGCTGCGCCCTCTGAGGTCCATACTGAGGTCGCAACTACCGCCAGCGATCGCCCCGATGGCCTGGCTGACGTTGGGGCGTTTGAGCCTGACGTCAGTGCTGCTGAGGCCAGCACCAGAACGGATTCCCCTGGGCTTGGGTTTAGCGACGCGGCCCTAGCGCTGCCCGATACAGCGGTGCAGCCCCCGGCTGGGCCTGGGTGGGGTGAGCGCAGCCAGATCTGGGCCCGTCAAAGCCTGCGATCGCTGCGGTACTACTGGAGCTATGGCCTGGCGGGGCTAATTTTGGTGGGCAGCGGCGCCTTTGCCTATGCTCTGTCGCGGCCCTGCGTGGTGGGCAGCTGCGATCGCCTCGATCAGGCCACCGAGCACTACGACCTGGCCCAGGCCACCCTAGCGAGTAGCCCCACCGGCGAAGATCTGGCTACTGCCCAGGCCGATCTCCAGACGGCGATCGATATGCTGGCTCCCATTCCCACCTGGTCGGCTTACTACGACGTGGCCCAAGGCGACCTGGGACGCTACCAGGGCAGCATTGCCTCCCTTAAAGCTATTACCCATGCCCAGGCGCTGGCTGGCGAGGCCGCCAACCTGAGTCAAGCCCCACCCCACCCGGTGGAGCGCTGGGTGAAGGTGCATATGCTCTGGCAGCAGGCGATCGACCAGCTCAGCACCATTTCTGCCGATAGCCCAGCCTTTGACTACAGCCAGCAAAAGCTGCGCGAATACCGCGCGAACTACAGCGCTATTGGCCGCCGCATCGTGGCCGAAGAGGAGGCCGAAGCCAATTTCAGCACCGCCATTCAAACCGGCGACCTGGCCCGCCAGCGGATGGAAACCGCCAATTCCCTGGCGGGCTGGCAGCTGGCCGCCAAGGAGTGGCAGGCGGCCATCAAAGGGCTGTCGCTGATTCCCCAGGGCACTATGGTCTATGGCGAAGCCCAGGCCCAGCTCAATGACTACCGGCAGCAGCTCAACCGCGCTAGCAACCGCTCAACCCTAGAGGAGGCCGGAGCCCGCAACTACCACCAGGCGGTGCAGGCCGCGCGCAATGCCGCCGCCGCCGAAGCCAAGGGCCAGTGGACTTTAGCGGTCGGCCAGTGGCAACAGGCGGTGGCCAGCGCCCAGCAAATTCCCTCCGATACTATTTTGGCGGAGGAGGGTGGGGTACTGCTAGAGACCTACCAGCCCGCTTTGGCCAATGCCCAAAACCGACTGCGCACCGCCGTAACCCTGCAAACTCTGACCACCAACCTAGCCCAGCTCTGCGAATTGTCGGCCACCCCCTGCACCGTGCGCGAAGATGCCAGCCAAATTCGAGTGGTGCTCTCTAGCCAGTACGCCGAGCCCCTGCGCCAGGCCATTACCCCCCCCGCCGCCGACGGCACCTTTGCCTTTACGAACCAGCTCAACCCCAGCTCCCAGCAGCTAATTGAGCAGATTATTACCACCAGTCACCAGGTTGACCGTCAGGTGGCGGTCTACGACGCCCAGGGTGGATTTGTGGCTCGCTACCGGCCCGACCTAGGTGGGTTTATCAAAAATTAGAGCGGCTCTAGGCAGCCACGGGGGTGGCCACCTTAATCTGGTTTTTGCCGTTGTACTTAGCCGCATAGAGGGCCGCGTCGGCCTGTTGGTAGCTGTGGGTAATGCCCTGATCGGAGGTAAAACCACTGAGGCCAATGCTGACCGAAACCAGTGGGCAACGGGTGGGCGGGTGGAGATGGGGCATGGTGATCTGCAAAATCTCTTGGCGAATGGCCTCGGCTTTGTCCAGAGCTTCTTCGGGCAGGCAGCCGACCATCAGCAGGGCAAACTCGTCACCGCCAATGCGGGCGGCCAGGTCGGTGGTGCGAATCTGGCGACTCAGCACCTGCCCAACGGCCTGAAGCAGCTGGTCGCCCGCGCTGTGGCCGTAGGTATCGTTGATATCTTTAAACCCGTCTAGGTCGAGCAGCATGAGGGTGTGCCCCGTTGCTCCGGGTTGATAGACCAGGGCTGTCAGGGCGGCCTCTAGCCCCCGACGGTTGGCAATGCCAGTGAGAGGATCTTGCTCAACCAGGGCCCGAATGGTGACTAAATCTTTGTGGGTGTTGAGCAGCTGCGGCACCAGCCCTTTGAGTTCCCAGGCGGTATAGAGGCTGACCATGGCAGTGACCCAGGTCCAAGCGCCTTCGAGCCAGTAGTTGGTGTGCCAGATATTCCACACCCGCAGGCCATGGCCAATGCCACAGCTAAAAATAAAGGCGGCAAACAGCAGCAGCACCGGTCGAATCTGGGTGTCGATATGCTGTCGGTTGAGCAGCAGCAGCAGCGGAATCGAAAAATAGGCCACCGCCACCGCTAAGTCACTGGCTACGTGCAGAGACGTCAGCTGAAGATCCCACAGAAAACAAGACCCGTGGGGCATAAGAGCAATCATGGAAAACACAGTTAAGGGAACAGGCGTTACACCGGCGATAGGTAGTCGGGTCTACCGCTAATGTCATGCCACCACTGCGGACAACGGCAGGGCAACATTGTGTAACCACAGACCTTCACCAAAAGCAGCCAGGGCGGCAAAGGTATGAAGCCCTAAATCAGACCGACGTTTTCTCAGTACACTCTGAATGGCTCTAGAATTCCCGCTATGACATTATTACAAACCCCTCTCTATTCTGCCTGCGTCGATCAGAGGGCGCGCATGACCGAGTTTGCCGGGTGGTCAATGCCCGTGCAGTTTGGCGGCATCAAGCAAGAGCACCAGGCAGTGCGGCAGCGCGCCGGGCTGTTTGACATCTCCCACATGGGCAAGTTTGAGCTGCGGGGGGCGGGGGTGATTGCTGCTCTGCAAACCCTGGTGCCTTCTAACTTAGATCGGCTTACCCAGGGTCAGGCCCAGTACACCGTGCTGCTCAACCCCGAGGGCGGCATCATTGACGATTTGATCGTCTACCTGAAGTCGCCGCGCTCTAGTAGCTCAGGGTCAGATGCCGAAACCGTAGCGCTGATCGTCAATGCTGCCACCACCGACAAAGACAAAGCCTGGCTGCTAGGGCACCTAGCGGGTACCGGGATAGAGCTGGTGGATGAATCGCACGATCGCGCCCTCATCTCCCTCCAAGGCCCCGCCGCCGCCGCCCTGCTCCAGCCCCACACCGTCCTCGATCTGAGCGCTCTGGGCCGCTTTGCTCACCGCGACACCGCCCTGCTGGGGCAGCTGGCCTGGGTGGCCCGCACCGGCTATACCGGCGAAGATGGCTTTGAAATTATGACCGACCCCGACACCGCCCTGGCCCTCTGGCAGACCCTCACCGAAGCCGGTGCCGCCCCCTGCGGCCTGGGTGCCCGCGACACCCTGCGCCTGGAGGCCGCCCTGGCCCTCTACGGCCAAGACATCGACGACACCACCAGCCCCCTAGAGGCGGGCCTGGGCTGGCTGGTGCACTTAGACGAAAAGGGGGATTTTGTGGGGCGATCGGTGCTCGAAGGGCAGAAGGCCAAAGGCATCAGCCGCCGCCTGGTGGGCCTGGCCATGGCAGGTCGCCACATCGCCCGCCACGGTTACCCGGTGCTGCACCAGGGCGATCGCATCGGCACCGTCACCAGCGGCACCCTAGCCCCTACGCTCAATATCCCCATTGCCCTGGCCTACGTCGCCGCTCCTTTGGCCAAGGTGGGACAGGCCCTTGAGGTCGAGGTGCGCGGTGAACCCCGAGCCACAACGGTGGTGAAGCGGCCCTTTTATCGGGCGAAGTGAGGGAATAGGGAAGGTGAGGAGGGTAGGGAAGGTGAGGAAGTTAAACATCTCCCCATCTCCCTATCTGCCTCACCTTTCCGTTCCTCATCTCCCCATTCCCTGCGCCAAAACCGCCGTCTCATGGCACACTGGCACTGGATTCCATCCACTCTGTACGATAGCTGCGCGACCAACTACTTTCCCTGGGGCGATGTGAGGTTTACGCCATGGCATTTGAATATCCCGAAACCCTGAAATATCTCGACAGCCACGAATATGCCCGCACCGATGACGACGAGGGCATTGTCACCGTGGGCATTACCGCCTTTGCCATTGACCAGCTGGGGGACATTGTCTTCTTAGAACTGCCCGAGATCGGCGACAGTCTGGAAAAGGGCGAAAAATTCGGCACGGTAGAGTCGGTCAAGGCGGTGGAAGAGCTGAAATCGCCGGTTTCCGGCGAGGTGCTAGAGCGCAACGAAGCGCTGATTGAAGCACCGGAGCAGATTGGCGATGACCCCTACGGCGACGGCTGGCTGGTGAAAATTAGGGCCAGTGACCTCGACGATCTCGACGACGCCCTCACTGCCGATGAGTACAAAGACCAGGTGGGCGGCTAGGGGCTGTCATCAACTAACTGCTGATGGCCCAAGAATCAACGGTTACAGCCCCTAGCCTGTTTTTTGGGGCGGGCGGGGCAACGCTGGTGGGATTAAAGATTATGGCCAGAATTGATGACCCGCCCCAGGGCATTGCGTTTATTCAGGACATGGCT
This sequence comes from Leptolyngbya sp. CCNP1308, assembly GCF_034932455.1. NCBI lineage: Bacteria > Bacillati > Cyanobacteriota > Cyanophyceae > Leptolyngbyales > Leptolyngbyaceae > Leptolyngbya > Leptolyngbya sp. CCNP1308. The sequence continues at coordinate 47,768 of NZ_JAYGIH010000040.1, read as the reverse complement.
ATACTAAGGCTGACTTTCACGGTGCCTTCGGCTGGGCGGGTTGAACCACCCGATATAATAGCCGCAGCGACGCCAATCTCAGGAAGCGGGCATGGCTTCAGACCAAGACACCTCTGAGCGACCGATTTATCCAGGGCTGGCCGCCGGGCCTTCTCGCCCTGCGTCGTCGCCCCCTGGTCTACCAATTCGTGACTCGGCCCCCCCTCGCTACGATCCCCTGGCTGAGCTGCGGCAGCGAGCGGATGGGGATGCTCCGGCTCCGGCCCCTCGTCCACCCCGCCGCCCTCTGATGCAGCGGCTGGCCAAAACCTGGCCCGTCTGGTCGGTGGGTATTTTGGTGCTGGTGTCTGGGGTGGGGGTGATGTCGGCCATCAGCCTGTTTCGGATTCCTAACCTGCCCAACTGTCGGGCCATATTTTGGCCTACGGCAGCGGCGACCACCCGGTTGCAGTGCGCCGAGGCCTATGCCGAGCAGGGCACGGTGGAGGGCTATTTAGAGGCGATCGCCCTACTGGAGTCCCTACCCTCGGATCACCCCCTGCGGGGCGAGATCGATCTGCGCATTGAAGACTGGTCTGAAAAGATTCTGGCGCTGGCCGAGACCACGTTTCAGGCGGGGGATTTGGCGGAGGCGATCGCGATCGCCCAGCGCATTCCCAACCACACCGCCGCCGCCCAGCTCGTCAGCCAGCAGGTCAGCGACTGGAACCAGATCTGGAAAGACGCCGAAGCTATCTACCAAGCCGCCGAGGCCGACCTCAAGGCGCTGGCCTTTCAGGACGCCTTTGCCAAGGCCATTCAGCTGCTGGACGTAGGCAACACCCACTGGGAAACCACTAAGTACGACGAGCTGACCACCAAAATTACCGCCGCCCGCGAAGACCTCAACAAGCTCGGCAAAGCCAAAGAATTGGCCCGACAGCGCACGCTAAAAGCCATGCAGGAGGCCTTGGCGATCGCCCAGGGCATCGACAGCCAGAGCCCAGTCTACGCCGAAGCCCAGACGGTGATTCGGCAGTTTGGCCGCGATCTGCTAGATATGGCTGAATCGGCCTTAGATCGCCGCGATGCGGCGGCGGCAGGTCAAATGTTGGAGGCCATTCCAGCGGCGCTGAGTATGGGGGCCGAAATTGCCGACATGCGCACTCTCATCGACGCCACCCAGCTGTCGTGGCAGGGCGGCATTAGTGGTCTGGAGGGAGCGATTGTGCGGCTCCAGAGCATTGGGGCCGATCGCCCCCTCTACGGCAAGGCCCAGGGCCAAATGCGCCGCTGGCAGGAGGAAGTGCAGGGGCGATCGCAGCTGGAATGGGCTCGGCAGGTGGCGCTGCCCGGCACCATCGCCGACCTCCAGGCTGCCATCATTGAGGCCCAAAAAGTGTCCCGCGCCAACCCCGCCTGGGATGACACCGAGGCTCAGATTGGCCGCTGGCGGGGCCAGATCGAAACCACCGTGGATCGCCCCATTCTCAGCCAGGCGCAGCAGCAAGCCCAGGTGGGGGATCTGGCCGGTGCGATCGCCACCGCCCGCCAAATTGGCTCCGGTCGTGCCCTCTACGACGAGGCCCAGCGGGACATTGGCCAGTGGCGCACCCGGCTCCAGCGAGCCGAAGATGGCCCGCTGCTGGCCCAGGCTCGCCAGCTCGCCGCCCAGGGGCGGCTGGCCGAGGCGGTGGCCGTCGCGTCGCGTATTGGCTCAGGCCGCGCCCTGCACAGCGAGGCCCAGACCAACATTCAAACCTGGCGGGGGCAGCTTCAGGGGCAGCAGCTGTTGCAGCAGGCCTACCAGGCGGCTCAGCTAGGTACCGTAGGCGCCCTGGTAGACGCCGTACGACTGGCTCAGCAGGTGCCCGAGAGCAGCCCGCAGCGGGCCGAGGCCACCCAGGCCCTCACCCGCTGGAGCTGGGACATTCTGCGCCTGGCCGAAACCGAAGCCGTGACCAACCCCAGCCGGGCGATCGCCACCGCCGAGGCCGTGCCTGCCCAAACCGAAGCCTATGCCCAAGCCCAGCTGCGCCTGCGCGAGTGGCGCGCCGCCCTAGAGCCCCAGGGCGGCATGACCATGCCCTAGGGAGAGCCCCTCGACGGTGGCTGTGCTTCAGGTGGGATCTGGCTGCTAGCCGTAGATTCTCCCGCCTGGGGGCGATCAATCTGGCCCATACTCCACTAAGATTTTCCTAAGCATTCGCGGTTGTTTAGCGCTATCCATGCACGGCTCAATGTCTGATTCGGAGAAAATTCCAGAGATTCTCAAGCTGATTGACATTCTCGATGGGCTAGAGGCATTAATTGAGAGCGCCCCCAACGAAGACGTGGAGGATGTTTTAGAGGAGGCGTGGCTGCAAATTAGCGACACCTTCCCCGATGACTTTAAGGCCGCTACCCAGCACGACGCCGGGGCCGAGGGGCTGCGGCGCTACCTCAAGGTGAAGACGTTTTTTGAGAATCCGTCGGAGCGCTCCATTGGGGCGGCGGAGCTAGAGGAGTACTATCGCAGCTATATAGCCGCCGAAGAAGATGAAGAGCCTACGGATTTTTTCTTTCCGGAGTAGGGCTAGCGGGGGCTAGGGGTACTGGCTAGCATTAACAGGGTTTCGGCCTCGGCGGCGGGTAGAGGTCTGGCAAACCAGTAGCCCTGGCCCAGCTCGCAGCCCAGGCGGTGCAGGTGACAGAGCTGGGCCTGGGTCTCGACCCCTTCGGCGATCGCGGCCAACCCCAGACGATTGCTCAAGGTAATGATGGTCTCCACAATGTCGGAGTTGCGGCGGCTGGCCTCCATGGCCATGACGAAAGAGCGATCGATTTTGAGGGCATCGACGGGCAGCTGGTGCAGATAGCTGAGGGACGAATAGCCGGTGCCAAAGTCGTCGATGGTGACGGTAAACCCGTGGCGCTTGAGCTGCTGCAAAATGGTGACCATTGCCTGAATATCTTCGATCAGGGTGCTCTCGGTGATTTCGAGGTTGAGGTGGTGGCCCTGGAGGCCGGTCTGGGCCAAAATGTCGGTGAGATCGTCGAGCAGTTCACCGCGCAGCAGATCCTTGACTGAGAAATTGATGCTGACGGTGAGGTTGGCGCAGTGGGGATAGCGCTGATGCCACAGAGCCAGCTGCTGGGTGGCCTGGGCCAAGACCCAGCGATCGAGGGGGACGATTAGCCCGGTCTCTTCGGCGATGGGAATAAACCTGTCTGGGGCAATGAAGCCGCGATCGGGATGCTGCCACCGCACCAGGGCCTCAAACCCCGAGATTGCCTTGGTTTCCAGATGAAAAATGGGCTGGTAGTAGAGCACCAGCTCCCCCCGATCGATGGCGTTGCGGAGCTCCTGTTCGAGCTGGAGGCGCTGGAGGGCTTGCAGGTGCATTGCCTCGTTGAACACCACGTAGCGCCCCCGCCCCTGGGCCTTGGCCCGATACATGGCAATGTCGGCATCGCGCAGGGGTTCGGAGGGGGCATGGTAGTCGCCATCGCCCATAACAATGCCAATGCTGGCGTTGAGAAACACATTGCGCCCACCTACCGCCAGGGGTTCTTGCAGCTCTTGCAGCAGCCGTTCGGCAATGCGTACGGGCTCTTGCAGAGTGTCGATGTCTTCCAGCAGCAGCACAAACTCGTCCCCCCCCAGGCGGGCGGCCAGGTCAGTGGTGCGAATCAGCAATCGCAGCTTTTGGGCCACCACCACCAGCACCTCATCCCCGGCCAGGTGACCCAGGCTGTCGTTAATGACTTTGAAGTGGTCTAAATCGAGAAACAGAACCACAAACTGGCGCAGGCTACCGCGATGGCAGCGCTGTATGGCCAGGTCGAGCCGCTGCATCAGAAAGTTGCGGTTGGGCAGCTGGGTGAGGGCATCGTGGAGGCTGTTGAACAGCATCTGGTCAGCGACCCGGCGGTGCTCGGCCTCGGACAGGCGACGCTCGGTAATGTCGATGTAGGTGCCGCTCATGCGCAGGGGGCGATCGGTATTGTCCCACTCCACTACTTTGCCTCGGTCGAGCACCCAGACCCAGTGGCCCTGGCGGTGGCGCAGGCGAAATTCGCAGTCGTAGCTGGGGGTTTCGCCCTCAAAATGGCGCTGGAGCGCCACTTTTTTGCGGCTCCAATCGTCGGGGTGCACAAACCGCTGCCAGGTATCGATGCGGGCCGGGGCCAGGTCGCTGGGGGCATAGCCAATCAGAGCAGCGCAGCGATCGCTGGCCCAGACCTCGCCGCTTTGCACTTGCCAATCCCAAATGCCAATGCCAGAGCCTTCAATGGCCAGATGCAGCAGCTCTCGGGTGCGATCGAGCTCGGTCATGGCCGCCCGGCGATCGCGGCGACTGTGGGCCTCTCGCACCTCGCGGCGCACCGCCTCGGCCAGGCGCGAGAGGTTGTCTTTCATCACGTAGTCGTGGGCACCGGCCCGCATCATATCGACGGCGGTGGCCTCCCCGACGGTGCCGGAAACGACGATAAACGGCAGGTCGCAGGAATGCTGCTGGAGAAGATCGAGGGCGGCGGGAGCACTAAACTGGGGCAGTTGGTAGTCTGACAGCACCACATCCCAGTCCTCCCCGTCGAGGGCCGCGCGAAAGTCCTCCGCCGTTTGTACCCGCACCCAGGTAGGGTCAAACCCGGCTCGGCGCAGCTCTCGCAGCAGCAGCAGCAGGTCATCCTCAGAGTCTTCTACAATCAGCGCCCTAAGGGGTTCAGCAACAGTCATGGCAGGGTGGGAGGCAGCTCACTTATCAATGCCCAATAGAGACCGAGCTGGCGCACAGCCTCGGTAAATTCGTCGATGTTTACGGGCTTGCGCACGTAGCTATTGGCCCCCAGGCTGTAGCTTTCAATAATATCGCGGTCTTCACTGGACGAGGTGAGCATGACCACCGGCAGCAGGCGAGTGCGATCGCTGGCCCGAATCTGCCGCAGTACCTCTAGGCCATCGACCTTGGGCAGTTTGAGATCGAGCAGCACCACGCAGGGCAGGGGGTCGGGGCCAAACACCTGCCGCAGGGCCTCTTCGCCGTTGCGGGTCACCACCACCGGGTTAGCCAAGTTGCCCCGGCGCAGGGCGCGCAGGGTGAGTCGCTCATCGTCGGGGTTATCTTCGACCAGCAAGATGGAGCGCAGTGCCGTCATGGCGACCCCTCTGGCCATCCCTCTGGCCATCCCTCTGGCCCTGGGGAAACCTGGGGCAGGGTGAAGTAAAAGGTGGCTCCCTGCTCTAGGGCGGCCTCGGCCCACACCCGCCCGCCCTGGCGGTGAATGGCCCGCTGCACCGTAGCCAGGCCAATCCCCGTGCCCGGAAACTCGTCGGTGTTGTGCAGCCGTTGAAACACCCCAAACAGTTTGTCGGCGTAAGCCATATCGAACCCGGCGCCGTTGTCGCGTAGGGAGTAGATTTTCTCCCCTGCTTGGATGACCATGCCAAACTCAATGCGGGCGCTGGGGTGGTGGGCGGTAAACTTCCAGGCGTTTTGCACCAGGTTGGCGATCGCCACCCGCATCAGCGTGGGGTCGGCGGTGACGGTGAGATCGGTGGCGATCGCCACCGCCACCGATCGGTCGGGCTCGTTGTGGCGCAGCTCATCAATCTGCTCTTGCACCAGGGCGCTGAGGTTGAGCGAGGTGTAGGTGATAGCCGAGCGCGACACCCGCGACAGCCGCAGCAGATCGTCAATCAGCTGCCCCATACGGCCGACGTTGTGACGAATGCGATCGAAATAATCGCGCCCTTCATCACCAAACTGGTCGCCATAGTCTTCGATTAGCGCTCGGCTAAAGCCGTCGATCGCCCGCAGAGGCGCGCGCAAGTCGTGGGAAACCGAGTAGGCAAAGGCCTCTAGCTCTCGGTTAGAGGCTTCGAGCTGAGCGGTGGTGCGCAGCAGCAGCTCCTCAGCTCGCTTGGCCTCGGTAATGTCGGAGGTGGTGCCGATCATCCCCAGCGGCTGCCCCTGGTCGTCACACTGCACTAGCGCCGTACCCCGAACCCAGCGCAGCTCGCCATCGCCTCGACGAATGCGAAACTCAAGGATTTGGGGAGAGATGCCCTCGAACGCTTGCCTAAAGGCGGCATCTAGCCGCTCCACATCCTCGCTGTGGACACTGTTGCGACAGGCTTCAAAGGTTATGACTTGGCCGTCATCAGGGAATCCGTAGATGGCATACATGCGATGATCCCAGCTGGCCTGAAGGGTGGACAGTTCGAGTTGCCAGGTGCCAATGTTCCCCGACTCCAGGGCCAAGTCTAAGCGCAGGGACAGATCGCGCAGATGGGCCTCGGCCTGCTTTTGGTCGGTAATGTCGTAGTTGACGCCGACAACGCTCAGGGGGTGCCCCTGGGCGTTGCGCCGCACCAGGGCGCTAGATCTGATCCAGCCCAGGGTGCCGTCGCCTCGCCAGATGCGAAACTCGAGGTCGTAGGGGGTGTCGTAGTCAACTAGAGCCTGGTGGGCGGTTTCAACCCGCTGAATATCTTCGGTGTAGACCTGGGCCCGCCAGTCGGCATAGTTAGCCTGTCGCCCCAGCTTGGCAAACCCGTACAGGTCGATCAAGCACTGATCCCAGATCACTGCATCGGTGGCCATATCTCGCTCCCAGGTGCCGATGTGGGCCGACTCTAGGGCCAGGGCCAGCCGCAGCGACAGACTTTGCATCTGATCTTCATGAATGCGGCGTTTGGCCTCGACTAGCCGTCGCTGTTGGGCCTGCTGGGCCGCCACGCGATCGCTAATATCGCGCGAGATGCACAGCAGCGATTCGATCTCGCCCCGTTCAGACCACTCGGGGGCGATCGCCATTTCAAAGTGCCGCACGCCGCTCAGGGTGGGGGTGGTAAACTCAATCGCCTGTTTCTCGCCAGTAGCCAGCACCAGGGCCGCTGCGGCTTCCCAGGTATTGACCATAGTGTCGTCAAGGCCGATCTCGCGGCAGGTTTTGCCTAAAAAGTCGGCGGTACTCACCCCAGTAATGGCAGTCAGCGCCGGGCTGACGTAGAGATGGCGCAAATTGCGATCAAACCGCTCAATGATATCGGGGGAATGTTCAACCAGGTCTTGGTAGTGCTGGCGAGCCTGGTCTGAGGCCGTGGAGCGCGGTCGCTGCACCTCGCTAGCCTGTTGCCTCAGGGCTAAGCTGGCCCTGCTGAGGGCTTCAGGGGTGAAGTCGGCTTTAAATAGATAGTCAGCGGCACCCAGTTTCATCGCCTCTAGGGCGGCGCGCTCTTGACCGGTCTCTACCAGCACCACCACCGGAAGAGGGCGCTGCGGGTAAATTTCACCCAGAGCAGTTAGAAACGCCGCCCCGCTGCCCGCTGCCCAGGCTGGATCAAGTATCGCCCAGTCGACCTGACCGGTAAGCCATAACGCCAAAGCTTGGGCCGTTGTAGCGGCCTCGACCAGGGTGTAGGTAGTCAGGGCGACCGTAACCTGTTGCTCAAAAGTGATGCGCTCAGCGGCATCGGCCATTAGCAGCAGTGCAGAGCGTTCGCCCTGGCAATGCTCTTTTGAGGGCCAAGAGCTATCTGCAATCTGGGTTTGAAACTGAAGTTGGGCCATAGACACCTTGCCACAACTGGACAGAGGATCGATCAATCCTCGGGGGTGACCGCTTACTGTTTAGACTACCCCGACTATCCAGGCTGCCCTAGAGTCGTAATATAAATCACCGCTTCGTCGGGCGGAATGCCCAGCACTTCGTTGACCTGGTCGTCGAAAAAGCCGCCAATACCACTCACCCCCAGCCCCAGCCGAATGGCAGCCAGATTCAGCCGCTGGCCCAGGTGCCCGGCATCTAGATGCAGGTAGCGGTAGACGCGATCGCCGTAGACCGCCACCGCCCCCTCTAAATCGGCGGTGTGAAACACCACAGCCGCAGCATCGCGGCCCAGCTCTTGCCCTAAACAGAGGTAGTGCAGCTCGCGGCGAAAGGTCTTAAAGCGCACCTGGCGCAGTTCCTCGCTGCGGGGGGCGTAGTAGTAGCAGCCGTCGTCGAGCCCCTCGACCCCGCAGGCCACCACAAAGGTGTGCACCAGGGTGCGATCGCCATAGTCGGGGTCGGGGTCAAATCCCTGACTGCGATAGTGGTGGGGCTGATAGGTAAAGTCGAGCAACAGTCTAAGCGCCTCCAGGGAAATCGAGCCGCCGCTGTAGCGCCGGGTCGATCGCCGCTTAAACAGGGTAGTTTCGAGCTCCTCTAGGTGGGCTCCCCAGGCGATCGGGGCGCTGCTGGTCGGGACTCGCAGCCCAAAGGGCAGGTTGTATTTGTCCTCTAGGGTATCCATGGGCTGCGGGGTATCGCCAGTGGGGCGCATCGCCCACGGGGGCACATCTGCCGTGGGGGCAATGGCCGTCGCCTGGTGAAAGTAACTCAGCAATTCCCCATCGGGCACCGTGGGAAACTGGGTCTGGGGCGATGTGGCAAAGGCCACCTGGGCATAGGGTAGATTTTGCTCCACCATCAGCAGGTCGGCCAGGGGAAGCACCGCCAGCGCCCCCTCCTGGGTGGGGTCGAGGTAAAGCAGCTCGGCGATCGCCTGGTCAGCAAAGCTGGCGATCAGGTGGGGGCGATAGTCAACTAGAGCGCTGGCTAGTTCCACGTTGCCCAGCAGATGGCCCACATCAAGGCAAATGCGGCGATAGGCCCGGTCTTGGTAGCGCCAGGTCGAGCGATAAAACACCCCCGTCACCACTATCGCCAAATGGGTGGCATCCAGCGCTGGATGCCAAAAGCAGGCTCGCTGAAGGTTTTGCCAGCCGTGGTCTTCCCAGTAGCGCCAGAGGCTGTGGCTGCGGGCCTGGTAGTTATAAAGCCCCGCTGGCAGCAACCGCGTACCCCGCGAAATAAGATAGATCTCCGCTGGATACAGGCCCCCCGCCGAGGGGGCCGATCGCAGATAAAAAGTCTGCCCTGTCTCGGTCGGAAATTTGGCCGTCAGGCCGTAGGCGTTGATCAGCAGCCGCGAGAGCCGCATCCAATCCACCCGATCGTCGTCTGGGCTTGGGGGGGCACCCTCTTCTAAATAGGGCTTGAGGTCAATCTCAGCCCCTACCCGGTAGGTCTTAAAGGGGATGGGCTGCTGGCTGTAGTCAAGGGGCCGCGCCTTCGATTTGAGGGTGTCGGGGTCGTACTTGGTACGGCTATGGTAGTGCTGGGCTATGGAAACCAGAGCGTCGGGCATGGCCAAGGGCGTTAGGGAAGCGATCGCAAGCCGCCACAGACGGCTGCCTAGATTTTAGCCAAGCCCAGGGCGTTAGAGCAGAAAAGAGCGCAGAGCAGCCAAGGATCAATCAATATTCCCTGTGAGCCGCCGTTTTTTGCTTACCTACCGTCAAAATCTTTAGGGGTGGCTTTATTAACGTATCAACCTGCCTTTTGTTTGGGTGTAGCCGCTCGGGCGTGGGAAAGATCGGCCGACTCTACATTTTCAGTGTAATAAAAGTAGCTATCGGGCTCAGCTTTTGTATCTATACCATTGATGACCATGCCTAATACCCGCTGACCCGATTGCTCTAAAAACTCCTTGGCAGACCTAGCTTTAGCGGCATCGGCAACCCCAGGACGCACTACCATTAAAAGACCGTCTGCCAGCTTGCCCAAGACATTGGCATCCGCTCGACCCAGCAGCGGCGGCGCATCAAAAATAATGATTTCATAGCTGTCTGAAAAGTCTGCCAGCAGAGCTGCCATCCGTTTTGAATCTAAAAGCGCCACGGGGTTAGGGGGCGTTACGCCCGCCGTTAGCAGGGTCAAATTGGGCATAACCACCTGAACGGCGTCCTTAAAATCTATCTGCTCCACAAGAATGTTGCTCAGGCCTTTCAGGTTAGGCGTTCCCCAGACCCGATGCTGCACGGGGCTGCGGAGATCGGCATCGACTAGCAGCACTCTGCGCCCCACCTGCGCCATGGCCACCGCCAGGTTGGCCGCCACTTCCGACTTGCCTTCCTGGGGCACTGAACTGCTAACGACTATAGACCTGAGGGAGCGATCGGACCCTAAAAACTTGAGATTTGTCTGCAGCATCCGAAAGGCTTCGCTCAGGGGAGAACGTCCTAAGTCTCGGGTTACCACGCTAGGAATCCATCGTTCCTGGTGGGCATAGAGGAGGCTTTCTTCTGCCGGGCTAGTGGTAGGAATAACCCCCAAAATTGTCAGACCAAAAATATCCTTGGCTTCTTTAACGGTTTTGACAGAACTGTCGAGTAGGTCTAGAACAAAGGCCACCACCACCCCTAGCAGCATACCCGCCACCATACCAGCGGCTAGCACGAGCTTGCGATTAGACCCTAGGGGATATTCTGGCGTCACGGCCGGTGAAATCAGGCGAACATTGCCAATACTTTGGCTTTCGGCCACCTGAAGTTCTTGAAAGCGCGTCAGCAGCGTTTGGTAGGTGGCCTTAGCCACTTCTAGATCGCGTTCTAGCTGGCCCTGCTGCTTTTCTAGCTCGGGCAGCAAAAGCATGCGATCGCCGTAGCGCTGTTCCTGCTCAGATAGAATCTCAATCTGGCTAGCTAGCCCCTGCCGTTGGGCATCTAAATTAATTAATTCACCAATTAACTCGGCCTGGAGATCGCCAATCTGTAAATTGGCCTGCTGGGAGAACGATCGATCATTAACAACCTGATCAATCCGCTGGCTCAAAATTGATTGCAGATTCTCTCGCTGACTGTTGAGCCTAGAGATAGCCTGGCTGTCGGGGGTAAAAAGCGTGCTGCTGCCGGCAATCTCTTGTTCTACCCGCTGTAACTCTTCAAGGGCAGCCTGTACTCCCACCGACTGACTCAGGGCGGCCAAAACGATCGCATACTGAGAATCATCAATATTGAGCTGGGCGCGATAGCTGGCGGATACTGAGTCTATATTCGAAATCTGTGACTCTGCCCCGTCAATCTGCTGCTGTAGACCAAACGATATATCGACTAGGGAACTGGCCTCTTGGCTCAAGGCAACAATCTGGTTGCGCTCTTTAAACTGTTTGAGGTTATTTTCTGCCTGATTAAGGTCTGCCTCAGTCTTAGGTAACTGCTGAGAAATAAAATCTCTGGCTGATACTGCCTCAGAACGGTTTTCGCGCAGGTTGTCTCGAATAAATATGTCGGCAATTTTGTTGACGACTAGGGCAGCTTGTTCAGGTTCCTTAGAGGAGTAGGCGATGCTGAGAACGTCGGTGCCGGGCAGAGCTTTAATGGACAGATCTTTGGTAATGTCATCGGCCTGCACTAGGTTGCCATCGCTATCTCTTAGGTCTAGTTCTTGAATAGCGGTATCGATAATGGGTCTAGATTGAATGACCTCTGCCTGGGTATCGAGCGGATTTGCCTCAAAGGTTAGAGATTCGACCCGCCCCAGGGCTTCGCCCAAACCCGTTAACGAGGTCGATCGATCGCTTCTGAATAGCAGTTTAGCCTCAGCTTGGTAGGCAGACTCTTCAGTTAGAGCGAGCAGCAGAGCCGCTAAGGTCACGACACCAAAAACTCCGATCGCTGGTTTCCAGCGTCTTTTTAGGATTAGCCAATAGCTGCGAAAGTTAATGTCCTCAACTACAAACTCGTTATCCATAGTGACCGTCAAATAGTTATCTTAAAAAAACGCGAACCTGCATGAATACATAGACCAATGACTAGTCGTTATTAAATAGGCCAAAGATGTTGAGAATTCCGAGAAAACCCGATAGAGGCGATAAAATTGGCCCTAACGCTCGATTAATATTGTCAATACCTACCAAGTATCCCCGCTTGGGAACCAAAATAACATCTCCATCTTGAATCTGATAGCTGTCTACTAAGCTGGATAAATCAACCTGCTGATCTTCAACCTGTCCGCTGCTCGACAACCGCACCAGACGAACATCCCCCAGAGCTGCATCTGCGTTTGGCCCGCCGGCGGCGGCGATCGCCCCTGAGATAGAGCTGTTGGGCTGTACCTGCACTTCCCCCGGATTGACCACGCCTTCGCCAATTACCCGCACCCGCACATTAGTCGGGGCAATGCTAGAACTAGCGAGTAGCGCCTGGTCAATTTCAGTGGCGGTATCGGCCTTGGGCACGTAGACTACATCGCCATCAAACATGACTAAAACACCCAAATTGTCTTGACCAATTAAGGCACTCCAAAGGTTGATGGCATAGTCTCTGGTTTCGCCACTGGCGATGCGACGCTTTACGACCACCTGACGAATATCGGCGGTGCGACGAATACCGCCTGCGGCGGCCAAAGCTGCAGTTAGGGTGGGCGTGGTGGTGGTGGTGGTGAGACTGTTGCCGCTGGCAATGTTGGTTTGGGCCTGGGTCAAACTGCCCAACTGCACTGGCCCGGGCCGATAGACATCGCCCACTACATTGACAACCACAGGGCGGAGCACCGTTAGACTCATATCTACTCTGGGGCTGACCAACTCCCGGCTCAGCAGACTCCTAACCTCGATTTCTAGGGCTTCTAAGGTTTTGCCAGCGGCCACCACGGTGCCCACTAAGGGTAGGCGAATACTGCCATCCGAAAGTACAAAGCGTTGACTAGAGGCCCAATCAAACGCCTCATAGCCAATAATATCCATGCTGATTTGATCACCTGGGCCGAGCAGGTAATCGCTGAACAAGTCACCCCCAGGGGCAACCGTCGTACTGACGGGCTGTGCCTCAGATCGCCTCGGCTGGTCAGACCCGCTGGGAGGAGATAGCGGTAACCCCTCTTCAGGCTGGGGCTCTTGGGCGATCAGGTGAGTGACGGTTTCTCTGCCCTCTAACGCGTAAACTGGGGCGATCGCCCCCACCCAACTACTGTCCGTCGCCATCAGGGCCAGCGCTAGAGCCATGATCTGAGATGATTGGGCGATGGAATGGGCCTTCATTACGTTGCTCCTGCAGACGCTATCGTCTCAATGGTGAATATCCGTCAGGCGAGTTGAGGGCCTGGGTTAGCTTAATATTGCCCTCGACCATGGGCCTAGTTCACCCATCAATTGGGCTGACCGTAAAAAATTCCTCGGCCGCTGGTACCCACATAAATACGGCCAAACTGCCCGCGATCGCCCTCTAGGTAAGTGACGTTACTCAAAACCTGCCCATCCGTAGAAACCTTTACCCAGGTAGCCTCAGTGGCATCTCCAGGCAGACTCGTCGCATCGTCGGAGCGAAATAACCCTTCCACGGCATCGATCACCCCATAGACAAAGATGGTCGGGTTAGAGCGACCGGGAGCGGCCTGCCCAAACCCAAAGGTCAGCGCTGTTTCAACCTGGGCCACAGGCACAAAGGTGACCCCCGCATCGCTAGATCGATACAGGGAATGGTCTTGCACACTCAGCCAAACCTCACCCTCCAATGCAGGAGCAGCCTCAACCTTGTGTATCCAATAATCAGGCAGATCAGTGACGGTGCGCTCCCAACTGGCACCACCATTTACACTACGGTAAAAACTTCCCCCCGCTGCCTCGCCATATTTAAAGAGATAGAAAAGATTGCCGTTCACTCGATCTGAGGCCAAAGACTGGTTGGGAAACCAGACCTGCAAAGTCGTGCGATTGGGAGCGCCCTCTACTGATTGCCAAGTTTGGCCACCGTCTAGGGAGCGATGGGGATAGACATCCCCTTGGGGTGCCCACACAATCACCGGCTTACCATTGGGTTGCAGCGTGGCTGAAACCGCTACCTTGCCGTTAAAAGCCCCGGCCGGAACGTTGGCAAACGCGCTCCAGGTCTCGCCATTGTCAGCCGAATAAGCCGAGCGATTCTCGCCGTCGAGCCGCCCTCCCGACCCAGGAGAACTGCCGACTCGCACCAAAATGTTGGGGTCAGCCTCGGCAAAATCAAGGCCGGTGGTATCGCCAAAGCGCCCGCGATCGTAGGTGGTTTTGGGCGGTTCAGTCAGCGATTGGTGGTGAAACCCATCCATATCGGCCACCCCGCTAAACAAGTTAGCGCCAGTGCTGCCGGGGGGGCTTCTCAGGGTGAACACTACCAGTTCTTCCAGGTTTGCCATGGGGGTACACCAACGGGAAGGCTGTGCCGCTATATCCTCCGTGCGCATCACCCCAAACCCCGTCGTCAGCCAGACCTGATTGGGCTGGCGAGGGTTTACCGCCAGCCCGCCCATCAGGGTATACAAATGCCAGTCGGGCCACCAGTCGATGGCATCTACCTGGAGCGTCAGCTGCCGCCAGGTTTGGCCACCATCGGTAGTCCGATATAGCCCCTCGGGTGAAAACGGGTAGGTCGCCACCATTAGTCCGTCTGCGACCTGGGGAGCGAGGGCGATCGCAGAATAGTTTTGGCCAGGTTGGGGGGTGATATTGTGCCATGCTCCCTGCCGATACCGCCATACCCCGCCATTGGGTGCATCTGCGCTGGTGAAGGTGGTGATATAGAGACTGCCGTCCCCAGCGATGGCAGCCTGTTGGGGGCTCTGAAGCGCATCGGGGCCGCCAGCCAACAGCGTCCACTGTTGGCCACCATCGCCACTGTAGTAGACCCCCTCACCCATAGCCCCAACATAGATAGATGAACCACTGAGGTCAGAAGCTGGTTCCTGCCCCTCAACAGCTGAACTAATCTCGACAAAAGACAGCCCTCCAGAAGGTACTCCGGTAGAGGGGAAATGGGTTACCTGGTCCCAAGTCCCTCCCCCGTTTTGGCTCTTAAATAAACCGTCAAATCGGGAGCCAAAATAAATCACCTCGCCGTTGTTGGGGTCTACGGCCAATCGTTCTCCAGCCCAGCGCCAATCGCCGTTTCCATCCATGGCCACCGGATTGTCGGGTCGCAGAGAAACTACCTGCCAAGATTCGCCGCGATCGGTAGATCTCAAAATATTGCCGCTGGCAGCAGCATAGAGACGATTGGGTTCGTTCGGGTCAAGGGCTATGCTTTCAATGCTGTAGAGATCCCGTTCTCCATCTAGCAGCTGCACCCAGGCCGAGGCTTCGGCCTGCCACCGATAGATGCCCCCCACATCCGTGCGAGCATATACGAGGTCTGGGGCAAGGGGATGAATCGCTATGCCTGTGACAAAGCCCATGCCCGCGATCGCCACATTGCGCCATCTGTAGGACTCAGACTGCATAGAATTCGAAATAAAGGTGGCTTGAGTCTGAGAGCTAGAAGTTGTTGATGCGCAACTAGGAAAAAGCTGAGAATAGGAATAGGTGCAACCTGGAATGCCTGCCGCCAAGGCAACCGTCAAGCCAAAAATCTGCGACGTAGACAACCAAGACCTAACAGGCATATGAACCCTCGCCCCTTAATAGTTCAACAGCTCATCCTAACTTCCTAGGCATTAACAACTGCCTTTTAATTAGCATAATCCCAGCCCTAGAAAAATAGACTAGCCAACTCACAATGCCTAAAAGCTTAGGTAGTTTTTCAAGAACATATTTTCCATGAAAGGCAGCGTCAGAAATTAAAGTATCAATCAATATCGAAAAGGCAAACAGGAAAAAGGCTAAAATCAAAAACAGGCATTCCGTCTTCTTAAAATGCCGCCTAAAATAAGTAATATAAATAGTAAAACACCCAAAATAGATTAAGAAAACAAAACCCTCCATTAAATTTGATTCCAAAGCCAAGTGAAAAAAATTAATATTGGCTATGGATGCTCCAATATATTCATGGATTTGCAGTAAATCGTCTAGAGCCAGCCAAATACTAAGGAAGCCAGAAAGTAAAAAAAATAAAAACCATTTTCTGTGCAAAGTTTCATCAGCGCAAGTCACAAAAGAAAAAAATATACAGATTGCTGCGCTTGCCGCCCAGCACAAATCTCCCAAGATCGAGATCAAACCCACAAAGGGTGAAATATTCGCAATTTCAGCAGGGTCAGAAACTAACTCGTAGGAGCTAAGCCCTAACAGTTGCCCCAACGACCAAGTTAGTATAAATACAAAAATCGTAGCCAAATAGATCTTAGCTATATCACTCCGCTTAGCTTTGATCTCCCGGCAAAACTCAAATCCTGAACTTAAGAATTTTGAGAACATTTTAGCACTAGCCCTAGTCAAAAAACAGATCATGCCTACTCTCACTAATTAAGCAATTCACTAGTTAAGCAATTGATTAAGGCATAGTTGAAGACCCTGATGTCTCGCCATCACTTCACCAAAGAAAAAAGATTGCGTAGCAAAGTCCCTAAAGTCCTTTTAGAGCGATCTAAGTTTAACTGAACTTTGCTTACTTTAAAGCAAACTAAAATGCCAAAAATATAAAGATTAAATAAAGTTTGTCTTAAGGTTATAGGATGTTTAAAGGCTTTCGAAGCTGAATCCCATAGAAGACTTTTTACCCAGCTATACACACAAGTAAACTAAATCACTGATATTTCTTATCCTTCTGTTAGCGTAAATGGATCAAGCCTTGGCAATAAGAGTTAGTGATGTGGTACAAAGCGCTAAAAATTGATTCGAAAAGTAGTTGCCCTAGCGTTAGGCATGTAGAGGGCAGCCTGGTGCATCTCGCCTTTGCAATAAGCACGAATGCGCAGTCATCGAACCCACTTAAATCAAGGGGTCTGAAAAGCTGTCTCAACACTGGACTTACAAGCTAGAGATGCACCCAGTCGATCTTATTTCCCCCTTTGTAAAAGGGTTAGCCCAATAAGATCTCCTCTGCCCGCATTGACTATGCAAATATGTACACTTACGCAGAATATTTACTTCGCTTACCTCTAAACAATGATCCGGACACTCTTCTGAGTGGGTGCTGAAACCTTTGATTCTCGTCAACTAAGCTGCTGGTTAAGAGGTCTGAAACCTGTGTTCCACAATTAGCTGTCAAAAACTGTTCAGAGTGTTGTCTAGAAAAATTGTACTTTGTTTTATCGGAAGGTAAATTGGATCTTGCTACTAATTTTTTTGGCAGCGTTTTTTAGGTAAAATCTTCTTCTAATGTTAGCTATCTTATTTTGTGTCTCCGTCTTTAAAATAGGCATCTGCAGTGTCCGCACAGCTTCTCTATAATTAGCTGTGCTTTTTCCTCCCAGCACGATCAAATTGGTTGTTTCCGAATCTAGCAAATATCGTAGGCTAAGATTTACCATCGAAAATGTCTCTGGAACCAGGCTTTCATAGGCATAAAACTGGCTAAAGTCCAAATTGCTAAACCAATCTTTACGAATATCATCCTTATCTAAAACTGGTTCTTCGTAAAAATACTTTCCAGACAAAATACCTGACTTCAATGCACCACGAATCATAGTTCCAAGATCAAATTTTTGCGCCAGTAGCAATATTTTCCTGGGCTCTTTCAATAGAGAACGCTCGAACTGAACAACCTCTAAGTTACTTCTACTCAATAAGTTTAGTAAAATAAATGAGTCATCAGTTGAAATACCGTAGTGACGAATTTTTCCTTCTTGCTTTAGCATTTCTAAAACGTCAATACCTTGATCAATATCATCTAAACTAGGAGGAGTATGATATTGATAAATATCAACGTAATCAGTTTTTAGCCGTCTTAAACTACCTTCCAGACTATTTCGAATAGTATTAGAATGAGCATCTGTGATACGTTCTCCTCTCTGTCCTCGCCGCCATCCAAACTTTGTACTTAAAAGCCATCGATCGCGTCTCCCTTGAATGGCTTTTCCTACTCGTCGCTCTCCCTCTCCAGCTCCGTAAATTTCAGCAGAATCTATCACGTTAATGCCCATATCTTCACAGGCGTGGATCAAATTAATTGCTGCATCATACCCCACGTCAGGGAATCCGTCGGCCTTTCCATCAAGGGATACAGGCCCACTGAGTTGATAGGTTCCAATTCCAAATACAGAGACCTTCAAGGAGGTCTTTCCTAGTGTTCTATATTCCATTTCAACTTCATCCTAGCTGAGGCAAAATGCTATCAGTGATCTAAAGCAGCTACTAAAAATTTAGTTTTAATTAGTTGGCTTTTCTAATATGGATTTCTGACCAGCAACGCCTTTAAGCGATTTAAGATATTCTTTCCACCTTCCTGATAATCAACAAAATTCATGCATGATTTTCCATTTCGAGAAACAACAAAATAGGGTGGCTTTAGAGTTGGGTCGTAATCATCTAAACGCATATATTCTATGACATATGCCCAGCGATCGCTCTGAGTTATATTTGGAGTAGTGCTGTGCAACATAAATGAAGAAAATAAAACGATATCTCCTGGTTCGGCATTAATTAAAACAGGGTCTGAAACAGAACCAGAGTAAACCATCTCTTTACCAACTTTTTTGTGGGGAAGACTTTGCCTATGGCTGCCAGGTTTAAGTAACAGGGCACCATTATCTTCAGTGGTTTTCGTCAAAGAGATCCAAAACTGATAGAACTCATTTCTTAGACCGTTATAACCATTGTCTTGATGCCAAGGAAAGACATCTGCTCCCGGCCCTTTTGCAACGGCCTGATCCCAACGAATCCAAATATCAGGCCCAGCAAACATTCTCAAAAGATCGATTATTTTTTGCTGTGAAACAAACTCTTGAACGGATATGTCATGCATAAAAACCTGACTGCGAAAAGTCATTGCACCCCGAGTCAAAATCTCAGAAGATGAATTCTTTGAATCTTGAATTCTTTTTAAGAGAAAATCCACTTCTTCAGGGGAAAAGAAATTTCTTAATATAACAAAACCCTGATTCTTAAAGTCTTCTAGAAGCTGATCTTCATACATTTTGGGATGGGGGATTCTCATTAAATTTCCTTTGTGTAATAAAATCTAGAAATTAGAAACTATCTCGTATTGCTCCGGGGATCAGGACACAAAATTATTTTTTTTGAATTTTTAATAATCAGACGGCTCAACTTTTTTGGGAAAAAACATATAATAAACAGCTTTGCAATTAGTTTTTGTGCATACTTTTCTCGAATGATCCCAGGATAAAGAAGAAGAGCAAATAATAGTTTTTCTTGGACATACTTTAAATCTACAATTTCTACATGTTGAGAAAGTGCTAAATCAGCACAATACCTAAATAGAAAGGCCTTGCTCTTTTTTTTCAAACGCTGAAAATTAGCTGGAGCAGTCTCATAGGCTTTTTCCAAAGCTTGTAAACCTGCCGCTTCCATGACATAAGTTTTTGAGCTCATAGAACCGGAAACCTTTCGATAGAGAATTTGAGGCCTAGGTACAACTACGATATTAAATTTTGAAGCAACTCTTAAACAAAAGTCCCAATCTGAAAAAGCTAAACCAGGCTCAAATCCTCCAATTTCATCAATTACCTCACGACGGACTAAAATGTTAGAACCATTTCCTATAAAATTGCCCAGCAATAGGTCTGGATAAATATTGCCCTCAAGGGTAGATTCAGACCCCTTTACAAAGGAACTGCTAAGATCTTCATTAACCATCATGTTTACAGTCCAGCTGTAAACTGCACCTGATTCAGGTTTTTTAGAAAGCGCGGCAAGTTGTGCTTCTAATTTATCATTAGTCCAAAGATCGTCATTGTCAAGAAATGATATAAATTCTCCTTTTGCGTGCTCAATTCCTCGATTTCTAGCAACCGATACACCGCCGTTCGGATACGAAAATAGCAAAACTCTCGAATCATCAATTGTGTTTACAATCTCACAAGTACTATCTTGAGATCCGTCATCAATTACGATCAGTTCAAAATCGCTAAACGTTTGCTTTAAGACAGATTCAATAGTCTCCAAAATAGTATTTTCTGCGTTATAAGCAGGAACAATAACAGAAACTTGTGCCATGCTTTGACTTATCCTAAAAAAGTTGATTCAAATTTCAAAAATTACTATAAAACTAATTTCTATGGCCGAAGACATACTAAAAGTCTTATGCGTTTGTAGCTGCGGATACTCAATATCCTCTGAATCAAGTAGATCCATTAGATGGCTCATAAAAAATCTATGAGGATTTGTTTGTATAGCCTAAATTCTATAAACTATATATTCTTTAGATCCTTTATAACTGATGACTTGGGCAGGAATACCGACAGCAACAGCTTTATTTGGAAGACTTTTAGTGACTACAGCATTAGCTCCGATTGCAGCATCATTTTCAATAATAATAGAGCCGAATACTTTTGCACCTGGGCCAATAAAAACGCGATCGCCAATTTTTGGGCAACCTCTTCTAGAATCTCGACCCCCGAGACCAATCGTTACTCCCTGGCTAATATTGCAATTTTCTCCAATTACAACACCGCCATTTATAAATATCCCTCCGAAGTGTCCAATATAAAGTCCCTTACCTATCTTTGCTTCGCAACAAATACTGATTCCTGTACAAATTTCAATGGCTTTATGCCAAATTATGCTGACTAACTTAAGAAAATGGCGAAGCAGAGGAATTTGAATAGAATAGTGAACCCAATTGCTAAATCGGTGTTCGGCTAAAGCCCATAGACCTTGCTCAGTTAAAATCATAATTAACCAGAATTTTTGACGCAAAACCACATAGCGGTCAATATCCCCCCTAAATTTTTTGAACATCAGTTTGCTTCCCAATCTTTGCCTATAAGATATTTTTAGGCCTAATAAGATTTAGACTCATTGATTGAGTCATAATCCACCCGAACCGGCGTGCTGACGGATGAAGAAAACACATTACATAGTCAGCGAAACCATATGAGATGACGGTTGCTATCGCTGCTCCAACCTCCCTATAGGGCGGAATCAAGATTGAATTCAAAAAAATATTGGTAGCAGCACCTGCAGCGGTGAACCAAAAGGCGAACCACGTAATACCCTCTGTCGTAATCCATATTTCTTTAACATAGCCGAGAAAAAGAAACATAGATGACCAGATATGAATTGAAAGCACTATTCCTGCTGGGGCAAACTCGTCTCCAAATACTAAAATGACGAAGGGTGTTGACAAAAATGTCATGGGAACAGCAATACAGTACACCAAGATTGCCTGAAAATTGGAGAGCTTCTGAAGCTTTTGGTAATAGAGAGATTCACTAACTTTTTTGGCAGCAATAATTGATGGTGCAACAGACTTGACGATCATGGTAGAAGCAAAAGGCCAAATTTCGGATAGTTTAACTGCTGCTGAGTAATTTCCTACAGCCTCCGTATCGGCCAACTGTCCAAGCATAATTTGGTCAATTCGCATATAAACTACAATGGCAAAGGTAGAAAATATAAGAGGAAGACTGATACGCATTAACTCTTTAGCCATTTTCAAGTCTGTATTCCATGCCAGAATCTTATTTCCAGCTAGATTAAACACAAAAATGAATGCAACTACATTTAAAAAACTTTCAACAGTGACTAACCAAGCAAAAAAGATAATGGGAGCGTTCGATTGCAGCAATACGATACGAATAATTGTGGCGACAATAAACGCAGTATTTCTAGCTGAAACAATATATTTTGAATCAATTTGAGACTGAAACCAGAGTTCTATAACATTAAACCCTCCAAAGAACGAGCTAGTTGCAATTATTATCACCAATTTGCAAATTAAAACGTCGCCAGATTTAAGCAATAAAATTGAGACGACTGAAAGCAAAAATACCAAAATTTCAGCAGCAAATTTTATAAAAAAAGAAGTTCCTAAAATTGCATCTTTCTTTTCAGGGCTATTTACTAAGTCTCTGAATATAATTTGGTCGGAAGCTAGCTGGCCTAACGGAGAAAATATAGCCACAAATGCAAGTGCATAATTTAATGAGCCAAATTGATCTACACCCAAAAAGCGAGCTGTCCAAGCCAAGGTTAAAAATCCAACGGCCATGCGGAATACTCGCTCAGCTGTCAACCAACCAATATTGGTAATAATCTTTAAATTTTCAGTATTTAATCTTCCATAAAAAATGTCTAAAAGACTTTTCAACATTTAGTTTAAAGTGATGAAAGGTGCATAAACTTAGTTTTTTGGGCACTACCTCGATATGGTATAAAGTCCAAATTCTCTTTTGACTGTTTCTGTGATTGGCTGAGTAATCAGAAATCGGTAAAACTTTTTAAGATATGTAATAGCACCTCCCCTAATCCTGCTTTTGGAATAAGCGATGCTGTCCTGTTTCCACCACATATTTTCTCCGTTGTCCGTAATATAAATCACACCCCTAAAGGGCAGCAAAGAAAGTTTTGCGCCTCTTTTTTCTAAAATAGATACAGTATCAATATGGTACAGGCTACAATTACCTCTTTTTATCTCGTCGGATAGGAGATAAAATTCTCTCTCCAACCAATTTAATTTAATAATATGACTACTATTAGTTCTTAAGTGAAGATTCTTATTTCTGAGCCTTAGCCTTTGGATATCTTCTTGAAAATCAAATCCCTTACCGATAAACCATCCATCATATTTAGAGTTTTTATCGACAAACTCTGCTATTTTATTGCTGACACAATCATCGGCATCAACGAACATGACATGTGATGCATTAATGCTTTTGGCATGAAGCAGCCCAGCTTGCATCTTCAACATTTTATCCTTTTCTTTGCTATCATAATCACTGCTAGGAAGAGGCAGATCTACTTGAATATAAGTTACTTTCGGAGAGTAAAAATCTATTTCTGGCTTTTCATGACAAACCACAATAACATGGTACTCAAGCGAGTTTTGATTGCAAACTGATAGTAATGTTCTCTTAAACAAGGCACAGACTAATTCCCACGATCCTGACATCCGTGCACTTTTAAGGGGAATGATAAAAGCAAGCATAGTGAGACGACCTTAAAGTAAACTTTGCTTGTATAGCTTTTAAGAATGGATAGGATAGAGACTGAACTCTTTTTTAATCACCTCTGTAAGTATCTGTTCATTTAGAGGGGCCATACAAGTTTTCTTTAGCCCTCGGAGTACTTCTTTAGGGTTTCGTCGAAACTTAGCTAAGATATTTTCTTGCATGGAGACACTTTCTCCTGCCCGATCGCGGACAAAGATGACTCCAGGAAATGGTAGTGGTTCAATAGGAGTACCCCGTTCTGCAAGGTCGCCCTTTGCTAAGGGGTGCCCACCTAAAAATCGGTCGTATCCCGTCAAGTTGGCATAAGGCATCATTTTTTCTGGTAAACGTAGCAACTGATAATTTATAATGTTGCACGTGCCACAAATTTTATGAAAGTCTTTTCGGCGAACAGAAATCTTTTTGCTTCCCTCTTCATATTCGTACCCACTGTTGACATACCAGCCATAACTCGTTGGATTTTGAGCGGTAAATGTTGCAATATTTTGACTTATACAGTCGTCAGCATCTACAGGCATTACGAAATCTGGATTTAAATTCTTTATGGCCAAAAGCCCTGCTACAACCCGTTTTGCACGATCATCTACTCTGTCATTGTAATTAGGTTTTGGCACCGGAAAGTTAACATCTAAATATCTCACTTTGGGATGAATGAAATTAGTTTCCGGCCGCTCATTACAAACAACTATGACCTCAAAATCAGATGATTTTTGATTACATACTGATCTCAGAGTACGATCAAAGAGTTTGGATAGTTCTGTCCAGGATGTCGCGGCTGCTTTGCTCTTGACAGGAATTATAAAAACCAGCATTTTATTGTTCCAATAATCAAAAATAAAATTTGCTTCAAAAGAATGGTACTTCAGAAATAAAAATAAAAAGTTTTTTCAACCCCACTGAATTACGTTTCACTAAGAAACCTCTCTGTTACTTTAACTTTTAGCATATCTATTTTATTAACCGTCTACTTTGTGATAGCCGAAATTACCTTAGCAAAAGTTTGTCTTAAATCACCCGAGACCAATCGGGTCAAAATTAGGGCGTTGGTAATTTTCAGGCACCTCGCTATCTGCTCCTTTCGCAGTGAACCTACTTGGATTATTTATTGAAATGACAACAGAAACAATTAGCATCCAGAAAATTGAATTATGCTCAATTATGGTATTTTCGCTATAGTTATAAACTCCGAAAAAAGTAATGTATAGTAAAGGCCAAAGCCCTATACTGCTTCTACTAAAGCGTAAATATACTATTGATTTTATGTAGTTTTTTATAATTAAGAACAAGAAAATGAAAAGCCCTACTAAGCCTAAATCTAAAGCTATATTAATGTAGCCATTGTGGGCATGCGGCGGTTTATAGCCTTCTTGTTTCCATATTTCAGTAGCCCCACCTCCCTCTTGCCAAAAGCCCTGATATCCATAACCAATCCAGGGCTTTTCTTTGATCTTATCAATTGCAGCTTCCCAAAGTCCAGTTCTTCCACTTAATCCCGGATCCCTTCCTAGTGCAGTTAGGTAGCTTTCCCAGTTAAAGGAAACTAGCATAGCAATTCCGGCTAGGAATAAAACTGCTGTAATTAAGATGGGAATTGCGACAGTCATTTTCCACTTTAATGACTTGTAGATTGGAATTAGAATAAAAATAGTAAATAGAAGTAAAAGTGCTGTTTTAGAAGTAGTTAACAAGACAATCAGTAATTGAGCAAAAAGTCCTATCCATAAAAACCAGCTGCTCATTTTGCGTTCGAGAAGGCTTACTAAGAATACGATTACTCCGAGGGTAGCGATACGAGCCAGAAGGTTCTTCTGAGTGAATGGCCCTCTCAAAGCCCCTGCATTAGATCCCGTTTCTATCGCAGAGCTAGGAAAAGCTAAACTAAAAGCTATCACAAATAGTGCGACAATTCCCAATGCCCAAACCAGTATATGAACCTGTTGTTTTATGTTAAATCTTGAGGCGAAATATACGCTGAAGTAAGTTGTTTGTATAGTTGTTATTCCTTTTCGGAGTGACCAATCAGGAAAATCTGACCAGATAAATGAACATACAGCCAAGATTAGTAAAGCCCAAATCAAGAGACTTCTTTTGGAAGCCATGAATGTAGTTTTGGGTCGCGCAACCAGGAAAAATAACGTAATAGCATAAATAGCGTGTTGAATGAGCGAATTGATAGGGTCAAAAGGATTATACATATTTACTGAATTTGACATAGGGTCTGGCGAGACAAATAAGCTAGCCCATCTCAAAATTCCTGTTAGGAATATTACAGCAAAAACTACAAACCACTTTTCTAAACGGTTAAAAGTCGATTTCATGCTTTAAAAAGATAATATATATATCGATAATAAATTGCTTTTATATATATCCAAACCTTTTCGGTATTGCTAATTTTATTTAAATATCTTAGAACGATTTCTTGAATTTCAGGTTCAGTTTTTTTATTCCACCAGTAAAGAGCTATTCCAAGCGATAGCAAGTTGTTGGAGAAGCTTGAAAGTTCTGGAAAATTTTTCTTAATATAGTAAGCCGTAAGGATTTGAGTTTTGGATTTAACACTTCCCTGATCTGTTCTATTGGTATAAGCATTGTTGCCATGGATACGCTGAAGACTTAAATTACTTAACTCAATTATGCCTACGCTTTTTCCTAGTGTCACATATTTAAGATAGTCATCACTTGTAATTTTGATCGCCTCTGGCATTGGGAGTATACGTCTCAAAAAATCTCGTTTGAAGCACATCCCAGATGTTGCGATTGACAGATCAAATGGTAATGCTCCATCTAGTCTGCCTTTTTTCATAGAGGATCTTAAATCATAAAATCCTGAAAAATTTGGGGATGGCTCACTATCATTTAGTGAATTTGATTCGGCAAAAAAAAGTAATGAGTGGAAAAGCCAGTCAGCCTCTGGATAGCTTTTAAATTTTTCAACAATGGTTTCAATTTTTCTAGGCTTAAAAATATCATCTGCGTCTAAGAAGCAGATAATTTCGCCATTGCTTTCGGAAAATCCTCTGTTTAATGCCGATGCTTGGCCACCATTTTCCTTTAGGACAAGTTTTACATTTTGCTCATAGGTAGCTATAACTTCTCTCGAATTATCTGTTGAACCATCATCTACAATGATTATCTCTAAAGGGTTGTAGCTTTGATTGAGTGCGCTATCAACTGCCTCCCCAAGAAAGTGACCGTAGTTGTAATTGTTGATTAAAATACTAACAAGTGGTTTTTCTACCATGTTTCTTTTATTAAATTGGTTCTAATAAATGCACTGCAAGGGAGCTTAAATCAAACTACAAACTGGACAATAAGGTTTAGGGCAGCTATTCTTTTTTGACAGCCTTTTTATATAAGCCAAATAGACGTTCACTATAGCTTTCTATATCTAATGAGGCTATTCCGTTTCGAGCTTTGGATCCAAGGTTTGATCTTAAACTACCGTTGTTTATGAGGCTCGACATTGCATTTGAAAGCCCTACTATATCCCCTGGCTGCAATAAGAATCCATTTACGTTGGGAGTGACAACTTCCGGAATACCTCCAACTGCTGTAGTGATTACGGGTAGACCCCAGCTCATTGCTTCAAGCAAAGCCATGGGTAAGCCTTCGTTGTAAGAAGGCAAAATAAAGACATCAGCCTCCGCTAGTAAGCGATCGCGTACTTCAGCGTTAACCCAACCTAAAAACTGTAGTTGATTTAAAACATTTAAATCGTCCGCAAAACTTTTGAGTTGCTCGACTTCTCCACTGCCAGCGAGGATAACTGTGATTTTCTCTTGGTCTTTGGGATCCATTTTAGAAATAGATTGCACTAGATCATAAACACCTTTTCGCTCGTTTATTTTTCCCATGAAAAGAAATTTTATGCATCTGGTTTTGTTTAACGATGCCGCTGAACGTAACGGAACATACCTGGGAAATACTACCGGATTCTTAAGAACCATCACCTGCTCTGGCTGCAATTTGCAGTTGCTTATGTAGAATTCTTTCCAGCTCTCAGATAAAACGATAAGCATGCTAGACCGTCTAAAGAAAGCATCAATAATTTTTTTCAGGATGTTAGGTAGCTGGGAATAGAAGACATGAAATTCACAGCCATGGGCGTGCAATATATATGGAATACCTGCTTGGTAAGCTACTGAACCAATTAAAATTTTTCTTAGTAAACTTCCTCTTTCTGAACAATGAATATGGACAAGATCAACCTCTTTTTGAAGAACTACTCTTAGGAAAGTGAGATAGCCCTTTAAAAAGTAAAATAATTTTTGAACACCTTTGTGCGAGCTATCCCATGTTTCAATATATCTAAGACTAAAGCTTGGTGAAGTCAGTTCTTGGATCAATCTACTGACAGACCCCATGCCTCCTTGCTCGGTTAAACTGGGGCCTACTCCAATAACGTTGAGTAATTTATTCATAAAACTTTATTCATAAATTTGGGTGAATTAACACCTTGTTGTTTTAATCAGTAAAAATTGGAGAATTGATTGAAAGCTGTTTAGAAAGTTTTTAGAGATTTCTTCTCTTAGCTCGACTTTATCCATTTGCTAGAACCCTTACACGGCGCTGGCTCTGGCAGGCCGGATTTTCTCTAGACTTTTCAGCATGTCAGTCAAATATGGCATGTCTGAAAAAGTTTGGCTCTCCGACTGCGATCCAGGCACCGCCGAAAATGGCTCCAATTTCAAATGGATAAAGTCGAGCTTAGAGGATGTTTGAAAAGTCCTATTTCTTGTAGCAAAAGTGGAGATCCCCCTAAATCCCCCTTAAAAAGGGGGACCTTTACCCCCCTTTTTAAGGGGGGCAGGGGGGATCGGCAGGTGACTAAAACTACAGCAAATCACTTTTCAAACGCCCTCTTAGATCTTATTTGAGATTACGAAACAGATGTGTCTTAGATAATGCAAACTTCGGATGCGTCACTAGAAACTTCTGAAAGGCGTAGCCACCCCAAGTATTTTGTGTTTTTTGTATTTAAACAATTGGGGATACTTTGGACTCTGCTATAGCGATTCTTGAATGTATGAGGGATACCTCAGCTGAAAGAAGCCTTCGCACTCCTGGGTTGAAACACTGGTTCTTACTGCATCTGAGTAAGCATAGCCATATGATCTGCGTTCTCTAGGAAAAATATAGATTGCGCTGCTGATTATCTCTTGCCAAGAGAAAAGTTAGGCGTTCAGGCGTTCGCGAAACTTTCAGTATCATAAGCAGAACCCATCTCTTAAGAAAAGCTACCCTTGGCAAATCTTTAAGAATATAAAGCCTGAGTAAAATGCCTGATGTTTTTGAAACCGCTATAAATTGAGAATAACAAGTTAGTTAGATTTTCGAAAAACTTTTGTGTGGATGATGTGTTAGTCGGACTCTTTTGGATTTCTGTTTCACCTGTGAATTTGATGGTTGAAATGTATAATCAAGTCTTATATCGGTTTTGGAAGCGAAATTACTTTCGTGAAAGCTCAGCGCTTCTTGTAGTTATTTATAATGCAGATGCTATGTTAACTAAACCTTTTTGAATGCTTCTTAGGCTATTTGGCCTAGGGATTTTGTATTTTTAGCAGATGTTGGCTCTATCGCCACTAATAACTTTTTAGGGATCGGTCTGGTGGCTGTAGCGCAACTGGAGAGATTGATTTCTGAGGGTTGGGGCTCTTGAGTGTTCTGCTTGGAAACCTTGTTTTTTTCTGGGGCAAATCAATGCTTGTAAGCTGGGAAGTTCTGGGTTTTACATTCTGACGCTACATGTTTCATCCTCTTGCTTCCCTGTGGCCTTTTTGAATGAGGCTTATCACGGCAGGGGTTGGTAGAGGCGGATCGACAAGGTATGGCCCAGCTATTCTTCCTATCGAATTGGGTAGCGACCCGTTTTAGCCTCTGCTGTCTAGGGGATGGCGCTGTTTTTATAGCGGTGCGCAGGCAGCAGTTTTGGAGAGATCCATATTTGCCGGAGTTTATCCGTGATCACGACTCTGGCTTGTAGATAGAGAGGACTCTTCTTTAAGCTAACGCACTTAACTGGTGGGGCGACTAGCGGCAGTGTCTCTTTGGGGTATAGCTTCTGGCATTTAGAGCGATTTTTACAAAACCTGAAGAGATAATTAACGCTCCAGTGTTACGAAACGTAAACGCTTACATTATTTTCTGATAGTCAGTTGAGCAGAAATACTTAGGCGTTAGGGCAAGTTTCGACAGCATATGGATCGGCTTACTAAGGAGGCCCTGCTAGGGGCGTATCAGAACGGTCAACGCTGCTTCTCGGCGGTGGATCTGGCCGGTATTCAGCTATTTGAAGTGGATTTGCGGCAGATCGATTTGCAGGACAGCGATTTGGATGAGAGCTATATGCCCTATAGCAATCTCAGTCTGGCCAATTTGCGGGGGGCGAGCCTAGTTAAAGCCCAGCTAGGGGATATTAACCTCTACGGTGCTGACTTGACTGGGGCTGTGCTGAGCGGCGCTGACCTAGGTCGGGCTGACTTGCGGGGAGCTAATCTGAGCCGGGTTAATTTAGCGGGTGCAAATCTAAGCGGGGCTGACCTGCGCCAGGCTCTGTTGACGGAGGCCAACTTGGCGGACAGTAACCTGACTGGTGCCAAACTGGAAGGGGCTGACTTGACCAGGGCTAACCTCAGCCGTTGCAACTTGTTTCGGGCTGTGGGAGCAGATCTTAAAGGAAGCTGTTGCGACGGTACTACGGTTTTGCCTGATGGCTACAACTATGGGCGTTAAAGGCCTGTTGCCCCTAGGGCGAATGTTCCTGGCCCGTGCCCTAACCCTTTGAAGTATCAGGTATCCTAGTCCTATTCCATTAGGACAGTCCTGATGAGGCAGCCCATGCGTTCCCTGGCCGATGTTCCCCGCCCCCTGTTGCTGCTGGCGCTGATGTTAATCAGCGGCGGTGGGGCGGTGCGGCCTGCCATGGCGCAGGATAGTCCTCAAACCGTCCAGGCTCAAGAATCGGTGCTGCTAGCCCAGGCATCAACCACCGCCGAGCTAGAGCGGCTGAGCACCGAGGCCGATCTGGCCTTTCGCCGCGCCACCACTCTATTCTTTGTCATGCTGGGCACCCTGCTGCTGCTGCTCAGCGTGGGCGTGGTCATGCTCTGGCTGATGCGGCGATCGGTGATTCAAGAAGTCTCTGTCGTGGTGCGTAACCAGATCAACGACATCACCGATTTAGAGACCAAAATTCAAACCGCCACCCGCGACCTCGACTATATTCTGGCCCAGGCGAAAGAGCGGGCCGCTGAGCTAGACAGCCGCACCGATCGCTTCCAGGAAGAGGCCGTGACCAAAAAGCAGGTGCTCAACCGGCTGGTGGATGATCTGGCGGAGTTCAAGGCGCGCACGATCAACGACTGGCAGTCGACCCTGGGGGACTTGCAGGTGAAGCTAGAGTCTACCGAGGCCAACTTTGTCGGTCATTTGACTGGGCTGCGGGCGACTGCCGATGACGAGATCACTACCCTGCGCAAAGACACCCAGCTTCAGCGCGATGTGGTGTTTCGCACCTTAGAAGAAAACCAAACCGGCTTTTTGCGCGATGTGAACCGACTGCGCAGCGATGTGGAAGTTCACCAAGATGCGGTGCTGCAAAAGATCGGCAACGCCGAGACCAGCTTTACCGACCAGATGGGCACGATGACTCTGGCGATGCAGGAAGAGCGCGATCGCGTCATGGTGGCCCTAGCCGACCTGCGCCAGCAGCTCACCACCCAGGCCAGCGACCAGGTCGAGCGCCAGGCCGCCACCATTGCCGAGGCTCTAGAGTCGCTGCGCCAGGGCAGCCTCACCCGCCTGCAAACCCAGACCGAGGAGATCAGCCGCCAGCTGAGCGATTTGCAAATCAGCGCCCTGGGCGAGCGCGACCTGGCGCTGCAAACCATTCAGCGCTCCATCGACGAATTTACCTCGCGGTTTGCTAACCTGCGCTCTGAGGTCGATGGTCAGCGCAGCCGCATTCTCGCCGACCTGCGCCGTCAGGCCGATGAATTCCTCGCCCAGTTTGGCGGCTTGAAAATCGACATTGAGAAGCAGCAGGACATGTTGCTGGGCGACCTGCGCCGGGCAGCGGATGAGGCCCTGACGCGCTTTGCCGATACCCGCGCCGAGGTGGATGCCCGCCAGCAAAATACCCTTGACGACTTTCAGCGCACGGCCCAGACATTGCAGGGGCAGCTCAGCCAGATGGCCACCGAAGCCGAGATTCAGCGATCGACCCTACTGGCCGATGTGGAGGGCACCGCCAACGCCTTTCGCCAGCAGGTGCGGGTGCTGCAAGAGGCGGCGGGCGAGCAGCAGCTCCAGGTGCTCGACGGGCTGCGGGCGATGGAAACAGCCTTTACCGAACAGCTCAATCAGGTGCGGGGCACCATTTTTACTCGCCGCGATCGCGTCCTCGATAAAATCGACACCTTCGATGCCCGGCTCAGCGAAGACCTGGCCACCCTGGGCACCAATACCGCCGAGCGCGAGGCGGCGGCCCGCACCCAGCTCGACGGGCTGATGGCCGAAATGGCGGAACGCTTTGCCCGATTGGAAGCCGACATTGAGGCCGGGCGCGAGGTCACCCTGGGCCGCCTGGGCGATTTGCAGCAGAGCTACCGGGTGCGGCTAGAGGCCATCCAGGCCGAGGCCCAGCACCAAAAAGACGACATTATGCGCCGCCTGGGCGAGGTGTCGCCCCAGTACCTGGCCGACTCGTTTATGAGCGAGGCGCGGCAGCAGTTTGAGATAATCACCGACAAGATCGGGCGGCTGGAGACCAACCGACCCCAGCTGTTTCTCACCGCCGACGAATACATTGGCCGGGGCGATCGCTATTTAGCTGACGGCGACTACGCCCTGGCGGTGGCCGAGTACGACAAAGCCCTCGACATTCAGCCGGTCAACACCCAGGTGTGGCTCAACCGGGCTACCGCCCAGCAGGCGATAGAGCAGCTAGAGGGGGCGATCGATTCCCTCGACCACGCTCTGGAGCTAGAGCCCAAGCATACGGTCGCACTGATGCAGAAAGGACTAATTTTGCGAGAGCTGCGCCGCCACGAAGATGCCCTGGAGGTGTTTGACCAGCTCACCGAGATCACCCCCGACGACGCCAAGGCCTGGCTCAACCGGGGCATGGTGCTGAGCCGCCTGAAGCGCCGCGAAGACGCCATTACCGCCTTTGACAAAGCTCTGGAAATTCATCCCGAGTACCACGAAGCCTGGGTGAACCGTGGCGTGTCCTACGGTATTTTGCAGCAGCACGAGGAGGCGTTTAACTCTTTCGACAAGGCGGTGGAGTACCAGGCCAACGATGCGATCGCCTGGCTGAACCGGGGTCTCTCGCTGATTGAGCTAGAGCGCTACGATGATGCCCTAGAGAGCTTCGACAAAGCCACCCGCTTTAACCCCGAGGCCCCCAAAGCCTGGGACAACCGGGGGCTGGCCCTGGTAAAGCTGGGTCGCGACGAGGATGCAATTAAGAGCTTTGATCGGGCGATCGCCCTCGACCCTGACTACCCCAAAGCCCACTACCACAAGGCCCTCTGTTACGCTCTTCAGCGCCAGTTTGACAACGCCATGGAGGCGCTGCAACAGGCCGTGCGCCTCGACCCCGACTACCGCGAAGAGGCCCGCACCGAGCCCGCCTTTGACGAACTCTGGAGCGACAATTGGTTCAGGGAACTAGTGGAGAAGTAGCCCTGAAACGTGTCTGGGATCTCACCGCGACGGGCCGAGTTCGCGTTCTTGGCAATAATGGTTGCTTAGCTGAGACGTTCTTAGGCAGGCAGGGGTTGCTGAATTGAAGCATGAATTTGGGTAGGGCAAACGACCGTTTGCCCCTACGAGAGACGTTGCAGTTTTGACTCATACCTATGTCCAGCAACCCCGCGTTGTTACCGGGGGCGTCGTCTGGGGCGCGGTTCAAACCTCTCTTAATATTGGATGACAAGCCCGAGTGAAGCGTGAAAATCTGTAGGGCAGGCGTCTCCCTGGGCAAGCCAAGCGGCACACTCTACCTGCATGAATCAATTCAAATTGCTGTACAAAATTTGAATTGATGTAACTAATCTTTCCCTTGGCACTTTCAATCTACGAGAGGTAGACCTATACTAAGCCCAAGATCCATCAACCCATAGCTATACAAAAAAACGGCTTGGCCCGGTTAAGGATTTTCGATTGTTTGTGATCCAGTCTTTAAACTAGCCCAGCTAAATTGTCGTAATGGGTTTTTCGCTTCGAGCTGCATTTTTGGCAAGCCCAACTACCACACTACGGCTTAGTTAATCTAAATAATCGTCTCACTGATGGTGCTTGGGGACTGTATCCCGACCCTGCGCTAGTTCTCTCCCTAGAGAGAGAGCCAAAGGAGCCTTCTTTGCCTACGTTGTAACTGAACCAGTTTAGTTAAGCCAGTTATAGGTGAGTTAGACATTGCAGTGGGCGATGGCCTAGCTCTGTGGCTTTCCTAACTATTTTTGTTAAAAAAACAATATTCCCCACGGATTCAGAGTCAACTCAAATTACCGAAGGGATTTTATGAAAGCACTACTTCTTTACCCCAAATTTCCCCAGTCGTTTTGGTCCTACGATCGCTTTATGGCGATCGCGGGTCTCAAGGCCGTTCTGCCCCCGTTGGGGATCATCACGGTAGCGGCGCTGCTGCCTACGGATTGGGAGATCCGCTTTTGCGATCGCAACGTCAATCCAGAAACCGAGGCCGACTGGGCCTGGTGTGACATCGTTATTCTCTCCGCCATGCTGGTGCAAAAGCCCGACTTTCAGGGGCTAATTCAAAAAGCCAAGCGCCTGGGCAAACCCGTGGCGGTGGGTGGCCCTTACCCCACCTCGGTGCCCCAGGATGCCCTGGAGGTGGGAGCTGATTTTCTCGTGCTCGACGAAGGGGAAATGACCGTGCCCCTGTTTCTCGAGGCGCTGGAGCGCGGCGAAACCCAGGGGACTTTTCGCTCCATCGACAAGCCCGATGTCACCCACAGCCCCATGCCCCGCTACGACCTGCTCAAGCGGGATCAGTACTTTATGATGGCGATGCAGTTTTCGCGGGGCTGCCCGTTTAACTGCGAATTTTGCGACATTATTTCGCTCTATGGCCGCAAGCCGCGCACCAAAGCGCCCCACCAGGCCCTGGCTGAACTGCAAGCCCTCTACGACCTGGGCTGGCGCGGCTCGCTATTTATTGTGGACGACAACTTCATCGGCAACCAGCGCAATGTCAAGCTGTTTTTGCGGGAGCTGATCCCCTGGATGCAGGCCCACAACTACCCGTTTACGTTTATGACCGAGGCCTCGGTGAATTTGGCCGAGGATGACGAGATGCTCCAGCTGATGCGCGACGCGGGTTTCTACGCCGTTTTTCTGGGCATTGAAACCCCCGACCAGGACAGCCTGGCGACCACGCGCAAGGTGCAAAACACCCGCAACCCGCTGGTGGAAGCCTGCGCCAAGATCAACGCGGCGGGGATGTTGATCTATGCCGGGTTCATTCTCGGGTTTGATGGCGAGCGGGCCGGGGCGGGCGATCGCATCCAGGCCTTCATCGAAGAGACCAGCATTCCCCAACCCATGCTGGGCCTGCTGCAAGCGCTGCCCAACACCGCCCTCTGGGAGCGCCTCAAAAAAGAAGAGCGCCTGATGGACGGCACCGGCCACCCTACCGGCGACCAAAACACGCTGATGAACTTTGTGCCCACCCGCCCCGTCAGCGACATCGCCCGCGAGTATGTCGAAGGCTTTTGGACACTCTACGAACCCAGCAACTACCTCCGACGCTCTATGGAACAGTGCCTCAAAATTCGCACTGTGCAGGGACGGGGGCAGACCATGCAGTTTCCGCTGGGGCAAGGGCTGCGGCTGGTGGCCCAGGTGATCTGGCATCAGGGCCTGCGCCGCCCCGAGCTGCGGAGCCAGTTTTGGCGTCAGCTCTGGACAATGGCAAGGCGCAAGCCCCAGCTGATGAATATGTATCTGGGCCTGTGCGCCGCCGGAGAGCATTTCTGGGAATACCGCGCCCTGGCCCGCGAGCGCATTACCCAACAACTCCAGGCTGAACCTGTGGCCCCCCTGGCAGAACGCCCGAGGGAATTGCAGGAGCAACGCTAATCCTCGGATCGATAGTCGTAGTCACGTTGGTCAGGATCTCGAGAAATCTTGAAAACGCTGAAAGGTTGAAACGTTCAAACGTTTCAACCTTTTTAGCTTGGCGCAGCCCTAGACTTTACACCCTGCTCCAAACCGGGGGGAATGTGACTAAAATGTGGTGCTGCGATTGGGGCGACCTTGGTAGA
This sequence comes from Leptolyngbya sp. CCNP1308, assembly GCF_034932455.1. Taxonomy (NCBI): domain Bacteria; kingdom Bacillati; phylum Cyanobacteriota; class Cyanophyceae; order Leptolyngbyales; family Leptolyngbyaceae; genus Leptolyngbya; species Leptolyngbya sp. CCNP1308. Next base: position 12,861 of record NZ_JAYGIH010000040.1, on the reverse strand, counting down.
AATCGTACTCTGGGCTTTGGGAATTGGGATAGGGGCGATCGCGATCGTCGAGCTGCTGCTGCGGGTGCGCTACGGCCTGGGTAACCCGCCCCTCTATGTGGCTGACACCCGTACCGGCTACCGCCTGGCCCCTAACCAAAGCCTGCGGCGGCGGGGCCACCGCATTGAAATCAACCAATATTCGATGCGGGGGCCAGCGGTGGACCCCCAGCGCCCGACGGATGCCTTGCGGGTGCTGATGGTGGGCGACTCCATCGTCAACGGTGGTTGGTGGACTGATCAGAGCCAGCTGCTGTCGGTCAAGGTGCAGAAGGAATTGGCCAACCTCCATCCATCTGGGGTTCAAACGGTGGAGGTGCTCAACGCCTCGGCCAACTCCTGGGGGCCGCGCAACGAGTTGGGCTACCTGCTGCGGTTTGGCACCTTTGAGGCCCAGCTAGTGCTGGTGGTGCTGAACACTGACGACCTGTTTGCGATCGCCCCCAACAGCTACGAACTGGGTCGAAATCCTGCCTACCCTACCCGCCGCCCGCCCCTGGCCCTGTGGGAGGTTGCCCAGCGGCGGCTGGGCAACAGCCCCAGCCCAGCCCTGCAAGCGCTGCACGACCAAGGGGGCGATCGCGTCGGGGTCAACCTCGAGGCCCTGCGCCAGCTTAATCAGGTGGTGCTGGCGGCAGGGGGGCGGCTGGCGATCGCCATGACCCCCCTGCGCCGCGAACTCGACCCCGACGGCCCCCGAGACTATGAGTTAGTGGCCCGTCACCGCCTCACCGCCTTTGCCCAAAGCGAGAACATTCCCTACCTCGACGGCCTGCCCCTGTTTCAGCAGACGGCCCACGAGCGGCTCTACTTCGACCACATTCACCTCAGCCCCGAGGGCAACGACTGGGTGAGCCAAGCCCTGGCCAAGCTGCTGATTGAGATCTGGAATCGTCCTTCTGAGTCATCTCCGCCGTCTACCTCCGAGCCCCTGAGCGATCTGTGGTAGGGCAAGAAAAAGCCGCCCGCTAGCGGGCGGCCTCAGCCAGTAATCTGGCGGGTCTACAGCAGCAGTAGCAGCAGCAGGCCCGTGCCCGCCACCGACAATACCTCCGCCAAGCCGTGGGGCCAGTTGTTGGTCAAGTCGCGCTCCCAACCGCAGTTGAGGCAGACGTAGTGGCTCTCGGCCTTAGTCACAATGGCATGGCGGCCACAGTGGGGGCATTCTAAGTGGTGCGGGTGGTACGGGTGCGGACGTTCGGGATAGTCAGTCAACATGGGTTTCCTCCTGAGGGTGTCTAGGGTTACCTGGGCACACCAGAGGCCAGTGTTCGCCGTCGCCGGTTTACAAACAGTTGGTAAAGAGGCGATCGCGCCTAAAGACAATTTCAAAAAATTGAAGTAGTCTCTGAAAGACATTGGAACACTGTTCTGATGCTCAGCGGTCAGGGAAGCCGGCGGCCTAATGCAGGGTTCCCTGGCCTTATTTTTCTAGAAGCGATGAATTCTGCATACCGAGGCAGCGGGCGGCGGATTGCGTCGCCCCGATCAAAAAGTGGGGTTTAAACCCCACTTTTTTTGTATCCAAATTTACCAAAATTCGGGCTGCCGCTGAATTCGGCAGCTATTTTGTAGTGCTAGCTACTAAGTGCTACAGGGCATCATGGCAACTTGATGAGGGGAAGGTGCGCTATGACGGGTCAGACTTTCCCGAAAACGTTGAAAAAGTTTCCTAATCCCACCCATGCCTTCCGAGAGTCAGGCCGACTATGAGCGTAGCTACCGCCTTTACGCCTATCTCTGCGCCTGTTTAGCCTTCACCCAAAAGGGCAATGGCGAAATCAACGCCCAGGGGATTGAGGCCTTGCTGGGTAAAAAAGAGTTCCGCCGCCTGGTGTCGCCGCTGCTGCAAGATGACCTGTCCCCCGCCGAACGCCAAGAGAAGCTGAGCCGACTGAGTCGCACCACTACGGGCGAGGTGGTGAAGCTGTTGAGCAACCTGCGCCGGAACCTGGCCACGGCCTACCAAAACGCTGAGTTTCCCCACACCCGACTGCTCACCACCGAGGATGTGCTCACCGCCCTCTACCGCCTGGTGGAACTCACCCCCGCCGAACGCGAAACCCTCGATCTACCCTCGGGGGATGGGCTGACGCTTTTGCAGCGATCGCTGCTGATTTTGCAAACCGTGGGTAGCCTAGACAATCACGAAATGCTGCTGCGCATTTACAAAGCCGCCGTGGGGCTCGACTTTTCCCAGGCCGCTCCGCCCCTGGTCGACCTGGACGACGTGGATGAGCTAATTACCGATACCGTGCGGATAGCTCTGAAGTTTTTGCCGGCCCAAGACCCTAGCAAAGTGGCCAGCGCCGAGGTGCAGCGGCGAGAAGACACCATTTTAGAACTCACCCTCAAGGCCCGGCGAGAAGTGCGCCGCCTGCTGGCCCGCAGCGGCAACCAGCAGCTCTCGGGCTCGGGCAAGGCCATTGTCGATGCCTACATTTGTCACTATCTGCAACCGGCCTTTGTCACCAAGCTGGCCCAGACCATCGTAGTCAACGAGCGGCTCACCGATCAGTTCCCGGTATATCTCAAGCGCATTACCTTCGCCCCCTCGGGGCCGCTGCCCTTTGCCGACAAAGAGCTGGGCTTGGGTGCGCCGAGCGGTGGCCCCTACCCGGCCCTGCTGCACCCGGCCCTGCGCCAGCTCGATCAGGGGGTGAGTCTCACCCGCTACCCCGACCTGCCTGGCCCCGGCGACTACGAACTGGCCTCCCAGGAGGCGACCCAGGTCGTGGTTGAGTTTTACGTCAAGGTGCCGGAGGGCTACCAGCCGCTAATTGCCGATGTGCTCGACCGGCTGGGCAGCCAAGACCGGCGGCGCATCGACTTTAGCATCAGCAGCACGGGCATTGGCGGTGCGCTTTCCCACGTCATCAAGGTGATCAACAGGGCGCTACTGCAAGATATTCCCTGTCTGCGCGACTACTTTCCCATCGCCCACGATGTCACCTCGACCCAGGTGATTATTCGCGACAATGTAGCTTCGCCCGTGTGGGCCCACAGCCTGGTCAAGTTGTGCCGCCGCCAGCTGCTGGGCCAAACCCTCAACGCCTGCCAAGACGACAGCTTTAGCCGCTACGAAGATTTCTCCTTTGCCGACCCCATTGGCCATGGCGACTACTGTGGCTTTGATTTTTTGCTGTCTCAAGCCCAGGCATCGCTGCAGGCGCGCTTGCAGGCTATTCGCCAGGCGGGCATGCGACCGGGGGAGTACATTGAGCAGCTGTGCCAGCGGGTGGAGCGATCGCAGATCATGCAAGACGCCTGGACCTGCCTCCAGGGCTATCCCTTTTCCTCCCTGGCCATGATTGGCATGATCCATCAAAACCTGTTGCCCTCTGGCCCGGCAGCCGACGCCCCGCTTCAGCAAAACGACCCCTACATCTATTTCGACGCCTGCCTGGCCATTGCCGAAGCCCTGCTCGACGAAGGGGTATACCGCCCTGTGCGCCCCTACCTGCGGCGACTCGCCATTCTCGATCGCCTGGTAGAACAGGGGCTAGAAAACACGCGCCCCGAAACTGAGCCCTTTGAAGTGTTCTCGGGAGCGCTGGTGATTCGCTACCTGCTCTGCCTGGCCAACTACTACTACCTCTACGACACTGACGACGGCGATACCCGCTACCTACCGCCCGGCTGTGAAGCCGACGTCAACCGCGATATTTTGGTGCAGCGGTCCTGGGAAACCCTCGACCAGGCCCAGCGCCACATCAGCCTGCGGCTGAGAAAGTATGTAGTGCTCAACGAGGTGTCCCAGGGCACTTTTCACCCCCACTATCTGCTGCTCAGCCGCATGGCCTTTTTGCGCACCAAGCTGCTGGTGTTTTTTCCGCGCCGGGTGCCCAAGGACGACGACTACCTACCCACCGAGAGCTTCGCTGGCCGACAGCGCACCGAAGCCTCAATTCACTGGGGGCGGCTGTATCTGGCCGAAAAAGCCCGGCTATACGCCGCCGCCGACGGCAACAGCGAGGTCTATGCCTGCTTTGCCGCTATGCAGTCGTGGATTTACCTGATGGCCGCCTACGCCGACCCCGGCAAGCTCAATCTAGTCACCCCGGGCAACGGCAACCTGCCCAGGCAGCTTGACCCCAACCAGTGCTTTGCCTGGGCCAAACAGCTGCGCAACCACGCCCTGATCACCTACGCCGAAACCGGCCGCCAGTGCTACTACCAAATCAAAGAAAAGAGCGGCCTGCTTAAGAACAACCTGGATGAATTTGGTGCCTATCGGATCGAAAAGATACCGCCCATCTACGAAACGCGAGGCAGCCAGTACACCCAGCTCAGCCAGTCTGACACCGACCTGCTGGTGCTCGATATGTCGCTGCTGGCGGTCAACCCCAAAGATTTGCCCAAGGTGTCGCCCCACCACCCCACCCGCAACATCTACCTGTTTGGCACCAACGCCTGCTATCTGTTCTTTAGCCGCGGCCTGTTCATGCTGGGCAGCAATGTGGCCCATGAGTTTGACGCCAACGACACCCCGGTTGCCACAATTGACTGGGATAGCAAACTAATCCACGCTACGCGGCTGCTCAACACCGCCTGGGCCATAGCCGAAGAGGGCGGCGTGGTGGAAAAAGACCACGTTGACGGCCAGCGAGTCTATCGCCTGTCGCGATCCTTCAACCGCGACAGCGATCGCAACGGCCAAAAACCTTCGTTTTCGTCCCCCGACATCGACGCCATTCGCGACCTGTACCCCCGGCGAATTGGCGAAGTGGCCGACCTGGGCAAACTCTTTGCCGTGGCCGGTATGGTGCTGCGGCTGTCGCTGGTGCCCACGGGCGATCGCCCCGCCCTTGAAGCCGACATTGACGCGCTGCTGTCGAGCCTACACAACGCCCAGAGCCTGCAAACCTCCCGCACCCAGCGCGCGCTGCTGAAACGCCAAAAGCGCTACAACGGTCACCTTGATGCCTACTTTAGCCAGGCCGTCGCCTGCCTCCGCGACTACCAGCGGCGCGTCCACCAGGGACTGGCGATCTGGCACCAGCGAGATGATTTGTTGGCCCAGCTCTTTGCTCTGTTAATTCAGACCTAGGGCATAGAGCATTATGTTGTGACGCAATACAAGTTTTTTTAATGTTGTGTTACATTGTGCCTGGTCACGACGGCCAATGCTTAGTGCCAACCTCAAAGGAGAATTTCCGATGCACCCCCAATCCGATTTCATGCTGGAGCGGCGGAAGGTCGACATCCTCCACCTGTTCTTTTTCCTGATCGGAGCGCCCCACATCTACGGTGCTCTGCGATCTACCGAGCGACAGCGGCAGGCTAAACCGCCCCTGCTTCAATACCTGGCGGTTGGCATGCTGGCCATGGCGATCGCCAGCGCCGCCGAACTTTGGCTGATGTAGAAGACACCAGTCTGAGGGGGATGGCTAAGGCACAGGACTCGCCCGCCCCCTCACCCAACCATCCATCTACCCATCTACCCCTCCTGCTGAAGCTCGCCGTAGGCGGCGTAAACCCCCTGAACTGTATACCAGTTGAGAAAGATCCGCGCCAGCTCTAGCGCCAGGGAGGGATTGCCTCGATCAATCAGCCAGCGCAGCAGGGGGGCCATGGTTTTTTCGTTGAGCCGCCCGCCTGCGGTGAGCACGCCCCAGAGCACCTGGTGCAGGGGGGTCATCTGAATCATCATCCGCACTTCGCGGGTGGGGTGCTTTTTGTAGAAGATCGCCCCCATACGACCGCGCTGTATTTCCTGGTCGATCATCTTGGGAATTTGATCGAGGGAGAAGGGGGGGTGGTAGTGGTAGCCCACGGCTTCGGGCACTTTGACCATGGTGACACCCAGGTTTTTGAGCCGCACCCCCAGCTCCAGATCTTCCCAGCCGTACTGGCTAAATTCGGTGTCGAACAGGCCAGCGGTCAGCAGCCAGTGGCGGGCGATCGCCAGATTGGCCGTATCAAAAAAGGCGTTAGAGAAATCTGTCACCTTGGCGGGTTCGGCGGTGGGCTGGTCAAAGTTGCTGGTGTTCACCAGGCGACCGGCGGTAAAGACGCGATCGCTCCCCAAGCGCTCGTAGGCGTCAGCCAAAGCCTGGGCGTGGGCCTGGAGACTGCCCGGCGGCATGATTACGTCGCTATCGACAAACACAATCGTGTCGCCCTGGGCCACCTGCACCCCGTAGTTGCGGGCCGCCGCTGCCCCCTGGTGGTGGCGCTCCACCAGCCGCACGTGGGGAAACTCGGCGGCATTGGCTTGCAGCCACTCGATGGTGCCATCGGTGGAGCCGTCATCTACCACCACCAGTTCGTAGTCGGTAATTAGAGCGGAGTCAAAAACCTGATTTTCGAGGGCACGCAGGCACTTTTCGAGGATGGGCTGGCGGTTATAGGCGGGGGTAACGACGCTGAAAAACACGGTGGGCCTCCAATCGGCCTTAATATCCTAGCGCCTTGGCTTGCTCCAGACGTGATTAAGCCATGCCCCCGTCCGTCCCCAAAAAATCATGGCATAATTCAGTATGGATGAACTAAAGTTCAAATGTATTTATAGCTGACGGCAAATGGGTGCACAGACAGGGCTAAAGACGAAAATAAACGGCGGCCCTCGCTCGCAGTGGAGACCTTGGCATGGGATAACCCTGGCCATCGTGCTACTGTCCGGAGCCTGCTCTCGAGCCGGCCCTGACCCCGGCCCCCGTAATGTGACGCTGCACCAAAAGTGGGCACTTCAGCCAGGCGATCGCCTGGCGGGCTACTCGGTGCAGAGCGGTCTGGGCGACATCACCGTCGATATTCAGGGCAATCGGGTGTTTATGCCCTTTGATGGTCAGGTGCAGCCCGCCGAGGGCAATGCCGACCAGTGCATAATTCTGTCGAGCCCCGATGTACCCGCCTACCTGTTTCGCCTCTGCGGCCTGCGCCAGGTAAAGCTGGGTGATCTGTCCCAGGGCGACCCCATCGGCAGCGGCAACACCGTGGCCTTTGCCACCCTGCGACGACAGGCCGATGGCACCTGGGCCATGGTAGAACCCGCCAAAGAGCTGCTGTCGCAGTTCTTAGATCGCCCCTAGCATCACTCCACCCCCGGCAGGCCCTCCTCAGCCGGAGCGCTACCGGGGCTATCGATATCGACCCCCGGCAGGGGCTGAAGCGGCTGGTCGGCCTCGGGAGGCTCGGCCCCCAGCTCGCGCAAAATTGGGGCAGCGGGCTCTGGATCTTCTAAAAATATGGCCGATAGCACCGCTGAGAGGGTCGGTGCCATGGCAATGCGGTTTTGATACACCATAATCACCCGAGTCAGGGTGGGCAGCTGGTTCTGCTCGGCCACCAGGTACAGCGGCTCGACGTAGAGCAGCGACTGCTCGATCGGGATCACCAGCAGGTTGCCCTGCTGCGCCCGCGACCCCTGGGTATCCCACAGCGAGATGCGCTGGGAAATTTCGGGATCCTGGTTAATGCGGGCCTCGATCTGCTCGGGGCCAAACACTAGCTCCTGCTTGGGGAAGCGGTAGAGCAGCCGCAGCCCGTAGCGATCGCCGTCCGATCTCGCCGCCAGCCAAGCAATCAGGTTGTTGCGCTGGGCCGGGGTAAACAGCCGCAGCAGCACAAACTCCTCGGTGTCCTCCTCGGGCAGCTTCATGATCAGGTAGTAGGGCTCCACCTGCTGCGACTCGCTGGCGTAGATCTCGCTGGGGGCGCGCCACTGGTCTTCCCGGTTGTAGAACACCTGGGGGTCGGTCATGTGGTAGGTCATCAGCGAGTCGGCCTGCACCGAGAACAAATCCTGCGGGTAGCGAATGTGGGCGCGCAGGCTGTCGGGCATGGCCTCCAGCGACTCAAACATATTGGGCAACAGCCGCTCCCAGGTTTGAATAATCGGGTCATTGGGTTCAGAGACAAAAAAGCTCACCGACCCGTTGAAGGCATCGACCACGACTTTGACCGAGTTGCGAATGTAGTTAAAGTCGTTGTCGCCAGGGTCGGAGTAGGGGTAGCGGCCGCTGACGGTGTAGGCATCGATAATCCAGTAGAGGTAGTTCTCGCCGGTCTGGGCGTTGAAGTTTTCGGCAATAAAGTTGGGGTCGCGATCGCGAAAGGTATCGAGGTCAATGTCGGCTGGTGGGGGGCTGCCGTGGGCCGGGCCAGTCCCCCACTGGCTAGAGGCATCGCCAATGTCGGTGGTGACCAGATAGGGGTCGGTGTCAAACCGCAGAAAGGGCGCGATCGCCCGCACGCGATCGGCAATGTTGCGGCGATACAGCAGCCGCGTATCGTTGGTAAAGTCTTCGGTAAACAGCATGCGCCAGTCGAACAGGTAGCGGGCAAACAGCAGCCGCCGCCACAGGCTGCCTAAACTGATGCCGCCCCGACCCAGGTAGGTGGTGTAGATATTCTCATTGCCGCTGGGGTAGTCCAGCTCCAGCACCTGGGCGTTGGTCATGATGTAGGTGTCGGTCAGCTCGCCAAAGTACAGGCGCGGGTCGCCAATCGGAATGCTCGCGCGCACCTCTTCACTGCTGGGCAGGTTGTCGATGCCGCGCACAAAGTAGGTGGGCAGCCCATCGGGGCCAGCGGTGTTGACCGGGCTCATGGTAAAGCCAAAGCCGTGGGTATAGACCAGGTGCTCGTTGACCCAGGTTTTGGCGATCTCAGGCACCCGCTCGTAGTTCAGCTCCCGCGCCGAGATCATCACCTGGCGACGCTCCGATCGCCGCTGCTCATTGAGAATGCTGTAGCGGTCAAAATCGGCGTCCTTAAACTCGTAGTACAGCCGAATTTGCTGAAGCTGGCGGTTGCTGTCGAGCAGCGGACGCGAGTCCCACAGGCGAATATTTTCCAGGGTGAGGTCGTTTTCTTCGAGATCAGCAGCGGTCAAATCACCGCTGGGGTCGAAGGGCTCTGACTCAATCGCTTCCAGGTCAAAGGCCGAGCGGGTCAGGGCAATGGAGTTGGTAATGTAGGGCCGCTCGCGCTGTAGCTCGTTGGGCTGCACCACCAGCCGCTGCACCACCGTAGGAGCTAGCACTAACCCCAGCACCGTGAGCACTAAGTAGCCGCAGATGCCCTTGACCAGCAGGCTGGTGCGCCCCACGCCTGTCCACCAGCCCTGGGCTTCCCCCTGTACGAGGGGTCGGGCGTGGGGTTGCGCCGTTTTTTTCATGGGGTTGATGTAGCCCGGTGCCCCCAGCCGCCCCCGCAGCAAAAAGACCAGGCCCAAAACCAAAGTGAGAATAGCCAGCCCCCAGTTGACGGGTAGCAGCACGTGAACGTGGGTATAGCCCGCCCCGTAGACCACCCCCTCGCGGGAGTAGAGCACCTCGTAGCGGCCCAGCCAGTGGCTAAAGCTGGTGGCCAAAAACAGCAGCCCCGCCAGGGTGTAGAGATGCCGCTGCTGGGGCGGCGAAAAGCCGTAAAACCGTCCCTGGCTGAGGGTGTTTTCGGCGAGTAGATAAACCAGGTACACGCTGACCAGGGTAAAAAACAGGGTGCCTACCACCCAAAATTCCAGCAGGTGCAGCACCGGCAGGCGAAAGATGTAGAAGGCAATATCGCGGTTAAAGATGGGCTCGACCTGGCCGTAGGGCACCGGGTTGAGAGCCAGCAGCACCGAGGGCCACTGCTTGGCCAAAATTAGCCCGTAGCCCAGGCTCATTAACACCGCCGCCAGCCGCCCCAGCTGCCGGGGATAGATCAGAAACGCTACGGTGCTAATGCCGAGGGCCACGATCAGCCAGGGTTGGGTGATAAAAATTTGGCCAATGACGTCAACCAGCTGCAGCTTGGGCCACAGGGGCAGGGGCGTGCTGGAGTCGTAGAGGGTGGTGGTCTGCTGCCAAAAGTCTCTGGCAATTTGGCCCTGGTAGATGAGCTGCACCCCCACCAAAAAGCTCAGAGTTGTACCGACCAGCAGCAGCCCGCTCAGACCCAGGCTGCGAATTCGATCGTGGCGATCGCTCGGTTTTTCTAGCGGTTGAGCGCGATCGGCCAGGGCTAGGTTGCCCCAGGTAAAGCCCAGGGTGCACAGAATAGGAATAATGCCGAGCAGCAGCTGCGACCTGAGCCGCAGCCAAAACACCGCCAGGTAGTTGACTTCTTCAAACCACAGCCGCTCGGCCTGGAGGTTGATAATCGCATCTAAAAAGAGCAGGGTGAGAAGCCCCAGCCCAATACTTAACCACCCCCACCGGGGTACACCCCACTGAGACAAACTTTTGGCGATCGCCTTATTTACCATTGGCCCTACGGCTAGACAGCTACCCCAGCAATGCCTAGATTGTAGCGCCGCAGCGCTGAGGCACTAGATCAAGCGGTTGTGAAAGTGAGAGCAGGGTCGCAATGCTTAACGTTCCGCTTTATCTGCCACAGATAATCTCTTGACCCAGAGGGATAACCTCCTGGCGATCAGGTGCAATCAGGTTGTTATGCTGGCGGCAATTGGTCGTGCAATTCTGGCTCAACATCAGCGACTTTAGCCAATACAGCTTCATATTTTGTTCGATCGCCACAGCTTGCGCGCTCTTGCAGGTACCCCTCAGTTGTTAATGCTGAAATTTTCTCAGCAACTGCCAGCGCAATAAACTGGTCTAACGAAATCCCATCCTGCTCGGCAAGTCTCTGCAAGCTTCTATATAAGGAGTCAGGAAGCTGGATGCTTAACGTGCTCATGACAGTGCTCCAATAGACTCTAGGAAGTTTGCCGGGGTAGCGGCACTAATGCCAAACTGCTCAATGCCTACAAAATCGCGGATATTGTATGTCACTAAGCTATCACACCCTGCTTTAACCGCCAGTTCTAGCACCATGTCATCCTTGGGATCAGGCAAAGAAGGTCGCCAAAGGAAGAAAATTTGATGATGAATCGCAACAGAACAGTGGAAATCGAGAAAATCTTGCACATCTGAGACATCAATGGCCAAGTTTGGCAGTTCTCGCAGCAAAACCTCTTCGTACTCCAGAACTAGCGGTACAGAAAGATTGATCTTGAACTGCTCGCTGCCAACTAACCTCAATAGACGAAAAGCACTCCCGTTTCTAGAGCGCAACCCAGCAACAACGACATTTGTGTCGATCACAATTTGGGGGATGGGCATTGGCGGAAACACCGGAGATGTTTCTTGGCAACCCACCAATTTTATCGCCTACCCAGCTTCCTGTAAGGGTGTTTCTTTAATACCTAGAGAAAGCTTTCTCAAATTGTTTTCACCAAAGAATAGTCGGCATAACGTTGCCAATCACCCGCCGCAGATAACCTCGAACTCTAACCGATAACCTCTCGGCGGTCGGTGTGCATTGGGGTTGTTGTACTGCTGGTGCTGTACTCGTTTCAATCTACTGAAGGTATGAGAATTTGTTCTTCAATGCCTATCCAAACTTTTTCTGAAACTCTCACTGCTTCCTCCCTACACCTAACCATCAACTCAGTAATATACAAATAGTTTTTTATTAATTCTATTTCTTCTTCCGATAAACTAGTCCACTCTTCAGGAAGATCAAGGGTTTGCCACCAAATTCTTGAACCACGCTCAAGGAAAGTCTGGGCTATCCTCAGTATAAGTTTCACTTCACCACTACTTTTTGGATTGAAAGGAAATCTCATATTAGGAATCTGAATTTCTAATATTTTCTGACGGATATTATTGTCGAATAAATTTAGCTCCTGAAGCATTTTAGTAAGGTCATCAAAATGCTGGCAGACTAAAACACTAGCACGAGCTATGTCCTCAGCATCAACACTAAATCCTTGTTCGGGGTGATCGACAATATTTATTCCAGAAACACCCTCAAAATGTGACAGGTGAGTAGGAACGTCATCGTTGTAGTAAAGAATCTGTTCGTCGAATGATGAATCATAATATGGTTTGGAATCGGAACGAGCTTCAATAGTAGCTTCTTTATAACGAGCAACAAGGCTATCTAAATCGTCAATCGAATCTCTAAGACTAACTAGAGAACCAGCAAGAACTCGGAGCAGATGACTAATACGAAAGCTTTGGGAATCTAGAGCGGTGGCAAGATCATTAGCTGAAACAGCAATATTAAAAACCTTTGTAAAATTTTTAGATTTAAAGGTGGCAAAAGTTAGAAAGATGGATAAGATAATAGCCCTCTCAACGGAGACTTTAAATCGACATCCTGATTTGTTCGTGTTTTGAGTGATCCAAGTAAGTATTGCCTTTACTTTTGGGGTTTTCAGAGAACCTTTACCCTCAGCTTCCATGAACTGCATTAATTTATCTGAGTTTTGTAGTGATCCTGAGACTAGTAAAAATACTTCTCGCCAACGTTGATCAACTGAATAGCTGCGAACTAATTCCTTAATCAATTCTGGATCTTGGCTAAGATACTGAGCAGTTAAATATTCCTGAAGAGTCAGGTGGGAAAAAGAAAAAATGTTCTCTGATCGCTCTACTAAAATACCCTGTTGGATAGCAATAGCATTCAAGATGGCTCTTCCATCCAAATACTTTGGTTTATCTACAGTGTCAGCCAAAAAAGATTTGATTTGACTAACTAATTCTGGTTGCGTAAAAAACAATTGATCGCTTGAAAAGCCTTTATATCCAATCTCAGCCAGCAAAACCTTCTCTAAGCTCGACTTTATCCATTTGGTCTGAAAAGGAAAGCAGCAAGCAGAATTCAGATGAGGGTCTGAGGAGCTTACTGCGATGGAATTTATATCGATGATGATAGCGTTTGCGCCCCTGTTTTCCCAGCGGGTGTGGCCTCAAGCGTTAACCCTAGTGATAGGAGCGCTGCTGGCTCCGGGGAAACGGACGGTGAGCCAGATTTTGCGGGTGATGGGGCTGGGTGAGGAGCCTCAATTTCAGCGCTATCATCGGGTGCTGAACCGGGCTGTCT
>NZ_JAYGIH010000039.1:0-65925 GCF_034932455.1 Leptolyngbya sp. CCNP1308 | reverse complement strand
ACATCGGTCTCTGCGTCCAAGGATTTCAGCGGCAGTGCACTATTTTCCTTGCACTTTAGCAGCTCTCAATCACCCTGAATCACCCTTTCCGCTTGGCTTTTGGTACTTTCTCAGCAAGCCCTAAATAAGCTTAAAACGTTGTAAACCCTGAAGTTTATAAAAATTAGTGTTGCCTAGGCAAATATTGGAAACACTTTAATATACAGAGTTCCTCCGTAATTTCTATGCTGCCAGTCTACTTGACGACAAAATCGGTGGAAAGGTTATCCTCACACACCATGCTCAGTTCCTGCTATAGATCAATACAACGTTGCTAGTGAAAATGCGCCTTATCGCCTTTTCCGCAGTTACCACTGCCACCTGCAAATGGCAGAAACCCACATCGCCTACACCTATCGCGTTTGACGAAGGGCTATAACAGTCTTTTGTTACCAGGTGACGTAGCTCACAACGCAGCATTGTAAAATAGTTTACTCTGTGTGCCAGTTCCCTGTTCCGAGTGATGCAATTTACCTTGGAGCACCTACCATTGACAGATCACACTAAGCTCATTCGTCTAGAAGATGGTTTGCTAATCGAAGTAGAAGCGGCGGACGATGAGCCTGAGCAGATATCAGGAGGCTCAGCGGCTGAGCGAGTAGGTTCCTCTTTTGACGTCATTGCCCCAATCCTCAAGAAGATCTGCACCCCTATCGCAAGTACATGGAAGGAGCTCAACAAGGAAGTCTACGTTGAGCAGGCTGAGGTAGAAGTGGGCCTCAGCTTTGAGGGAGAGGGCAATATCTACATCACTAAGGCAAAAACAGGCGCGAACCTTAAAATCAAGCTTGTGATGAGGCAAAAACAAGATCAATGACTAACTAGTGAAATAGGCTCACTCGAAAACCTAAGGCAAAGAGTCTCTAGCAAGTTCGGCAAGTCTTACCTCCTTTATAAACTGAGGATGGAAAGCTAGCTTGGTGGTGCAGAAGACTCTTTTGAGTCTTCCAATGGAGGGTTTAGGCGGTCAAATAGCCTTTAAAGCCCATTGTCTTCGTTCGATCTCTTGAGAAATTTCAAGTCTGCTGTCTTGGCAAGAATTCTCTATTTATAAGGGTTTCAGGAGTTCTCTGCACCACTATGGAATGGATAGACAGCGTCAATCAATATAACAATACATAGCCCTAATGCTAGAGCTAGAATTCTTGTCTTTTAATATCATGATTTAATGGATATACTTCATTGATAGCCCTCCATGGCCGAGGCAATAAGGCACAGATTTCTTAAATTTTGCGAATGAAATCTGAATTATCGAAAGTTTTTACGGTACTGAGACATGTTCAGGGTTTCTGAGTCATATCTTGTTCTAGACCAATATAGAGGTTTTGAATTTTATGGCAAAAAAGTATGAGGGTTCGTTAAAGGAACCTGAATTAACTGAGTCAGTTGCTTTGGTTGAAAGCAGCAAGAACGATATCAGTGACTTTGGTAGTAGCTTTCTTATCTTTAGAGATAAAAGGTTTACTTACTGGCTAACCTGTACACACGTCATCAATGAGATTGGTGATTTGTCAAATCTAAGAGTTGGTAAACGACCGGCTCAACTGATTGCCCCTAGCGAGGATGAACTTAAGCTATCCCTTAAGGACACTTTTGACTTGGCGCTCTTACGAGTAGATGGACTTCACTGGAAAAAGCCTGTACGTCTGGCTAGACCTAGCAAGAAAACCTTGATCTTCTCAACGTTAGGATATTTTCAGCAAGTTAAACCGGCTAATCGTCTCTTTTTGAGAGAAATCTCGGGTTGTTTACATGTAGATACTCTCAATGTTGTTGCTAGTAATAAATACGCCTGGGTATTGGACCTAGACATTGATGATAATTATTCTCTCCAGCCAGGATATAGCGGCTCTCCAATCTTTATTCCTTCCACTCAACAAGTCATAGGAGTTGTAGATCAACGCCAAAGTTCTGGCAAAAAGGGCCAAGCTATTGCTATAGATGCAGCTATTAGCCTTTTCAATAAAGTGCCGGAATTAAGAACTATGCTACGCATACAAACCGAACAGAATTCGCTGGAAAATAAAACTACTATGGAAAATAAAACTATCAGATGGGTCATGGGTACTATAGAACGTCCTCTACGCTGGTTAATAGGTTCTCAGGTTTGCGCTATCCTCGATTGGTTTTTTCAAGAGGGAATTAGCACAATTTCTAAAAAAGCAAGTGACTACACATTGAATAACCTTGAGACACTAAGTGCCGAGCTTCAGCAACTTTCAGATGAAGACAGGGTAAGATTGGTTTCTGATTTTCAATGGGAAATTGAAAAATATATTGAGAGAATCTACGGATGTTTTTTGACGAACAGCCAAGATCTTTTAGAAAGCAATAATATTAGACCATCCCTTTCTGCTGATGCCTACGAAGTAGCTTTTTCCTACATAAAGCATTCATTACCTGCGGATACGCCGCAGATAGTGATTCAGAATTTCGATAGATATGTGCAGGTCTTAATAAACAATCTGTATATAGATAATCTGTATATAGATAATTGACCTCTCGCATACCGTCGTCGAGTCTTGACCGAAAAAGTACAGATTGAATCATTTTTCTGGCAAGGCTATCTGTCAAAATTTGATAAACAATGCATAATAGTCAAAAATAGCTTCATCAGCAGTTTTGCTAAATTTTTAATTTGCCTTTCGGTGCTCTTTTCCTAAGCTGTACTTGCTGTGACCTGTTGAACGGCTTTTTCCAAATCCAATGCAACAACGTTGGCTCGGCAATTTCAAGCAGCCAATCAGATCCTGAAACATACCGATCGCCTCTACGTCTGCTCTTAGGTTATTTGCAAACTTTTGCAGAGAAGAGAGTGTCTATCAGGATAAGAATGGTACGCGAGAGAAGGGCTCTTTCGCGATAGCCTGGTCAAGGAGAAATCAAGAGTTTCAGCGCTTGCCCAGAAAAGTGTCCAGACTATTGTCTTTGGAGGCTTTCTACGTTTCATTACTATAAAATCTCTGTTGTTTGGTCTTAAATCCTTTGTTTTTGAAGGTTTTCCTTTTTTAATGAATCAATAAGTGTTTCTTTGGGATCTCACTTGGCATATTATCCCAATTCTGTAAAAACCTTGGGTACCCTGACGGAGGGGCAAGACCCGTGAATACCCTAAGTAAATACCCCCCAGCTCGGTTCCCATGCTTCCAGCCCACCTCGCCGACAACATCCGTCGCCAGGTTCTCTACTACCTGCAATCCACCTTCGACTTCCGCGACGAGCGGGTAGCCCAAGCCTTTGAGCGCTTCCTCGAAGACCCCCACCAGGGCATCTTCAAAGGCCCGTGGGTACAGCTCAAGCGCCCCTTTCGCCTAGCCGAAGACTACACCCCACCCTTCGACATCACCGTCCCCTTCACCCCCTTTCGCCACCAGTCGCGGGCCTGGCGACGGCTCCACAGCAACGGCCACCAGCCAGAACCCACCCTAATCACCACCGGTACCGGCTCCGGCAAAACCGAGTGCTTTTTGTACCCCGTACTCGACCACTGCTTCCGGGCCAAGCAGGCCGGGCTGCCCGGCATCAAAGCCATCATCCTCTACCCCATGAACGCCCTGGCCGCCGACCAGGAAAAGCGCTTCGCCAAAACCATCTGGCAAGACCCCAAGCTCAAAAACGCAGGCATTCGCGTCGGCACCTACACGGGGCGCTACGACCCCTCTGACCCCAGCTCCCAAGATTCGGGCGACACCAACATGGGGGCCGACCACGGCATCACCAACCACACCGCCCAGCTCGACGCGCCCCCCGACGTGCTGCTGACCAACTACAAAATGCTGGACTTTTTGCTGCTGCGGCCCCAAGACCAGCGGCTGTGGCGCTTTAACGAACCCGGCACCCTGCAATACCTGATTCTCGACGAGCTGCACACCTATGACGGTGCCCAGGGGGCCGATGTGGCCTGTCTGATTCGCCGCCTAAAGGAACGGTTAGACATTCCCAAGGGCCAGCTCTGCGTAGTGGGTACCAGTGCCACCATGGATGATCGCGATAGGAGTGATCGCGCCCTAGGCCACGACATCGCCGATGCCATCGAAACCGGGGGCGATCGCCTGGCCCGCTTCGCCAGCACCCTATTTGAAGAAGATATCCCCGCCGAAGCCGTGATCATTGAAGACCGGCTCACCGTGGAAGAAATTGTCACCGGGCTAGACGATGCCCTGGTAGAACTGCACCTGCCTACCCCCGCCGACTGCCAGCCCCACCCCGACGAAGACGCCCCCGCCTACGCCCTTCGCCAGGTGGCCCTGTGGGGTGGCCCCCTGTTCACCGGAGATATCCACGACACCGCTGCCCTCGATGCCTGGGGTGTGGCTATAGGCCAGTGGCTCTGCACCACCCGCCTGTTTAAGCAACTGCTGACCCTCTTTGACGACAATGAGCGCACCGGCACCGATGCCCTGACCTGGCATAGTCTGATCGAACGAATGGCCAGCCAAGAACTGGGCTTTTTGCTGATCACCCGGTTTGAGGATCGCCGCTGGATTCTGGTGTCGTTCTTTGCCCTGGTGGCCTTTGCTAAAGAAATTCGCAGCGATCGCGCCTTTCCCCTAGTGCCCACCCAGGTACAGCTCTGGATTCGCGAACTCACCCGCATTGGTCGCTACGTCAGCGAAGCCCCCGCCTTTTGCTGGCTCGACGAACCCGCAGGCGAAAACCGCATGCTGCCCGCCTTCCAGTGCAGCGAGTGCGGCGCATCCGGCTGGATTGGCCTCAAAAATACCCAGGCCGAAAGCGCCATTGGCGCTAAGGGCGTAGAAGGTTTTAAGCTCACCGACGATGTCAAAGCCATCTATCAGGGCTGGTTTGACCGCCACGGGGGCCGCGACGCCAAAATTGTCACCCTCATGCCCGACCCCGAGGGCACCGCCAGTCAGTGGCGCATCCAGCAGCAGGGCCACGACCAGCCCAGCCTGTTTGGCCAGTGGTATCTCCATCCCCAGAGCCTGGTGGTGCGCCAGGGCGAAGGCCCCTGCCCGCTGACCGACGACAGCCGCCGCTTTCGGGTGGCGATTAACCACGATGTGGAAACGATCAAAACCAAGGATAAAAGCCAACTGGTGGGCAAGCAGGGCTGCCCCTGCTGTGGCTCCCTAGAAAGTGTGTTCATCATTGGTTCTCGCTCTGCCACCCTCTCCAGCGTCATGGTGGATGAGCTATTTGGTTCGGTACTCAACAGCGACCCCAAGCTGCTGGCCTTCACCGACAGCGTACAAGATGCCTCCCATCGGGCTGGGTTTCTCTCGGCCCGCACCTACAACTTCTCCTTCCGCACCGCCCTCCAGCGAGTGGTGGATGATGCGGGTTCTGAGGGCGTGCCCCTGGTAGCGGTGGGCGATCGCCTGCTGCACTGGTGGGGTACCCCCGGAGTAGGTCGACCGGGGAGCTTGAAAGATGCGATCGCCGCCCTGCTGCCCCCCGACCTAGCCGACTTTGCAGACTACTTGACCTACCGAAACAGCGCTGCCACTCCCCGCCCCCCAGCCCAGCTCTTAGCCGCCATTCAAGAACGGCTGACCTGGCAGGCTAGCAGTGAATTTGGCATCATGCTGCTGCGGGGGCGCACCCTAGAGGCCAGCGGGGCCACCTGTCTCGCCTGGGACTGGGCCTGCATCACCCAAACAGTGGAGGCCCTGCGCGACAGCATTGAGGCGGTCGATACCAGCCTGACCTCGTTGCCCATCGCTGCCCTGGGCCGCTGGCTGCTGGGTATTTTGCACCGCTACCGACTGCGCGGTGCCCTGGGCCATCCCTACCTACTCGACTACGCCCACCATGGGTTTTGGGGCAAATCTCCCTTTGGCCGCTACCTGCCCCGGCGCGAAACCCACCCGTCCATGACCCGGTTTCGCCCCCGGCTGATGGTTACCAAGAGCGACAAGTACCACGACCACATTCTCAGCAGCACCTCCGGCAACACTCAGCCCTGGCATATTCGCTGGACTCAGCGGGTGCTCAACCGCCCCACCATCGGTGACCTAGAAGCTCTCGATCTGCTGCAACTGCTCTACGACAAAGCCGAGGCCACGGGCCTACTCCAGCGCCTCCACAGCGATGGCAGCAAGGTCTACTACGCCCTTAACCCCGCCAAGGCCAGTCTGGTGCCCTACGGGGTCAAGCTCACCTGCTCAGAGACCCGCCGATCCATTGTCCGCCCTGCGATCGAAGCTGACCTTTGGGAGGGTGCCCCCAGCCTGGAATACAGCGCCCAAAACGGCACCTACCGCCGCGACGAGTTTACTCTCCGCCAGGGCTACTACCAAGACCGCTACCGCAAGGGTGCCCTACGCCGGGTGGTGGCCAGCGAGCACACCGGCCTGCTTACCACTGACGAACGAGAAACCCTAGAAAGCGCCTTTTCCACTACTCAACATGCCGACGACCCCAACGTGCTCACCTGTACCAGCACCCTAGAAATGGGCATCGACATCGGCGACTTGTCCAGCACCATGCTTTGCTCGATTCCGCCCACCACCGCCAGCTACCTGCAACGCATTGGCCGGGCGGGGCGATCCACGGGCACGGCGTTGATTGTCTCGGTGATCAACCACCAGCCCCACGACCTGTTCTTTTATGGTCGTCCGGGGGAAATGCTACGGGGCAAGGTTGATCCACCGGGCTGTTGGGTTGATGCCTCGGCGGTGCTGGTGCGGCAGTACCTGGCTTACTGTTTTGACTCGGCCACCAAGGTGGGCCAGCTGCGCGAAATGCCCGGCAGCGGCACCCAGTTTGTCCGCGACATGGACGACATCCAGGGCCAAATTCCTGCCACGATGGCCTGGGTCACCCAGCGCGAGGCAGAACTCCAGCAGGCGTTTTTGGCCCGCTTTACCGACAATATTCAACCCGATACCCAAGCCCGCTTTACCCAGGAGACCGAAACCGAGCGGTTGCTCCAGCGGCTGCGCCGAGTTTCCCAAGAGTTTGATCGCCAGCGGCGAGAGCTGGATAACGCCCGCCGCCGCTTGCAAGACCAAAAATCTAAGCTCGACGAGCACGAACTAGAGGCCCGCCAAGAAATTGAAGACGAACTGCGGGTGCTCAAGGGTCGCCAAACCAGCCTGGCCCGCACCACTTCCCTGGAGCTGCTGACCAACAACGGGCTGCTGCCCAACTACGCCTTTCCCGAATCCGGGGTGCGGTTCTACGGTTCCGTCTATAACCGCCACCGCACGGCAGAGCAACCGATCCCCCCCATTGAGGTGGTGCGCCCGGCGGCCAGTGCCCTGCGGGAGTTGGCCCCCCACAACCACTTCTATACCCACAAGCGCCAGTTTAAGATTCAGCAAATTGGCGTGGGCAGCCGCGAAGAACCCCTGACCGAGACCTGGGCCATTTGCGGCAAATGTGGGCACATGCGCCCCACCAGCGACCTCACCCAAGAAAATGCAGCCCCCGCCTGCCCCCAGTGCCACTACGACGGCGGGGCCGACAGTCAGGCTGACATTGGCCAGCACAAAACTTTCGTTAAATTCTCCCGCTCCCAGGCGATCTCGGTGATGGAGCAGTACGAGAGCCTATCCAGCGATCGCTCCGATGAACGGCAAAACCAGTTCTACCAGCGTCGCTACAGCTTTGACCTCACCCTTGACGCCCCCAGCGGGGCCACCGGGGAAGAAGAGCTCCCCTTCGGCATTGAGTATCGAGCGGCGGTGACGCTGCGAGAAGTTAACGTCGGCTACCAGGACGATAAGGGGGCTGTGGCTTTTGGTCCCGAGGGGCCAGCCCCAGAAAATGGGTTTGTGGTCTGTGCCGACTGTGGAGTTGTGGCTGGGCCGTTTGAGGCGATTGATAAAGTTAAGCACCGCCGCAGCTGCTCCGCCCGCCGCAAGCTTGACAAAGCCAAAGCCGAAGGCCGCACCATCAACCCCTTCAAAGAAGTCCCCGTCTACCTCTACCGAGAAATTCAGTCCGAGGCAATTCGCATTTTGTTGCCCCCTATGGCTGAGGACGAAATTCAAACCCTGCGGGCCTGCCTTTCCCTGGGGCTGCGGCTGCGGTTTGAAGGAGACCCCAGCCACCTCACCATCTTTCCGCAGCAGTTGCCCGATGGCGATAATGCCCTGACTCGAGACTACCTGGTGATTCTTGATCGCGTCCCCGGCGGTACCGGCTATCTCAAAACCCTGTTTCAGGAAACCGACGAGGCCAATCGTACCGGCGAGGGCATCATGGCAGTGATGCGCCTGGCCCTGGATGCGATGGAAAGCTGTCGCTGTGGCCGCATGAGTGCCCTAGAAGAAAACGACACCGACGGCTGCTACCGCTGTGTGCGCACCTATTCTCAGCGCTACAATGCGGCTCAGGTCAGTCGTGCCCTAGGGGTTCGACTTTTGAAACAACTGATCCAGGCGGGCGATCGCCGCATCGAGCGGGCCGGATTGACCGAAATTCCCAACACATCTCTGTTCGGCAGCCTGCTAGAGCGAGAGCTAGTGCGCAAATTAGAAGAATGGGTGCTCGACAAATCAGGCACCTGGGAGAAAACCCTGGTGCAGGGTAAAGCCGGATTCCGGTTTACGATTCCTCACCCCAGCCACACCTGGGAACTCGAACTCCAGCCCCATCTGGGGCCACCCCAGGGAGTCACTCTTCAGTGCCAGCCTGACTTTTTACTGCGCTGCGCTGACGATGAGTCCATTCGCCCCATCGCCATCTTCACCGATGGGTTTGAGTTCCACGTCACCACCAACCGCCTGGCCGATGACATGGCCAAACGCCGCGCTGTTCTCAGCTCTGGCCGTTACCACCTATGGAACATCACCTGGGAAGATGTGCAGCACTCTGGCCCCGATAGCTTCTGCATCGTGCAGGCTCCCATTGCCAACAAGATGGAGTTTTTCGCCAATGCTGCCGCCAACCAGGGCATAGTCATGCCTGCCGGACGTCGCGCCGCCGGTAACCCCTGGCAACAGCTCCTAGCCTTCATTGAGCGCCCCGATGCCGCTGGCTGGCAAAAACTTGCTGACTTTGCCGCCGCGTTCCCCTTAGAAGTGTTAGCGGCCCATCGCACCCATCTGGAAGCCGATCTCTTTAGCGCCCTGGAAGACTGGTGTACAGGCAAAGACTTTGTCTCGCCCGCTAGCGACGAAAAGGGCACCTGGGTCTGCAACTCCCAGGCCAGTTCTGGCGCTGACGTGGTTGCTTTTTCTACCCTAGAAGCCTGTCTGGCCAACCAGCGTAACCAGGTGCGGGTCAGCGCCCGTTTAGGCGATAGCAACGATGAGCGCTTGGCCAGTCAAAGCTATCGGCCACGGTGGCGCAGGTTTTTAGCCTGCCTTAACCTGTTCCAGTTCTGTGGGGCGTTTACCTGCTTCACGACCTCAGAAGTTACCGAGGGTACTGCTCCCGATGTCGTTCCCACGACGGTAGTCGATGCCGCCAGCGGCCCTTGGGCCGATGTCCGCGAAGAGGTAATTCCCTCTTTTCATGCCTTGGTAGATAGTCTGGCCGCTGCCGGGGTGCCGCTGCCCGAACCAGCCTACGAAGCCGAAGCCATTGCCGTAACCACGGGGGACGATGCTCTGGCAGAATTAGCCTGGCCTGACCACTCGCCCCCCATTGCCGTTTTAGCCGGAGACCAGGTGTCCCTGGCATCAGCCTGGCAATCCGCTGGCTGGAAGATAGTCACCACCGATGATATCCAGGCTCGAGGCACCGCCGTTTTGATTGACTTACTTAACACCTGATCAGGGAGAACGAACCATGGCCCAACTGATGATGCACGCCAAGGTGTTTAAGAACTTCTATAAGCTTCCAACCAAGGTGCAAAAGAAGGTCGCCACCCTAATCGAGAAATTTCAGGTGGATCCTTGGGACCCTGCCATTGGCCTGCATGGGCTCCAAGAAACCATGCTCGATGGCAAAGTGCGGGGTGCTGACCTGCCCGATGGCTATCGGGCGATCGTCATTGCTCCAGAACAGGGCGATACCTTTCTGTTGGTTCACATCGACTCCCATGATCGCGCCTACGACTGGGCCAAAAACAAACGCTTCGAAGTCCACGGCAGCACCGGTGCGTTTCAAATCTTTGATGCTCAGGCGACCCAGCAAGCTGTTCAGCAGGTGGCAACGCCCAAAACCTACAGCCCAGGCAACCGCTATGTCCTTCAACAACTCTCGGATGATGAGCTTTTCCATGCCGGTGTCCCGCAGATGCTGATCCCGGCAGTACGGGAAGTTCGCAGCGACTACGACCTAGACATGTTGAGCAAATATCTACCCGACGAATGTGCTGAGGTGCTGATTGGCTACGCCGCTGGACTCTCCCTCGATGAGGCCTTAGCCCAGGCCCTAGGGTCTGAAATTGAAGCGACTACCACTGTCGCGGTAGAAGGCCCCGGCGACTTCTCAAAGCTGACCCAGCGATCCAACCGCGATCTCGTCATTGTCGATGGCGAAGATGCCCTCAAGGCCATTTTCCAAGGCGGCTCCCTGGAAGAGTGGCGCATCTTCCTCCACCCCCGCCAGCGCCAACTGGTGGAGTGGGAGGTAAACGGCCCCATGAGCATCACCGGAGCTGCCGGAACCGGGAAAACCGTAGCCCTGCTGCATCGAGCCGTTCACCTAGCTCGTAAGCTCGACAATCCCAAGGACAAGATTTTGCTGGTGACGTTTTCTACCAACTTAGCGATCACCCTCAAAGGCTACATCCCTCGTCTTGACCCTACGGTGGCCGACCAGATCGAAGTAACCCATCTCAACCAGTTGGCTCGCACCATCTGCCAGCGAGGTGGGTGGAAGGGGCGCATTGCCTCCCCCGAAGAGCGCGATGACCTCTGGAACGAAGTTTGGGCTGACCCTACCATTACCGGCCTGCCGATGTCGAAGCTAGACCTGCAAGAGGAATTCAATCTGGTGGTCGATGCCAATGGCATTGAGACCGAGGAAGCCTACCTGACGACGGTGCGCACCGGCAGGCCCCGCCTGGGTCGCAAGCAGCGACGAGAGGCATGGCCAGTCTTTAAGGCTTTCAAACGCCTGCTGCTAAAGCGCAACCTGATGACTTTTGAGGGGGCGATCCACCAGGCTCGCCTAGTCGTAGATCAGGGCAACTTTCCTCAATTTCGCCATGTGTTAGCCGACGAGGTACAAGACTTCAGCCTCGAAGGTCTGCGGCTGCTAGCTGCCCTCAGCCCCCTGGGCGATGGTCAGGTGAATCCTCTCTCTGTAGCTGGGGACGGGCACCAGCGCATCTACCGTACCCGCGTTCCCCTCAGCCGGGCGGGCATAGAAGTCCGAGGTCGCTCTAAACGCCTCAAGGTGAACTACCGCACCAGTGAGCAAATCCGCCGCTTTGCTGAGCAGATTCTCGATGGGCTAGATGTAGATGACCTGGATGACGGTAAGACTAGCACTGTCGGCGATCGCTCGGTCTTCACAGGGCCAACCCCTGAAATTGCCCCCTGTACTGATGAACCAGAGGAAGCCAGGGTGATTGCCCAATGGGCCAAAACTCTGGTGGAAGCGGGCCAGTTCTCTGACCATGAGATTTGCGTCACTCCCTATAAGCCAGACATTCGCGCTGCGCTCCAGGCCGAGGGACTGAAGACCTACGAACTACAACCCAGACAAGAAGACCCCGGCCCCGAAGAACCTGGAGTACGTCTCGGTACGATGAAACGGATTAAGGGGCTGGAGTTCAAGGCGATCGCCATGGCCTGTACAGGCGATACCGATGCCATGAATGATTTAACCAACGCCAATCTCCTGGATAAGTGTGAGCGCTATGTTGCCGCAACAAGAGCGAGGGAAAGTTTGCTAATCTGTGTCCAAAAAAGTTAGATACCTCATACACCACTATTGCCGACCGAGAACTGCAACCCATTTGCTCGATGGGTCTTTTTCAGCAGCATTAAACTGTAGGCTACAGTGCTAGCCCAAGGATCTTGTCATCGCAGCGCCCTATCTCCTTCGCAAGATGCTATTGTCAGCGTTATCCCCGACAGTCAAGTCTCTATCGCCTTTCTCGAAGATCGCTATGGCCTGCGGGAGGCAACTCAGCCAGACTTTTTTTCGGAATGGACGCAGGGGTTAGGGGCACTGACCGAGCTGGAAAAGCAGTATCTTGATCGGGTAAAAACTCATTTCAAACGCTTCCTAAAAAGCCTGCCACTGTTAGAAAACAGTGGCAAGATGGTGGTGCTTTCGCCGCTGTTGGATATGGCTGGCTTCTACGATGACCCGTTCTATATTCGGTCGGAGGTGAGTGTTGAAATTGCCACCGAGGATGAGGGGGAGGTGATTCGCGGCAGGATTGATGTGTTGGTGCTGAAGGAGCGGTTTTGGATTTTGGCGCTGGAGGCGAAGCGGAGCGGTTTTGATGTGAATGTGGCGATGGGGCAAGCGTTGGCCTATGTGCTGGCAAACCCTGAGGTGGAGCAGCCTACATCTGCGATGGTGAGCAATGGTCAAAGTTTTTTGTTTCTCAAGCTGACGAAAGCGCCTCAGTCCCAATACGCTAATTCTCGCCTATTTTCTTTGGTCAATCCGGGGAATGACCTCTACGAGGTGCTTCAGGTGATGAAATGCATTGGTGAGGTGGTCATGGCTGAATCCCAGAGCGACTAGCCCTAACTCTACCGCCAAGCAAACCGCTCACAGGTGCGCCGTGCCAGTCGCACGGTTTCATCTGCACTACTGCGGGCTAGTAGGTAAGGTCGAATGCGATCACAGGTGTAGCTCACCCAGCCCTGTTCCGCCAACCACACTGGCCACAGTCGCACCGTGCCATCATCGCCCCCACTGACGAGAGTCTGCCCATCTGGGCTAAACTCCACCGATCTGACACTAGCCTGATGGCCCACGAAAGATTCCCCGATGGGCTGGCCTGACGGGTCCCACAGCCGCACCGTGCCATCCCAGCCTCCACTGACGAGAGTCTGCCCATTTGGGCTAAACCCCACCGATCCGACCCAATTCTGATGGCCCACGAAAGGCTTCCTAACAGGCTGGCCTGACCGGTTCCACAGTCGCACTGTGCCATCCAAGCCCCCACTGACGAGAGTCTGCCCATCTGGGCTAAACCCCACTGAATTGACCTCATCTTGAAGACGTAATGCCGTGCCATCGTTCCCCCCTCTGATGATGGTCTGCCTATCAGGGCTAAACCCCACTAAACTAACCCCATCCTGATGGCCCACGAAAGGCTCTCCGATGGGCTGGCCTGACCGGTCCCACAGCCGGGCCGTGCCATCCCTGCCACCACTGACGAGGGTCTGCCCATCGGGGCTAAACCTCACGGAATTAACCCCATCCTGATGACCCACGAAAGGCTCTCCGATAGGCTGGCCTGACCGGTCCCACAGTCGTACCATGCCATCGTTTCCCCCACTGACGAGGGTCTGTCCATCTGGGCTAAACCCCACGGAACTAACCCCATCCTGATGACCCACGAAAGGTTCCCCTATGGGCTGGCCTGACCGGTCCCACAGCCGTACCGTACCATCCCTGCCACCACTGACGAGGGTCTGTCCATCTGGGCTAAACTCTAACGATCTGACCCCATCCTGATGGCCCACGAAAGGTTCCCCGATGGGCTGGCCTGACCGGTTCCACAGTCGCACCGTGCCATCGCTACCCCCACTGACGAGGGTCTGCCCATCGAGGCTAAACCCCACCGACCAGACCCAATTCTGATGGCCCATGAAGGGCTCCCCGATGGGCTGGCCTGACGGGTCCCACAGTCGCACCGTGCCATCATCGCCCCCACTGACGAGGTTCTGTCCATCGGGGCTGAACCCCACAGAACTAACCCCATCCTGATGGCCCATGAAGGGCTTTCCGATGGGCTGGCCTGACCGGTTCCACAGTCGTACCGTGCCATCGCTGCCACCACTGACGAGGGTCTGTCCATCTGGGCTAAACCCCACGGAACTAACCCCATCCTGATGGCCCACGAAAGGCTCCCCGATGGGCTGGCCTGACCGGTCCCACAGCCGCACCGTACCATCCCAGCCCCCACTGACGAGGGTCTGCCCGTCGGGGCTAAACCCCACGGAACTAACCCATTCCTGGTGCCCCACGAAGGGCTCACTGATGGACTGACCTGAGCGATTCCACAGTCGTACCGTGCCATCGCTACCCCCACTGACGAGGGTCTGCCCATCTGGGCTAAACCCCACCGATGTGACACGAGTCTGATGGCCCACGAAAGGTTCCCCGATGAGCTGGCCTGAGCGATCCCATAGTCGGACCGTGCCATCGCTACTCCCACTGACGAGGGTCTGCCCATCTGGGCTAAACCCCACCGAATTAACCCGATAATACTGATGGTCTCCAACTACCCGATCAAATCGGGCATGCCGATTCCCCAAATCTAGAACAGCAGCGGATACCAGACTGCCTTCCCACACGTGAGGCAGCTTGACTAGGGGATTGTGGCCCAGGCTAATTGCCGCCAAGCCATTCACCATACTGCTTAGGGGGTCGATCTCGGCTAGGTCCCTGGCTTCGGCTGTGTAGATCTGGATTTGCCGTAGTTCGGCCCGCCGTACCTGGTATCCGGCAAAGGTGCTAAGGCCTGTAGTCAAAACCAGGCCTACTGCCAAGCCAGTAACTCCTAAACGCTTCAACCGCCGTCGTCGCCGTTCAGCCCAGTCAGAGGCGTGGAAAAAGTCGAGGCAGCGTTGGTTGAGATGAGTTTCGCTGGTTTTGACAAAGGTGCGAAGTAAATTCAGGTCGGGGGGCTGCCACAGTAAGCCTGCGGGTCGTCTCTGGTCATGCCAATGGTCCGCCGCCGCCTCCAACCGCCGCTGAAAGCGGATGTCATCCCGGCTGCTATCGAGCCAGTCGTTCAACGACTGCCAATGGCCAAACAGCGCCTCGTGGGTCACCTCCGCCACTTCCTCATGCCCCTGACTGGCCAACGTCACCAACCGCGCGCCCGACGAGGAAAACCGGGCCAGCACTTGCTTCACTGCCTCTGGACTGTCCTGGCTGGCGATCAGGCTCGCCACCGGGGCGCGGCGGCGGGTGTCGCGGGTGCCTTCCCCCAGTTGCACCAGGCCCAGGAAAATGCGACGGGCGGTTTCCTGCTCCTTGGGCAAAAGCTGGTCATAGATTTTCTGGGCCTTCCCCGCCAGGGCACCGCCCACACCGCCCATCTGGCGATAGGTTTCTGCTGGGGCTTTCCCCTCCGCTAACCCCTCCCAGATCCGGGTGAGGGCAAACTGCAACAGCGGCAGCGCCCCCTCTCGGCCTTCGGTGTCCTGCACTAGCAGGTCAATGGTGGCCGCATCCAGGAGATGGTCTGCTTGTTCGGCGGGGCGGGCGATCGCCTCTCGCAGTTCCGCCGCCGTCATCGGTGGCACAATCACGCTCTGGTCGGAGCCGATCACCTGGCTGAGGGTCGGGTGGCGCTGGGTTTCGCCCAGAAAGTCGCTGCGCAGGGTAATTAACACCGATACATGGCTACTGGGGTCTTGGGCAGCAGCGAGCAGGTTGTCGATAAAAGCTTGGCGTTCGTCGAGGTCTTTGCAGAGGGAATAGACCTCCTCAAACTGATCCACCAGCACCACTAGGGGGGCATCGTGGATCTGAGGAATCAGGCTGGCAATGCGGCGCAGGCCATCGTAGACCCCCTCCTTATTGACCAGGCCTAGTTCCGTGGCAAATTCCCGCGTTTTGGTGACGGGTAGCGGGTCTTGAGTAGCGGCTTTGGCCAGCACCCCCGCCAGCGCTTCCAGAGGATGGCTACCGGGCATCAGCACCGCCACTCGCAGCTGGGCCTTCCCTAGCACAGGCCGTTGGGCCAGGGCCGGAATCAGCCCTGCTCTGGCCAGGGAGGATTTGCCACAGCCCGATGGCCCCAGGATCGGCAACAGGCGGGGCACCGCCGACTGCTCCACCAGCCGTTGAAACCGTTCCCACAGCCGCTCCACCTGGGCTTCGCGGCCAAAGTAGCGATCGCCGTCCTGTTCTGTAAACGCCGCCAGCCCTTTGTAGGGGTTGAGGCCAAGCTTTACCGGGGCATCGGCGGCAGCGGGCTCCTGCCGCTGTTGAGTGGTCTGGTGAATCACATTTATGATGTTGCCATCGCCAGAGACGATCGCACTGCCAACAGCGTTCTCTTCGATATGAATGCTGCGATGGTCTCTCACCAGCCTCTGGCTATCGTCCTGTTCTACTGTCATTTATCAATTAGGCCCATTTCTCTGCTACAGCGCCAACCCCACCAGGGGCAGCAGCTTGTGGCCATGCATCCCCAGCCAGCCAGCGGTGGCTTCTATATGGGGCCGCAGCTTATCGATCACATCCCCAAAATCCGCTAACTTCTGAATGCGCTTCAGCCCGGTTTCCAGAGCATCGGCAATGATCTCCTTATCCGGTTCTGGCTTCGCCACCTCCTGCGCCATCTCTTCAGCTGCGCCTGTGATAGTTGGGTTGTTCAGACTTGCGAAGATGTCTTTCAGCGCCTCAATCTCCGCCTGAATATCCACCGTTTCTGGTGCTGGCAGCGATGCCTGCTGAAACTGTACCGAAACCGTATTGCTGTCGCCCGTCACCACAGCGCTGCCGGTCACACTGCCGCCAATCTGTACCGAGCGGTTATCGCCTGGGGTGTCTGGAGTTGTCATAGCCAAGATTGCTATAGAGTTGCCTCAACTGTAGGCCAAAGGGCCAAAGGTGCCCCAGACTGTTGCAGAAGTCTTTATAAACGATTTAGCACTAAGGATTCCGAGCTTGCTGCTTCTGATACCGGGCTATCCGTTTTTCCCAATCACCTGCCCACCCTTGCTCCTGGGCCTCACAACATAGGCAGATGGCCTCTGCTAGCCGCCCTTGCTTTTCACGAATAATGGCGAGTTGGGTATAACCTGTATGAGTCGGCAACGCGGCGGCAGTTTCTGGTAACAGCTGCTCACCCTGCTCGACTGCGAACTGATTCAATTCTTTAAATTCCCGGTGAAACAACTGGGCCACTTCAGGGGCGATCTCAATTTGCTCATTGCAGGCTGCGATCGCTTTCTCCAGAGCACCAGGCTCTTTGTCCCGAAGTTTGTAGTTGCTTTGGATTGCTTCAAGCAGTTCAAAGTGCTTTTCCATCAAGGGTTTCGTAGAACTCCAGCTTATTTCTGGTCGATCATCATCGAAAGGATGTCAACTCTGTAGTGTCAGATGGCAACTAGCCAATTGGACTCACCTTACAGACTCAAAGTAAGGATGGGGAGGTAGCACCAGCAGTAGGAGCGATTATCATAGCGGGCTGCTAGCATCAGGGAAGACCGTACCCACTCTCCACCAGTCGGGAACTCTGCAAGGGTTAGTCGCAAAAATGCCCAACCCCATGAATGAGTCAACTTTTGAAGCGATCCTCAACCCCACTCATCTCTGCTCCCGCCCGGAGGTATTGGCTAGAAATTGCCCAGTCCCACGGAAGGCAGGGGTCTATGCCTGGTACTTCCGTAAGGTGCCGCCTAGGGTACCAACGGAGGGCTGTCATCAAGTAAAAGCAACCACTCTGCTTTATGTGGGTATTTCACCTAGTAAATCCTCCTCCAGTCGCCAACAGTTGAAAGAGCGGGTGCGTCAGCACTACAACAACAATGCCTTTGGCTCTACTCTGCGCCTTACCCTGGGGTGCCTGCTGGCCGATGAGTTGGGCATTGAGCTAAGGCGAGTGGGTAGCAGTGGTAAACGCCTCACCTTTACCGATGGGGAGCAAGCGCTCTCTAACTGGATGGAGGCTAATGCCCTGGTCACTTGGATGGAGACACCGGAACCGTGGGTGTTAGAACCGCAGATTATCTCTCAGCTTTCGCTACCTCTGAACCTGGAGCATAACGAGAGCCATCCGTTCTATCCGGTTCTAGCGGAGCTTCGCAATAAGTGTAGGCAGAGAGCCCGACAACTCCCAATATGGAGTGATGGGGCTCTCCGGGGCTCATCATGTTGACGACACCCCAGAATCTCTGTAAGCCCTGCAAAGCAATGGTTTTGAGCCTATCGCGGGGCTTACAGCATGTACATTCGGTAGAGCTGTATGGCTATCCTGGCATTAAGGGGCGTCCAAGGGCTGCCATTTGCGTGCGATCACAGACTAGTGTTTGTGGGATGACTGAGGACGCATTGAAGAAAAAAGAGAAGTAATGTGCCCCATCTCTAGCTATAGCTTCGCTTCAATTGGACTGCATCTTTAGAGATAGACTAGAATTGTCCAAAAAACCAATTCATTCAGCGAGGTAGCAGGGCTTTTGATTACTGATGAAGATATGAGGCCAGTAGCACCTCGGCCATCATCGACAACCCTACCTAGCGACTATGTGGTTACCGGAGTTCCTATTTCGAAACAGGTTAGAGTCACCACGTTTTCTGCTGAAGAATGGGAGGAATTTATTGAAGAGTGGTGTGGTTCATTAAATAATTTCTATCACTTAACTCGTCGTCACTCAGGAGCAGGCGATATGGGGATTGATGTAGCAGGATATCTGAGTGATGCAGGATTGAACGGAGAGTGGGACAATTACCAATGCAAGCATTATGATAAGCCGCTATCTCCGGCCATGATGTGGATTGAGTTTGGGAAAGTTATCTACTACTCTTTCAAAACTGAGTACTTACCTCCTCGGAAGTATTACTTTGTTGCGCCTCGTGGTGTTGGAACTACGCTTGCTAATTTAATGAATAAACCAGAAGAGCTTAGGAGTAGATTGCGTGAGCAGTGGGATTCTAAATGCAAGAGCGAAATTACGAAGACAGCCAGCATACTGCTCACAGGAGAGTTTCTTGAATGGTTTGAGCAATTCGATTTCTCTATTTTTTCTTACAAAACAGTGCGGGAACTTATAGAAGGCCATGAACGAACGCCTTTTCATGCAGTTCGATTCGGCGGACATCTTAGACCTCGCCCTTTACCCACACCACCACCTAATGAGCATGCTGAACAGGAAAGCCGATATATAAGAAAGATATGTGATGCCTATAGTGATTATCTAAGAACAACAGTCAATACTGTTGCCGATATTCCGAGTTCTGCCCCATATCTTAGAGACCACCTATTAAGACAAAGAACAAATTTTTTTAGTGCAGAATCGCTTAGGAATTTTGCTCGAGACAATGTCCCGGAGGGAACTTTTGATCACATGCAGAATGAAGTGTTTCATGGCGTCATTGATACATGCGAGAGCAATCATACTGACGGGCTAGCGCGAATGAGGGAAGTTCTCAAACAGGCAGCACAGATTTCGCTTACAGCAAACCCGCTTAGAACTGTTGTTCAGATTCAGGATCGACAGGGGATCTGCCACCAATTGGCTAATGATAACCGATTGACATGGGTTCCAAAAATCGCCGAATAGGAGTGACCATTATTATGCCATCTCCGTTCAATAGCCCACTTGAGTCAGGGGTACGATCGCTCAGTATTCTTGTCGCTGCGTTTCCCCGCTCTTTGGATCTACAGTATTTGGTTTTCTTCGACTATTTAACCGTCCATTCACGAGATGTAGATGGACCAGAGAGTCTTCATGCTCCAATACCTATGCGTTCTGGAGAGTTGGCAGTAAGGCGTGGGCTGATTGAACGTGGCCTCCTCCTAATGATAAGTCGCGATTTAATAGAGCGGCTGGCACAACATGATGGCTTTAGTTATGTCGCCGCAGATGCTGCAGCCCCCTTTCTAGACATGCTGGGGGCCGAGTATACTCTGAAGCTTCGTAAACGTTCTAACTGGGTCATTAGCACATTTGGGAACGTCTCAACAGAAGACATCCGGGATATAGAACGGCGTATCTACCATGGAGGATGGGCAAGCCAGTTTCAGCTTACAGAGGGGGTTACTGATAGAAGATAATGATGTGGAATCCCATTCAGATAAAAGGCCTTTCCTATCTCAGTCCTACAAAAGCTCCTGCAACTGTGGAGTTTGAGCCGGGACTTAATATCGTGTTTGGAGCTTCAAATACGGGCAAGTCATTTATTGTTGAGAGTATTGATTATCTTCTTGGCAGTGGTGGAAATCTAAGAGACATTCAGGAGCGAGTTGCATATGATCGTGTGAGGCTTCTTCTTGAAGCTTCAAATGATATTCTGTTTACTATTCAGCGAGGTGTTAAAGGGGGCAGCTTTGTCAAGTTTGATGGAAGCTGGCTAGAGGAAGAACCTGATCATGAAGGCACAGTTCTACAGGCAAAATACTCCGCAAATAATCAGAATAATCTTTCATCATTTTTTCTTTCGTTAGTTGGCCTTGAGGGCAAAAGTGTTATCAAAAATAAGCGTCAAGAATTACAGAGTTTTACTATAAGAAATCTTGTCCGTTTTCTTCTTGTTAAAGAAGAAGAAATTATTAGAAGCAGTTCTCCAATCCTGTCAGGACAATATACGACTGCAACAGCCGAGTACTCTGCATTTAGGTTGCTTCTAACTGGCGTTGATGATAGTGCCCAAATTGCTCAGGAGCAGAGGCAGAGAGAAGTTTCTGCTGCAAAGCAAAGTCTTGAAGCGAAATTAGAGCTTCTTGATGAGCTAATTGCAGAATTGCATTCTGGTTTACGGGAAGTTGGGGTAAATCGCATTGAAGCAGAGGATCAGATAGCTCGGCTTAGTCAAGAAATGCAAGCTAACGAGAATCGTATCGCTCAGGTAAGAGAACAGCTTGGAGAGCGGATTACGAGGCGGAACGAAATTCTAAGCCAGATACAAAGATTAACCGATAGTATCCAAATGATTGAGGGACAGTTATCCCGTTTTGGGCTTCTTCAGCAACATTATCAGAGTGATCTTGAGCGACTTGCTTCTATAGAAGAATCAGGATCATTTCTTATAGACTTGAATATAACTCCGTGTCCTCTGTGTGGAACACCGCCAAACGAACAGCATCTAAGCACCGAGTGCGATGGGAATATTGAGGCAACTGTTGTCGCTGCAAGGGGTGAAATCGCAAAGGTTCAGAAACTTTCCTCTGAGCTTGAGCAAACAGCATCGGAGTTAGAGACTGAGTTAGATGTTCTACGCACTCAACAAAACGCTCTTGTTCCAGAATATCAAGAATTGAATCAAGTGATAGAGAGAATTACTGCGCCACTGGGTGACTTGCAGACTAACATTGGAGAATTAGCTAGTCGAGTGTTAGATTACCGACTTGTCCTAAGGAGGTTTGAAGATTTAGAAGAGCACAGAAAAAGGAAAGATGTCCTTGTTAGTGAAGCTTCAACAGAGCCCGAGCCCGAGCCTGAAAGAAATTCAGTTGATGTAGCTACATCAGTTCTTGATGAGTATGCCCAGGTTGTTCAACAATTACTCCAATTGTGGGGATTCCCAGGCGCTGAAAGGGTTCACTTTGATATGTCTAAGAAGGATCTTGTCATTAATGGTCAACTACGTTCTAGTAGTGGCAAAGGAGTGCGGGCAATTACTCATGCAGCGATGATAATCGGCCTTATGGAGTTTTGCCGTCAGGAAGATTTACCTCATCCTGGCTTTGTCGTACTTGACTCGCCGCTCTTAGCTTACCGCGAGCCAGAGAGCGAAGAAGACTCGGCTTTGGCTGAATCAGATTTGAAGGCGCGCTTCTATGAGTACTTAGCGATGAACCTTTTTGATAGTCAGGCCATCATCATAGAAAATGAAGACCCACCAATAGACCTTAGAGGCAGGGTACACTTAACACACTTCACAAAGAATGAGAATGTTGGGAGGTATGGTTTTCTTCCTGCTTAGTACTCCTCAAGTCCTAAGGTGAAACATCGTTCATTGGCCCATAAAGTTACTTGGATCAATTGCTCTATTGAGAATCCTGAGAGTCTAGGACTAACGAAACCTCAAGCCCTTCTCAATGCAATTTTCATTTTTAGAAATTCCTATAGGTAACTAATCTTGGTCAATTAAACGATGCCAAAATCATATGTCCTAATAAACACAACGTTCTGCTCTAGGGGTACCTCAAAATCCTAAAGATGTAATAGTCATGTCTCACAACCCTCATAACGCCTCATCTACTTCACCAATTTCCCAATAGCTGCATGGCGAGTAATCTGCTGCAGCGTCCTCAGGGAATGCCTCTGCTAATGCATCTCACCAGCAGCAATGTACCTCCGGTGAGGCTTTGCCAACGCCTAAAACTATGGGTACTCACCCCCTTAAACCCTAAACAGTCACAGGCCAACCGCAAAACGTCTTATCCACGGCCCGAGTGCTCATGTAGCCCTGTTTCGACTGACCAGGGAACAAGATCTGCTGCGGTAGGGCGGCCACCTCCAGCAGCTCCGCCAACAGGCGAGCCACAATCACGCTACGGGTCTGCTTTGTCTTAGTATTCCTGGCCCGGTAGGTAATGAGGTCAGCGGCAATGTCCTGAGCCTACAGCCGCACTACTTCTCCCACCCGCGCAGCCATTAGCAAATCTGGCAGATCATTCAGTGAAGCTGATCCAAGCGAGGCATGGTGAAGAGAGGAGTACATTTGCCCCTATGGTAGCGAATCTGGGCCAGTCACTACACCAGTAAGTTGATCTTGGCAAAGCCACAGCAGTGTAGGGTTTTTGACTTGTGTAGGGTTCAAGAAATGACATGCAAGGCATGTTGTAGTGTTGAATGTTATGCAGTGTAAGACTTCTAGCTTTGTGTAGGACTCTGCCTACAAGAAGCCAAGCCAAAAATTTTAAGAATTATAAAAATTAAATTGGGTATGATTTGGGTATTCAACTCAATGACAATTTTCTGAAAAGCTTTCACGGTAAGGCTTTTGGTCGTCTCGACCTCCACGTTGACATCGTGGGGGTCACTGGTTCGAGTCCAGTTACGTCCATTCCTTGGGTACAGCGACGTCTCATTGGTCATCGGTGACAGATTGATGTCGGACTGCGCCCCCTACTGCATCTGCTGGCGAAAGTCATTGGCCTTTTTGGGGTCAGGAATTTCGGTTGCCAGGCGCAGCACCAACTCCTGGGGGGAGAGGGTAGGAAAATCGGCCAGGGCGTCGTCTATCAGGTAGTTGGCCATTGGGCCAACGCAGCGGGTCAGGCTTTGGCGACAGCGGCTGAGAAACTCTGGGCTGAGGCGCTCGGCGGGCATTTGAGCATCAGATACCGGGTCGAGCGCTGTCGGTTCATCCTCCGAAGAGACTGCCCCCAGGCTAGAGGCACTGTCGTCTACGGCGACCTGAATGCGACTCACAAAGTCGGTGGCCTGCCGCCCGTTCGACAGCTGGCCCGCCAAAATCTCGACAAACTCTTCTGGGGTAGCCTGGGGATGCTGATCGATCATGTCTTCGACGATGACGCTGGCCATGGGGCCAATGCAGCGGGCCAGCTCCTGGCGGCAGGTTTCTATAAACGAGGGGTTTTGCAGCTCTGAGCGGGCGATTTTTGAGCTGGCGTGGGTCAGCGGGGCGGGCGGGTTGAGCGCTGGTGCCCAGGCGGGCTCTGCCCCCAGGGGCGAGATCGGGGTTTCGCTGGCGGCGCTGAGCTGAGTCAGGCGCTCCATGACTTCGGCGGCATTCTGAAACCGGGCCTTGGGCTTTTGCTGTACTAGCTGGGTCAGAATGGCCTCTAGCTCTGGGCTGACGCGGGCGTAGATTTGCCAGCGCCACTCTAGCGACTCTCGGTCGATGAGGTCGCGGGGGTAGCGGCCGGTGAGCAGCACAATGGCTGTCACCCCCAGGGCGTAAAGGTCGCTGGAGGGGTAGCACTGGCCCAGGTGAATTTGTTCGGGCGGCGAGTAGCCAAATTTGCCCACCATGGTGGCGGGTTGGGCCTCGTCGGCAGCGGTGACCTGGTCAGAGAGCAGGGTGCTAATGGCGTCGCTGACCAGGCCAAAGTCGATTAGCACCGGCAGGCTGCGATCGCGGCAATACATAATGTTGTCGGGCGAGATATCGCGGTGCACAATGCTGAGCCCGTGCAGATAGTCGAGCACTTGCAGCATCTGCATCAGCCACTGCACTACCTCCGCCTCAGAAAACTGGCTATTTTGCTGGCGGCGCTGCTTAATCAGCTGCGAGTAGGGCACCCCATCGATGTATTCCTGCACAATAAATAGGCGGCTGCGCTGGGTAAAGCAGGCCAAAAACTTCGGCACCTGGGGATGGTCGAGCTGGTACAGCGTCTTGGCTTCGCGCTTAAACAGGTCCAGCGCCTTTTGCAGATTGCTCCCCGACTTTTTGGTCGGGAAAAACTCCTTTAGCACGCAGGCTTCCCCAAACCGCTGGGCATCTTCCACCAGGTAAGAGCGACCAAACCCGCCCTGCCCCAGCACCCGCTGCACCACATAGCGACCGCCAATCCGATCGCCGGGGGCCACATGGCGACCCTCGCCGGGGGCCTCTAGGCCAGGCTCCGGCTCATCCACCGGGGGGGCCGAGGGGCTCACCGCCGCCGGCTGGGGTAAGACGTTGACATGGTAGGCCGGCACCAGGTCTTGAATATTTCTGAGCTGAAGCGGCCCCGCGTAGGTAACGTCTAAATCGAGCCTCGCCTTGACCACGTCATAGACAATCTTAGAAATGCACAGCCCGCTGGGGTGGGCCTCCGTTTGCAGACGAGCGGCAATGTTGACCCCATTGCCCATCACATCCGACTGGCTAAAAAATACATCGCCCAAGTGAATGCCAATGCGGTGCAGTAGAGCCAGATTGCCGCCGTCACCACCGTTGAGTTTGGCCAGCTCTTTTTGAATTTCTAGCCCGCAGCTCACCGCCTGCACCGCACTGACGAAATACATCAGCAGGCCGTCGCCGGTCGATTTCAACACCTTGCCTTCAAACTGCTCGCAGAGCTTTTCCATCAGCTCTTGGTCGCGCTGAAGTTGAGCCAGGGTGAGTTCTTCATGTACCGACATGCGGGCGCTAAAGCCCACCGCATCGGTCAGCATAATCGCGGCTAGGGTGCGATGTCCGTGGGTCACACGAGTCAGCTCCAAGGGTGGCTAGAAACATTAAAAAGTTAGCGCAGGTGATGTTTCCCCGTTAACTATCGTAAACTTCACCTCGGCGGTGGCCGCTTTCTGACCGTGCCTGAGATGATGCATGATGCCGTCGTCAGCACCCCAATGTCCTGGAAATAATCGCGATCGCACCCCACAGCCAGCCAAGCGCTGCCGCAACCAGGGCCAGCCGCTTTTAAGGTGATTCTATCTTACGGGTCAGCGATTAGTGGTCTCGCAGCTCACGATCGCGGTGGTCAATCCCAGTTATGGGCGGCCCTAGGGCGGGGCGAGGGTGAGCACGGCGGGCTGCTCTTTGATCCGAGATTCGAGCGGGCGCACTTTCTCGACCAGGGCGATCAGCTGGGTGAGGTCGGGGGGATTGCTGTTGGGGCTGTAGCCCGCATCGGCGGTCATGCTAGAGGGGGCATTCTGCATGGCCTGCTCGATGTACTGCTGCTGATTGCGATCGACGGTGGGACTTATTAGGACGGCCCCGGCGGGGATGGCGCGGCTGGCGTGCAGAATGCGAAAAGTACCCTCCTCAAAGCCGCTGCGATGCTGCTGAAAGTCGTCCTCTGACATGGCCCCAGCGGCGACGCGATCCTCGGCGATCCACGCTAGGGCGG
Source organism: Leptolyngbya sp. CCNP1308 (assembly GCF_034932455.1). Lineage (NCBI taxonomy): Bacteria > Bacillati > Cyanobacteriota > Cyanophyceae > Leptolyngbyales > Leptolyngbyaceae > Leptolyngbya > Leptolyngbya sp. CCNP1308. The sequence goes on along the minus strand of NZ_JAYGIH010000039.1, from coordinate 40,397 downwards.
TGGCGGAAGTGGGGGCAAACTCAATTTGCTTCAGGGTGAGGCCGTAGAGGTCGTACAGGGGCAGATAGTAGCCGGTGGCCGACCCCGCTTCCCCCAGGGCGATCGCCTGGTTGGCCAGATCGCCCAGCGCTTGGTAGGGGCTGTCGCTGCGCACCACCAGCACCGCTCGCTGGTTGGGGGTACCCAGCATCGGGAAAATGGGCAGATAGTTGGCCTCGGCAATGGCGATCGCCGCCAGGCCCGAAGGGGCAAACACCAGCGACCACTTGGCGGCCCGAATTTGCTCCACCGCGCGAATCTCGTTAAACACGGGCTCTAGCTCCACCACGGCCTTGAGCTGCTCGGCCAAGTAGGTCTGAAAGCGCTGATACTTTTCGAGGGAGCTAGCGCCGTCGTCGTAGCTCACCAGGCCGATGGTGAGCCGTGTAGGTTGCTCAGAGACGGTCGCGCCACAGCCGCTCGCCTGGAGTAGCCCCACGACCATCAGGCCCAGCAGACAGAGTTTGAAAAATCGGCGCAATCGACTCATGATTTCTACAGACGGGGCGATCGCGCTTCTGGCGCGACTTCTGGATGAATCGCTAAATCCGTGTTTGCAGCTTAGATCGACGGCTCAGCGAATCCAGATTTTCTTCGTACTCTGTGACGTTTCGCGGCGGTGGGATGGGGTGAAACGGGGCGATCGCCCTAGCCAAAGTAGTCGGGCTCATTGCCCGGCGTCCACTTGATGTTGCAGCCAATGCTGGGTTTTTGGTGGCCGGGCATAGCCTCGGCGGCCAATACGGCATCTAGCGCGGCCCGCAGATCTTGGCCGGTCACAGGCAGGCTGTTGCCCGGTCGGCTGTCGTCGAGCTGGCCTCGGTAGGCCAGGGTTTTGGCCTCGTCAAACAGAAAGAAATCGGGGGTGCAGGCGGCGGTGTAGGCCTTGGCTACGTCCTGGGTTTCGTCAAAACAGTAGGGGAAGGTGAAACCCACATCCTGGGCCTGGGCCTTGAGGTGCTCGGGGCCGTCTTGGGGATGAGTTTTTAGACTGTTGGCGCTGATGGCGACAATGCCCACGCCCTGGGGGCCGTAGTCTTTGCCCAGGCGGGCTAGCTCTTGCTCTACATGCTTGACGAAAGGGCAGTGGCGGCAAATAAACATCACCAGCAGCGCCCGCGCATCGGCAAAGGTGCCGAGGTTAATGGTCTTGCCGCTAACCACATCAGTTAGCTCAAAGTGGGGGGCAGCGGTGCCTAGGGGCAGCATGGTAGATTCCACCATAACCATGGGTTAAAGTCTCCAGGGTAGGTTTTCTCTATCGTACTGAATCGTACCGGGGGATTTGGCTATGACCGCTGATTCTTTGCAGGCCATTCGCAGCTACCTGGCCATTTCACCCAACCTGGGCACAGCCGGGCAGCCCACCGCCGAGCAGTTTAAGACCGTGGCCGAAGCGGGCTATACGGTCGTCGTGAATCTGGCTCTGTCCACCTCTGACCACGCCATCTCCAACGAGGCGGAGCTGGTCAAAAGTCTGGGGATGACCCACTTTCACATTCCGGTGGTGTGGGAAGCCCCAACCTTGGCAGATCTGGAAATCTTTTTTAAGGTGATGGACAGGAATCGCGACTTTAAGGTCTTCGTCCACTGCGCCCTCAACATGCGCGTCTCGGCCTTCGTCTATCTCTACCGGGTGCTCCGCCTGGGGGTTGACCCTACCGTTGCGATCGCCGATCTCCACCGCATCTGGCAGCCCAACCCCACCTGGCAAGCCTTTATTGACAACGCCTTAGCCTGATCCCCACTCCCCTACTTTCCCTGTCACTCCACCTGCTCTGTGGCAGATTGCGTAAGAAGAACTGCGCACCGAGTTGCACCGTAGTTCACCCCAGTTGGCTGTCAGGCATTACTTGTGGCAAGCCTAAAGCAAATAATTCAGCCTTTATCAAACTCTTCAGGAGTGAAGCTCTGCAATCTTGGAGAGTGTGATCGGCCCAACTATTCCATCAGGCACCCCTGGTGTATGTTCAGACTGAAATTTCTCGATTGCTTGCACTAACTCAGGAGTAAATAATGTATCTATCGATCCTTGATAGTAACCAATTTTTCCAAGTATTTCTTTTAGTGTTTGTACATCAATACCTATTTCATTCAGGTGATTCAAAGTAAGTCGCTTCTGCAAACTTATCTTGCTCTCGGGAGGTAACAGTGCAAGCACTTGAGCAGATTCATCGTAAATTTTCTGTCGATTTTCACGAGCCTCCTGCGATAGAGATGCCTCATTTTGGCGAACTTGGCCCAATGAAGCCAACAGCTTATTATCTAATTTCTCTACTTTGTCATCAACTCTTTGAATTTCCCTTTTGACTTCTTTTAGTGCAATCTCAATATCGCCAAGCTTAATACTTTTTACATAGGTTACGACTTCTTCAAAATATGGAATTACTGATGAAACAAGCGCTACGCAAAACCAGTATATAGCTTGAGTTTTGACTTCAGTTTCAGGTGAAATAAAAAAGCTGTAGAAGCATATTAACAATGCAAATGCTGCAAAAACTCGGCTAATAGAAGAAATGCCTAGACGACGCATAAGTAGTTTCTTGCCAAAAGAACATTACTAAAACAGTGATATCAACCGACTAGGAGGATGAATATGGCCCAGCGTTCGAAAGCTTTGTAAGTCACGGGTTTTAGCTTTTTGGGCCTGCCCAGCTTCAGTTTTGATGCTGACAACTTTATATCAGATACAATGCCCAGTCTTTATCCACTTCTTCATCGCTAGGCCAATCCATTCGACTCATGATTAAAAGATCTTTTACCTCATCCATTTGTTGTTGTAAAGATGATTGGTTAGAGTTCTGCGCCACTAATATCCCCTGGGCTCAGTTCTGCTTGCTAAATCGCTTTTATATCCCCTGGTTGATAACGCATTCGCAGATCAGCGACGTAACAACAAAGAATTAACGACTACTGCCACCGAGCTAAATGCCATCATGCCGCCTGCGGCGGCGGGGCTGAGGCTGACTCCGGCGGTGGGTAGCAGTACGCCAGCAGCGAGGGGAATTGCCACCAGGTTGTAGGCAAAGGCCCAGGCCAGGTTTTGGCGAATTTTGTTAAACGTGGCGCGGCTGAGGGTCAGGGTTTCGAGCAGGCCCGAGAGTTGGTCGCCCATGAGAATTACATCGGCGGTTTCCATGGCGATGTCGGTGCCGGAGTGGAGGCTGATGCCGACATCGGCCTGGGCGATCGCAGGTGCATCATTAATCCCGTCGCCCATCAGCGCTACAGTGTGCCCCTCGGCCTGGAGCTGGCGAATCGCATCGACTTTGCCCTGGGGGGAGACTTCGGCGGTGACTTGGTCGGGGTTGAGGTTGAGCTGGGCCGCGATCGCCCCTGCCACCTCCTTTCGATCGCCCGTCAGCAGCCGCACCTGAAGCCCTTGTTGTTGCAGAGAATCAATCACAGCGGCGGCATCGGACCGGAGTTGATCGGCGATCGCCACCAGCCCCACTACCGCATCCCCCAGCGCCACATACACCACCGTCTGTCCTGCTTCCGCCAGCGACTTCGCCCGGTCTTGCACATCGGCATCCAGCATCATCTCTCGCTGAGTCATCCACTGTTGGTTGCCCAGGGCGCAGGGCTGCACGGTGCCCTGCCAGTTGATTTGAGCGGCAACACCGAGGCCGGGTTGCGTATCAAACTCGTCCGCTGGTAGCAGATCCAATTCGCGCGCTGTTGCTGCTTGGTGGATTGCCTTGGCCAGGGGGTGGCGGGTGCCGCTCTCAACGGTGGCGGCAAGCTGCATAATATCGGCCTCGCTCAGACCCTCGGCAAGGACGTGGATCTCTGTCACCTGGGGCTGACCCACGGTGAGGGTGCCGGTTTTGTCGAACACCACCGTATCGAGGTGGTGGATGGTTTCGAGGCTGTCGCCGCCGCGAATCAGCAGGCCGCGCTCGGCCCCTAGGCCAGAGCCGACCAGAATGGCGGTGGGGGTAGCCAGGCCCAAGGCGCAGGGGCAGGCGACGACCATCACCGCGATCGCCAGCTTCAAACTCACCAGCAGGGTCGAAGAGGTGTAGGTCATGGTGTGGCCCATGTGAGCCATGCCTAGGGCCGAGTGCATTACCTGGGGCCAGTGGTGCAGCCCAATGAAGTACCAAAACAGGAAGGTGAGCGTCGCTAGAGACATCACCCCGTAGGTGAAGTAGCCCGAGATCAGGTCGGCCAGCCGCTGGATGGGGGCCTTGCGGCTCTGGGCGGTCTCGACTAGGCGAATCATTTGGGCCAGCACGGTGTTTTGGCCGGTGCCCGTGACTTGTAGGGCGATCGCCCCACTCTGATTAACAGTCCCCGCCGTTACGCCATCGCCGGGCTGCTTCAGCACCGGCATCGATTCGCCGGTCAGCATCGACTCATCCACCGTGCTCTGGCCCGAGACTACCGTGCCGTCGGCAGAAATTTTTTCGCCGGGCAGCACCTGCACCCATTCCCCCACCTGCACGCAGCGGGCGGGCACCTCGACGCCGGTTTGGGCGGCTCCAGCGGTGGCGGGGTTAGAGATCAGCCGGGCTACAGCGGGCTGGAGTTCGACCAGCGATCGCAGCGCATCCGCCGCCTGGTACCGCGCCCGCTGCTCCAGGGTGCGGCCCAGCAAAATAAATGCCAGCAGCATCACCGGCTCTTCAAAAAAGCACTCCCAGCCCAGACCGGGGAACACCAGCGCCACCACGCTAGCCAGGTAGGCACTAACGCTGCCCAGGGCCACCAGGGTATTCATGTTGGGGGCCAGCCGCCGCATACCGGCCCAGCCATCGACCAGAATTTCTCTGGCCGGAAACGCCAGCGTCACTGTGGCCAAAACGGCGTGAAACCAGAGGTCGCTAAGCACCGGGATGGTCAGCCAGCCGAAGTGGTTCAAATGGCCAATGGTGGAAAGGATGAGGAGGGCGATCGCTACCCCCAGCCGCCGCCCCTGCTGCTGCTGCTCGGCTCGCTTGGCTTCGACCCAGGCGGTGAGGTCGTCGCCATTGCCATTGCTGGTGCGGGGAGTAGCGGTAAAGCCCGCTTGGGAGACTTGCGCCACCAGTTCTTCAGTAGTAACGGATCCGGTTTGGGTCTCGACCACCGCTACTTCCGTCACCAGGTTGACTGTGGCCGATCGCACCCCATCGACCTGGGCCAGGCGAGTTTCGACAGCCCGCACGCACCCGGCGCACTTCATGCCGCTGACATTTAGCACCACGGTTTGGCCGGGCGACGGCGCTGGTGCGGTGGCTGGATCAGCTGGTTGAGCAGAGAGAACTTGCATGGGGCAAAAAGCTAGAAGCGGCAGTAGATCTAGCCTACCAAGCCCCTCTGCCCTGTGGGTGTCTCCTAGGTGAGCTAAAAAACTTTATTCCGCCGCTCCGTGCGCTCTTGCCGTGGGGGCAAGCCAACCCCCAAAACCCTTTAGCAACGGGAACCTGGTGGGATGGGCAGCGTTTGAACCTCGCTTCAAAATCAGCTCTTCTGTGGCTTTGTCAAGCCCCAACACCTTGGGTAATACTCACAAAGATCATAGAATCCAGTCATGGTCTCTATCTATAGACATAGGGATATACCCCTAGGTAGATGCCAGCGTAGCTCTATATACATAGAATTGCTACGTAATGTAACAATCCGTGTTGGAGTTTGCACAGCAGCCGTCCCGCGCATTAGCCAGGAGCAACAAGCCATAATGAAATCTTCTTTAGTTATTCTCTATCACCGCGAGCCCTACGACGAAGTCGTTGAAAACGGCAAAACCGTCTATCGCGAGAAAAAAAGCCCCAACGGCATTGTGCCGACCCTAAAAAGCTTTTTTGCCAATGCCGACAGCAGCACCTGGGTCGCCTGGAAACAGGTCGCCGAAGATAAGCAAGAGAGCTTCGATGACCGAGTAACCATGGAAGGCTGGAGCGATCGCGCCGTCATCCGCCGCATTCCCCTCACCGCCGAGCGGGTCAAAGATTTTTACTACATCACCGCCAAAGAGGCGATCTGGCCCATCCTCCACTCCTTTCCCGAGCACTTCACCTACGAAAGCTCCGACTGGGAAAACTTTCAGCACATCAACAAGTTGTTCGCCGAAGCAGCCTGCGAAGAGGCCGCCGATGACGCCCTGATCTGGATTCACGACTACAACCTGTGGCTGACGCCCTTCTACATTCGGCAAAAAATGCCCAATGTAAAGATCGCCTTCTTCCACCACACCCCCTTCCCCGCCGCCGATGTGTTCAACATTCTGCACTGGCGCGAGGCGATCATCGACAGCCTGTTGTGCTGCGACCTGTGCGGCTTCCACATTCCCCGCTACGTCGAGAACTTTGTCTCCGCCGCCCGCAGCCTGCGCGATGTCAAGCTGGTCGAGCGCAAGCCCGTGCCCGAAGCCTTTACCCCCTTCGGTACCGCCCTGGCCGAACCCGACATGACCACCCGGCTTGAGTACAAAGGCCGCATGGTCAATGTCGATGCTTTCCCCGTCGGCACCAACCCCGGCTACATCCACGAGATGGTCAACAAGCCCTCGGTGCAGCAGCGCGTCGCCAAGATCCGCGACGATCTTGGCGACAACAAAATCATTGTCTCGGCGGGCCGGGTTGACTATGTGAAGGGCGCTAAAGAAATGCTGCTCTGCTTCGAGCGCCTGCTAGAGCGTCGCCCCGAGCTGCGCGGCAAGGTGAACTTGATCATGACCGCCGTGAAAGCTGCCGCTGGCATGCGGGTCTACAAAACCGCCCAGAGCGAGATTGAGCAGCTGGTTGGCCAGATCAACGGCAAATATTCCACCCTCACCTGGAATGCCATTCAGCTCTTCACTGAGCCGATCCCCTTTGATGACTTGATGGCCCTGTACAAAACCGCCGACATCGCCTGGATTCCACCCCTGCGCGACGGCCTTAACCTGGTGGCGAAAGAATATATCGCCGCCCACGGCGGTGAAAACGGCGTGCTGGTGCTGTCGGAGTTTACTGGCTCAGCGGTGGAGCTGCCCGACGCGGTGCTCACCAACCCCTACTCCGACAAGAACATGGACGAGTCCATCGACTTCGCTTTGAACATGCCCCTGGATGAGCAAAAGCGGCGCATGGCCAACATGCACAAAGCGATCACCCGCTACGACGTGCAGCAGTGGGCTAACCACATGTTCCGCGAAGCCAATGCGGTAGATATCGCCGAGCCCGAGCCCGAGCTAGTGACGGCATAGATCCGCTGTAGGGTGCATAACGCTAAGGCGAATGTACTGGGGGTGGGTTATGGCATAGTCTGACCCACCCCTACCCCTCCCAAGAGGGGATTTGCGGAGTCTTCCCCTCCTAGGAGGGGTGCCCGCAGAGCGGGGTGGGTTCCGAATTTCAGGCACCCGTAGGGTGGGTACTGCCCACCATTCCCTTGCGCCCAAAACCAATAGGCTAGGGCCAAATCCCAGGGTTCTTTCCTAAGTTTATTGCCAATGCCCTAGTCCACTGCAGAACCCTGGGATCTGCGGCTGCGATCGCCCCCTTCCCGCTTAAGCCTTAACTCCATCTCTCCGGTCAAGCAATGGGTGAACGGTGGGCAGTGCCCACCCTACAGTGGCAACAGTCGTTGGACAAAGCGGGAATCTTCTTTTTTAGAAATCTCCCTAGCAACGGCACATTTATCTGCGTAAAGAGTGCGTGCAGTCGTGAAGTAGGTGCTGCCCAAGACCGTCTTCAACAAAAACCATGCGCTAGGCTAACCAGAAAAGTCCTGGCTTCAAACATCCTCACCATCCCCAAGATTCATGCGTAACCTCCAAACCCTGACCGACCAACCCTTCGACCTGATCGTCATTGGCGGCGGCATCAATGGTGCGGCCACAGCGCGCGATGCCGCCCTGCGTGGCTTGCGAACAATCTTGCTCGAAAAGAATGACTTTGCCGGGGGCACCACCAGCTGGTCAAGCCGCCTGATCCACGGCGGGCTGCGCTATTTAGAATATTTTGAGTTCAACTTGGTGCGGGAGTCGCTGCACGAGCGGGAAGTGCTGCTGCGCAATGCTCCCCACCTGGCCAAGTCGTTGCAGATGACCATTCCAATCTACCGCAGCGGGTCGCGCAGCTATCGCATCATTCAGGTGGGCATGGTGCTATACGATGTGCTGAGCTACGACAAATCGTTGCCCAACCACCGCATGCTGTCGCATAAGACAACCCGGCAGCTGTTTCGCGCCATTGATGCCGAGAAACTGGCGGGGGCTGGCCAGTACTACGACGGCCAGGCTGAACATGCTGAGCGCCTGTGCTTTGAAAATATTCTCGATGCCCAGCAGGCTGGGGCCGTGACCCTCAACTATGCTCAGGTGGAAGATATTCACCTAAATGACCAGCGCATTACCGGGTTGACCTGCCGCGATCTGCTGAGCGATGAAACCTTTGAGGTTACGACCCACGCCAAAACTGTGGTGGTCAACACCTCTGGCCCCTGGGTCGATGCGGTCTGCGGTCTGAGCGAGTCGCCTGTGAGCAAGGGCCGCAAAATTGGCGGCACTAAGGGGAGCCACATCATTGTCGATGCCTTTCCTGGCGCGCCCGACTCGGCTCTGTATGTGGAAGCGAAATCGGACGGTCGGCCCTTTTTCATCATTCCCTGGCTGGGCCAGTACCTGATTGGCACCACCGATGAGCGCTACGAAGGCCCCCTCGACAACATCAAGGCCAACGACGCTGAGGTTGACTATCTGCTCAAAGAAACTAACGCCGTGCTGCCCGCCGCCCACCTCACCCGTGAGGATGTGCGCTTTACCTATGCTGGGGTGCGGCCTCTGCCCTATGCCGAGGGCAAGAAGGCTGGCAGCATTACCCGCGCCCACATTCTCCATGACCACAGCAAAGAGGGGGCGAAAAACCTGATTTCACTGATTGGCGGCAAGCTCACCACCCATCGTCAGGTGGGTGAAGAGTTTGTAACAGCGGCCTTTCGCAAGCGGGGTGAGGCCGCGCCTGCCTGCCCCACCCACACCCGGCCTCTGCCCGGGGCCATTTTGCTAGATAACCCCCGGGTGGGTCAGTGGCACGATCGCTACCGCCACCGCATCCCCACCGCCGTGCTCGACCACCTGATCGGCATCTATGGGGCTCGCACCGAGGATCTGCTGGCCCTAGTCGATGAGCACCCTGCTTTGGCTGAACCCATCGTTGACTATACCTACGACATTCAGGCCCAGATTGTGTTTGCGGTGCAGGCTGAGATGGCCCACACCTTTGTGGATATTCTGCGCCGCCGCACGACGGTGTGTATGCACAAAAACTATGGCTTTGCCGCCCTGCCCGTGGTAGCCCAAGTGCTGCGCGATCGCTGCGGCTGGAGCGAGGAGAGGTGCGATCGCAATATCCGCACCTACCACCAGTTCATGGCCGAGAACTGCATTCCTGACTACGCAATGGGGCAGGAGAGTCCTTCGTTGCAAACCGCCTAGGGAATCGATGATGGGGGTGAGGGAGGGGGAGTTCAAAATTCAAAATTGAGAAGTCAAAATTTTGAACTTTGAACTTTGAATTCCTCCCCCCATCCCCCATCTCCCTCACCTATTTCCCCATCCACATATTCACGCACCTACCTGCCCACCCCATCACTCCCCCACTCCCATGCTCACCACTACCCAACCCCTCAACCAAGTCTTCGAAGACTATAAACACCGCCAGATTACCCTCACCATCCTCGGCTCTGGAGCCTGGGGCAGCGCCCTGGCCCACATTGCCAACGTCAATGGCCACACCGTGCGGATGTGGTCGCGCAGCAGCGATCTGTCTCTAAAGGATGCCGTCGACGGGGCTGAGGTGATCATGTCGGCTATCTCCATGAAGGGGGTGCCGGAGCTGGTGAATCGGCTCAAGGGGTTGAACATTCCTGAGACTACGGTATTCGTAACCGCCACGAAGGGACTGGACCCTGAGACAACGCTGACCCCTTCGGTGATTTTTCAGCGGGCGTTTCCGCACCATGCCGTGGCGGTGCTCTCTGGCCCCAACCTCTCCAAAGAAATTGAAGCTGGCCTGCCCGCTGCGACAGTGATTGCCTGCGAAAACGAAACCGCCGCCGAGGCCGTGCAGCACGTCTTTGCCGGAGACAACTTTCGCACCTACAGCAGTACTGACCCACTAGGAGCAGAGCTGGGGGGCACGCTGAAGAATGTGATCGCGATCGCCGTTGGCGTGTGCGAAGGGCTAAAGCTGGGGTCAAATGCGCGATCGGCGCTGATCACCCGCGCCCTGCCCGAAGTGATGCGCATTGGCACCCATCTGGGCGGGCAGCCCGAAACCTTTTTGGGCCTCTCGGGCCTGGGCGATATGCTGGCCACCTGCACCAGCATTCTCAGCCGCAACTACAGGGTCGGCTACGGCCTGGCTAAAGGTCAAAAGCTAGAGCAAATTTTAGCAGAGCTGGGCAGCACCGCAGAGGGAGTCAACACCGCCTACGTGCTCCACGATATTGCCCAACGCGAGCAGATTTCTATCCCAATTTCTCAGCAGGTGTACCTGTTGCTCAAGGGCGAAATCTCGGCAGAAGAAGCCGTCGCTGCCCTGATGGAGCGCAAGCTCAAGGCCGAAGATTATCAAGAAATTTTGCAGAGCGAGGGATAGACTAGACGCCTCGTAAGGGTTTCCGCGCGATCGCATCAGCGCAGAGAGCCCCCTGGACAGAGCGGCCCGGCCTAGGAAATGGCGTTCTCCTAGGCCAGGAAATTCGCCTAGAGCGGATCGGGAAACGTCGAGGGCGAAAACATTTTTAGCATGGCGGTGTAGTGGGGTTCATAGTGTTTAACATTGATTGACCCCACACAGGCCGACAGCTCTTGATCGAGCAGGTTCACCATCAGCCGCACCAGGCCCCAACTGACCTTGAGCCTGGGGTACAGCATGACGCAGAGGGGAAATAATTCCTGGGCGATCGCAGAGATGTTGTTCTCTAACATGCAGGTCCAGAGATAAATCTGAAACATCTCTACATCGCGAATGCTAGAGGTGCGCACCGTGGCTTCGCTGAGCGGCCCGGTGTAGGTGGCATAGTCAGGGCAGAGGGTAATGACCTGATTCACAATATTTTTAGCAATTCGGCTGGTGGCGGGCAGGGCCAGCCGCACCGTCTCTAGGCGGGGATGGTGGTAGTCGTAGTTGCCCGCCGCGGTGTAGGCCCGGTGCAGCGGCATATATAGCAGGTCATCAACCACCTTGAAGTAGCTCTGTAGGGGCGATCGCTCCGACTCAGGAGCCTCTGCCGACAGCATTTGACCGCAGTAGTGAAACTGCATGCTGACAAACCCAATCACCCGGGGGTCAATCGCCGTGTGCTTTTGGCGAATAGCCCCCAACCGCTTTGAGGCCGCCACCGAGAACCGCTGGGGCGTCACCCCTTTGGCGTAGGCTGCTAGCGCTTCTTCGTAGACCAAATGCACATCTTTAGAAATCGTCCAGGGGTCAATCAGGCTGGGGCTAATCTGGTGCCGCCGCACTTCGCGAGCCAGCAATGTTTCAGTTTTATTCCAGGCCCGAGCGCTGACAGAGCGCAAGATATCGATCAGTTTTGCGGCCACATCCAGCTTAGATCTGGACTGTTCTAAGCTCAGCAGCGCCTGATCTTGAAGGTGCAGATCTTTGACGTACTTTTTTGCCCAGACCTCCGAAAGCGAGAGTACTTCGGACTTGTCTGAAACGCCAACTTTTTCTAGACGACCAACCTTCAGGCTGGTCGATACCGAACAGTCTGTCACCATAGGAACACAACCACGACGCGAAGGAAACGGGGAACGACGAAAAGAATTTAAAAGTCATAGTAAGCCCAGAAGGATGAGCAAACTTGATGGAACCCCGGAAAACCGTGGGATGAATTCACTAAACTTCATTTTCCGCAATAGTTCGCAAAATCAAGCATTTTTTGATCGAATTCGTCGAATTTTAGCTGTGCTCAGCGGCTAAAACCCCTGAGCACAGGCAATCGGAGATCATCTCAACTAAAAAATATCCTTTACAAGGACGCGAACTCGGCCCGTTGGGCCGGTCAAGGCAAGTCCCCGGATAAGTATTGGTTGGAACACTCCAAGAAGATTTCTAAGGAAGAAGCTCCCCGCTTTATCCGGCGACTGTAGCCACTGTAGGGTGGGCACTGCCCACCATTAGGGAGGAAGCTTTCCAAAAATCACTCAAGATGGCGCACTAGCTGAGCAGCCGTAGGTGTCGATTTGCTCCACCAGGCTGGTTTCCCAAGCTGGGTCAATCGTGGGGGGCTGCTGGGCCGCAAGCAGGCGCAGCTCACCCTCGGCTTCTACCATGCCTAAAAATTCGATGGCGTAGGGTACGTAGGCCGAAGCCGGGGTCGGGCGAATGAGCGTCGCCGCCGTCTGCACATCTTGACTCAGCAGTTGACCGTCTACGACGAGCGCCACAGAAAACTCGGGCGGCGTAGTAAAGGTTTCAAAGGGGACGGTTTCGGTTTCCGATTGGCGGTAGCGCACCAGGCACACCTGCCCCGGCACCGTCGAGGGCAGCACCGTGACAAAGTCGTAGGGCATCAGATCCCAGTCTTTGACCCAGGTGCCCAGGAAGGGGGCGATCGCCGGATCGCTCTCGGCCCAGGCCAGCCGAAACGTCTCTAGCTCTGACGAAATTGGCTCGCCCAGGTTAATAATTTTGCCGATCCCCGCCAGGGCCAGCTCAGAGTCAATGCGATCGGTCAGTTCGGCCTCTCGCTGTTGCAGCGCCTCGGGCGACAGGGCCGGCAGCAGCGTCGCTGGGTGGGCAGAGATGGGGTCAACCACCTCAGGTGCCGGGGGCGCGGGTTCAGGTATGGTGCAGGCCATAAGGCCCGATATAGATAGCAAAACCGGAGCCGTTGCCCATGTCCATCGTCCCATTGTGTCTGACCTCGCCACCACAATTTTGTCTGATTGTCTGTGGCTGATTGTAGCAAGGGAAAATGAGCGTTCGGGAACCGACTCGGAGCGAGTATCCGTCCCGGAATCGCGCCCTCGGCAAGCCAGTCTTCCAGGTGGCTGCTAACGAGTTGTAGTGGGGGTTGAAAGGGATGCGATCGCACCGCATATAAAGCGAATAAATCCTGCATTTGGCCCTATTCAAATACTCACATTGAGCGATGGCGATCGCATTTAGCGGTTATTTGAGAATAACCACTCTCCGGATTATGCCTGCTGATGGATGAGACTTTAGGGTTCGCCTTGTAGCTTGAAGCTATTGACGCTGATAGAGGTAATCTATGACTAATTTTTCTGATCAAGCTGATAATGCTGCCAATCAAGTTGCTGACCAAGCAGAGAATTTGACCAACCGAGTCGAAGCGGCGGCTAGCCAAGTACCCGAGCGGGCTGAAGAGCTTTCCCAGAAGGCCGATGACGCATCTCGTCAAGTCCCCGACCAAATTGAATCGGCTAAGGACACTATTACCAAGCCTCTACCCACCCCTCCTAGCATGTCGGCTAGCCAAGCATCGGCAGAAGAGCTACTCAAGCGCCTGCAGTGGGGTGAGCCAGCTCTAACTATTGTTGATGTCCGCAGCCGCGAAGCTTTCAACGACGAGCGCATTACCGGCGCTGTCCCCATATCCATTGACCAAATCCCTGAGGGGGTTGAGTCTACCCTAGAGCGCAAGCGCGACATCTATATTTACGGCGACAGTGCTGATCAGGCCGCTAGCCAGCTCCGGCAGGCCGGTTATGCCAACGTGGCTGTGCTGCAAGGCGGGCTCTCTGCTTGGAAAGGTATTGACGGCCCCACCGAAGGCATCAAGGCTTTTTCGTCGCCCGTCAGCGCATAAGCAGCAAAACTATGATGACGCTGTAAGAAGCAGCAGCGTTTAAATGAGTCCCCCGCCGTTATTTTGTTTGAGAACGGCGGGGGAACTGTTGTTACAAAATTCGCCAGAAGTGCTGGATTGAGGCACCCCTAGGGCAGGCAGTCTAAGTAATTATCCATATCCCAGTTGGTGGTGGTGGCTAAAAACCGCTCCCACTCGTCGCGCTTGTACTGGTCGAAGATGCGGTACATTTCCCCCGGCAGCGCCAACTGAATCACCTCATCGGTGGCCAGGCAGTCGAGGGCTTCCCCCAGAGACATGGGCAGCTTTTTCACCTTTTTGCCGTCTTCCATCGCCTCATAGATGTTGCGCTGCTCGGGTTCGCCGGGGTCGAGCTGGCGGCTGAGGCCATCGTCAAAGGCCTTGAGAATAGCCCCAGCCATCAGGTAAGGGTTCACCATAGAGTCAACAGCGCGGTACTCAAAGCGACCCGGTGCCGAAATTCGCAGGCCGCAGGTGCGGTTTTGAAAGCCCCAGTCGGAGTAGACTGGGGCCCAAAAGCCTGCATCCCACAGACGGCGGTAGGAGTTGACCGTGGAGCAGCCGATCGCCGTCAACGCGGGCAGGTGCTCGATCACCCCGCCAATGCAGTGCAGTCCCACCTGACCCGGCATGCGGCGAGATACACCTTCCTCTGGCATAAAGGTGTTTTCACCCCCCTGGTGATAGGTGAAGTTGCCCTCTAAGCCCGGCAGCGTATCAAAGCCAAACATTTTAATGGCCGTATCGCCACCCCGCCACAGCGACAGGTTGTGGTGGCACCCCGAAGCCGACACCCCCATAAATGGTTTCGACATAAAGCAGGCGATCAGGTTAAACTCGCGGGCTACCTGGGCGCAGATCTGGCGGTAGGTGGAGAGGCGATCGCAGGTTCTGACCGCATCATCAAACATAAAATTCAACTCTAGCTGCCCCGGCGCGTCCTCATGGTCGCCCTGGATCATATCCAGCCCCATCGCCCGCCCGTACTCAATCACCCGCAGAAATACCGGGCGCAGCTCTTCAAACTGGTCGATGTGGTAGCAGTTGGGCTTAGTAACGCCCCCGTCTGGCTTGCCGTCTGGCCCTTTTTTGAGCCACATCATCTCGGGTTCGCAGCCGTGGCGCAGCTGTAGCCCATGTTTGGCCTGGAATTCGGCATGAATGCGCTTCAGGTTGCCCCGACAGTCTCCCGTCAAGAAGGCCGCCGCGTCTTCTTCCTCTTCGCGGTTGCGGAAGCAGACGCAGTAGACCCGGGCTACCCGCTTATCCCACGGCAGCTGACAAAAGGTTTCAGGGTCGGGGATGGCGACCAGTTCTGCCGCCTCGGGGCCGTAGCCGAGGTACTGGCCGTGGCGATTCATCGCCAGGTTGGCGGTGGCCCCGTAGACCAGCTGAAAGCCTTTCTCAGCAGTGACCTCCCAATAGTCAGCGGGGATGCCCTTGCCAACTATTCGCCCTGTTACAGAAATAAACTGGTAATAGATGTATTGAATGCCCAGTTCGTCAATTTTGGCCCGCACCTGCTTAACTAGATCATCGCGCCCCTCGGCGACGACGTAGCGCTCTAGATCTGTCGAGGTATCGACCCGTGTTAGCACTCCAGTCACTGTGAGACCTCCTAGTTTGCAGCGCAACAAGAATGGTCTCAGTAAAGCCAACTTGTTATAACAAGTTTGTAGCCATTGATACGGCACTTGAGAAACGAGTCTCTGTGTCTGCCACCTAAGCCTTGTCACTCTAATAAGAGGCCTAGATTTTCTAATCCATGCAGCCAGATTTGAAGAAACGTGGTCAAAGCATGATTATGAATATTTTTTAGCCCAAGAAAGTTTCAGCTTTAGTTGACTGTCATCTAGTTTGTTTTAATTTTCGGTGCTTGTTATGTTTATCGGTGAACAAATTCAAGAAAAGCGTGAAAGGATTTTAGCTCTTGCAGAACAGTATGGAGCATACAATATTCGAGTTTTTGGATCTGTAGCACGCAATGAGGCAGATGCTCAAAGTGATGTCGATTTTTTGGTCGACATGGAGGCAGGGCGTAGTCTGTTCGATCTGGGTGGACTGCTGATGGAATTGCAAGACCTGCTGGGCTGCCCGGTAGATATCGTAACTGAAAGAGGTTTGCGAGCTAAAATTCGCGATCGCGTTTTGAACGAAGCCGTGCCTTTATGAGATGTCTTAGTTGTTCAAAAGAATAAACCTTATGGAGATTAGTAATGCAAATTACACTTAATTTTCCTGATGGATTGGAATTGACCGAAGCCGATTTGCGTACTGAATTGGCTGTTGCCCTGTTCCAGCAGGAACGCATTACCCTTGGTACGGCTAGTCAACTGTCTGGGCTCCATCAAATAGAGTTTCAGCACCTTATCGCGGCCCGTGGCATCTGTGTTCACTATGACGTTGAGGAATTAGAGCAAGACCTAGAGAGTCTTCGCCAGGATGGTTGGTAATGCGAGTCGTCAGCAATACATCTCCGCTGAGCAACTTAGCTGTCATCGGTGAACTGGGGCTTCTGCAAAAGATTTACTCAAAAATACTCATTCCACCAACTGTTTACGATGAACTGATACGTTTTCAAGCGATTCAGCCGATCATCTCAAATGTGATAGAAGCTAGATGGTTAGAAGTACAGACGCCTCAAAATACTCAGATTATCCAAACGTTAAACCAATTGCTTGATCCTGGTGAGGCAGCTGCCATTGCCCTAGCCGTTGATATCAGCGCCGATCGCCTCCTGATCGACGAACGTCTGGGCCGGAGCATTGCCTCACAGTACAACATTAAAATTCGAGGGATTTTGGGCATTTTAGTGAATGCAAAACACCAAAGACTGATCCCCGCGACAAAACCGCTTTTAGATCGCTTGTTGTTTGAAGCGGGTTTTCGTATCGGTCAAACGTTATACGATCGCATACTTCAAGAGTCGGGCGAGAGCTAACTGTTCATTTAAAGAACGCTGGGGCGCGATCGCATTCCTCCAGCCACCCGGTGCTTAACCTGGGGAACCTACAATGGCTCGTAGCGTTTATGCACCCGCACTTATGGATTTTCTCTGCCAGGCGATCATCTTTGATGTCGATGGGGTGCTGATCAACTCCGACCCGGTGGCCGATCGCCACTGGCGAACCTGGGCCGATCGCCACGGAGTTGACTACGACACGATCGCTCGCATTCACCATGGTCGGCCCACGGTAGAAACCATTCGCCAGGTTGCACCCCACGTGAATGCTGCTCAGGAGGCTCACCTTAAGGAAACCGCCGAGGCTGACGACACTAATGGGCTAGTGCTCTACCCAGGCGCGAAAGAACTTTTGGCTGGGCTACCGCGCGATCGCTGGGGGGTGGCCACTAGCGGCACCCGCCGCACGGTATCGATTCGCTTCCCGCATCTAGGGCTGTCAGAGCCCATGGTGATGGTGACTGCCGACGATGTGCAGCGGGGCAAGCCAGCACCCGATCCCTATCTGCTGGCGGCTGAGCGTATGGGAGTAGCCCCCGCCAATTGCCTGGTAATTGAAGATGCCCCTGCCGGGGTAGCGTCAGCCAAGGCTGCCGGGGCCAAGGTGATTGCGGTGACGACAACGAATAGGGCTGATGATCTGGGATTGGCAGATGCGATCGCCACCGCCCTAGCCACCCTTCAAATCAGCGTTCACCCCCATGGGCTTGTGGTTCAGGTAAATAGTGCAGTATAAAACTTGACCTCAGGCGCAGTTTCAGTTTTTGTAACCGTCCTGAGATGGCCCATTCCGGCGCGTAGGTTAGGGGCATAGCTTTGAGAGGGCCTGAGGATGGAACACCGCTGGAAGACTTGGTTACTGGGCGCAATGGCGGCAGGAGCCCTGCCCCTGGCCCTCGCTGTCCCAACCCAGGCCTGGGATCCGATCGCGCCTAACCCCAACGCCAACGCTACGGAAAACTCTCCGATGCCGCCGATTGTGCAGCGCCAGGCCTTTGACCGCTATCGCCAAGTCATCGAGCGCACCCAGGCGATGGTGCACGACCCCATCGCCCGCCAGCTGGCAGAATCTTTTAACCTAAACGTGCTCAACGTCACCTGGGAAGACACCGGGCGCTTCTACGGCTCCTCCGTTGGCCCCAACATTAGCGACATGACCATTCAGGTGCAGCAGCAAGATCCTGTGAGCAGGCAGCACCAGCTGCACCTGATGCCGGTGATTCGCCATCCCAATTTTGAAGACATCAGCGCCGACATTCCCCTAGACAGCTTCTTTTTGCAGGTGGGCAACGAGAAAGGCGAAGACCTGCGCCGGGTGGCTCTGAGTGAGGTGCTGGGAGATCTGCGGAGCTACCTCAACACCCCAGATTCTTGGAGTGGACGGGGGCGATCGCTCCTCGCCCCCCAGCGCGACAGCCACGTGCTGGTCAGCGCCCAGGCCTGCTTTTTGCCAATTCCCCAAGAGGGTATGGCCACGTTTAACCCGGTGCTGTTCAACTATCAGTCGCGCCCCGGCGACCCGGCGGTGCTGACCATTCTTGCCACCCGCGAGGGCACCAGCGTCACGGTGATCGACAACCAGCGCGATGGCTTTGAGGCCGGGCAAACCTGGGGCCAGCGCCTGTTTTTCAACAAAAATGGCGAACGGGCTAGCTTTACGGGCCAGCGCCTCAGCGATTTTCAGGTGGTGGAGAATCCAGCCGAGCGACCTGGGGAAGCCGCTGAGGACGACACCGAGGGGCTGAATATGGTGCTGCTGATTCAGGTGCCCCTCAAGCAGCGAGCACCCATGGGGCAGTCATCTTTTGATGGCATGCTTGCCCCCCTAGCGGCTGCCCCTGCCATGGAGGCAAGCCGCGCCCCCAGCGATGTGGAGGCTGCCGTCATCGGCCATGGCGCGGTGGAGGGGCCGTTTACCGAAATCGACAACCTGGCGATCGAGCGCGACCCAGACTACCCAATTCGGGTTACGGTGCAGTTTTACAAAGCCACCAGCAACGGCGTGGTGTCGGAGGCTGACATGGCCGAAATTCGCGAGCAGATCGATCGCGTCTACGCCGAGGCCGACTACGTGGGCAGCCTGGTGGTGGATGGCCCCAGCGATCGCCCCACCGAGCACGACGGCCCCAAGGATGAGCCCGCCGACTGGTGGCAGCGCTTCTGGGAATACCAGCGCAATCTGCGCGATCGCTAGGGTTTGGTTAGAGCAAACGCTGTTTGCCCCTACAGGGTGCCTGGATTTGAGAATGGAGTTAAGGGGCGTAGATTGCCTGCACAAAGCGATCGCGCCCCGCCAAATCCAGACATATTTGAATGTCGCGATAGCATCCCTGCGCTTCGAGCAGTTCTCGAACTGATTCCCCCTGACCCGCCATCATTTCCACCAGCCAAAGACCTCCCGGCACGAGGAATTCGGGAGCCTGAGCGGTGAGAAGGCGGAGATCATCCAGGCCATCGTTGCCCCCATCTAAAGCACTGGCGGGTTCGTGGTTGATCACCTCGGGTTGCAGGGTCGGTAGCAGCGCCGAGGGAATATAGGGTGGGTTCGACACCACTGCGCTGAGCTGAGATCGATAGGCATTCAGCGGTTCAAACCAAGAACCCTGGTAGAAGGTGACGCGATCGCTCAACCCCGCCCTAGCTGAGTTCACCTGGGCGATCGCCAGTGCCTCAGCACTAAAATCCACCGCTAGGATTTGAGCTAATGGAAAGGCTTGGGCGAGGCCTAGGGCGATCGCGCCGCTCCCAGTTCCCATATCTACCCAAATGCCCTGGGCCAGCTGATCCCCGTTGGGGCCTAGGGCGATCGCCATCTCGGCCAGATCAATGATCAGCTCCGTTTCAGGACGGGGGATCAGCACCGCCGGAGACACGGTTAGCATCAGGTCGCGCCAGGGAGTTTCACCCACCAGGTACTGCACAGGGGTGCGCTCCGTGAGGCGCTGCCGCCAGCGACGATCCAATTCGGCTAGAGGATAACAAAGTGGGATTTTCGCGCGCTGTTGCACCGTGCCCAGCCGCAGCGATAGCCGATCCACCTCCGCCACCGCCATCAGCAGCCAGTCCACCTCGTCGGCGTCAACTCCCGCCAACCGGGCCTCTGCCAGCGCCTGTTCACGCCAGGCCCACAGCTCAGCCCCCGTCACGGTGCGATCGCTAGCCGTCATAAGTCGCCATCTTCCTTGAACCGTGGGTCGCATAAGTCTCCTTGCGCTAACCCAGATGAGTTTTGAAAACCCACGCTACCTTGCCAAAATCCAAAATCGCCAATCCAAAATTCTCGAGGGCAGAAACGTGGGTCTGCCCCTACGCCCCTAATGCATCCACCGCGCCTTAGACCCCCGCGCATCCAAATGCACCAGCGCCGGGAACTGGCTGTAGCGCCCCAGCCCCCCCGGCCACCAGGGATCCAGCGCCCAATAAACTTGGTTCCCAGTCAGCCCCAGGCAGTAAAAGTCGATGGCATCGCCCACAATGTGGCGGCTGCGGGAGGCTCCGCCCACGCGGCGATTGATCTCAGCCGGGCGATACCAACTGGTAATTAGAAAGGGCCGACCGATGCGATCGCGGGCCTGCTGGGCCAGGGCGGCAATGCGCACCATGGCATCCACCGTGGCCTGGTTGGGGGGCATGCGGGCACCGCCACGGGTCGCTTCCGACCAGGTAAAGTTGCCGTTGGGCACAATGCTGGCGTCGAGCTGAATATTGTTGGGCGTCCACCGCAGGGGGCGCGGCGGCTGGGGCGCAGGTACTGGAGCGGGCATGGCCTCGGGCGACGAGGGGGCGGCCCGCTCTAGCCGCCGCAGATCTTCAAACAGCGACTGAATCGCAGGAATGCGCCCCTCCAGCCGCCGCCAGACCTGCACCAGGCGAATTAGCGCCTCCCGCTGGTCTTCGGTGGGGGTGTAGGTGGTGGGAATAGTGGCCGCAAAGTCGAGCAGGGCGCGATCGAGGGTGCGGGCGGTCATCACCAAGGCAGCCTGGTTGTCGACGTTTTGTGCCAGGTCGTCGGGGTTGACCCCCAGCCGCTGAATGGCGGCAGTGCGCGAGTCGAGGCCAAACCAGCGGCGGTAGCCCTCGGTCAGCGCAAAGCGCAGATCGCCCTGACCATTGTAGAGATCGGGAATTTTTTGCACAAAGGCGATCAGCGCCGGGTCAATGATCTCCAGGTTGGTCTCATTGGCGAAGGGGTCGTGGGTGAGCAGCCAGGCGATCGCCTCTTCCCGCGCATCCATCGCCCGCCACAGCTGCACCAGGCGAATCAGCGCCTCCCGCTGGTTGGGGTAGCCTGCGTAGTAGCGCGCTGCCGACTGCATAAAAGCCACCAGGGCATTGTCTAGGGCCGCCTCATCGGGCACCTGGTCAACCACCGGCACGCTGAGGGCGTCGTACACCGCTTCCGCCGTGTTGAGCTGCCGCCACAGCCGCACCGCCTCCACCATGGCCTGGCGCTGAAAGTCGAGCCGTCCGTAGTTGGGCGGCACCCGTTCGGCAAAGGCCAGTAGGGCCGGGTCGAGCTGGCCCAAATTCTGGGGCAGCTGCGCCCCGCTGTAGTCGGTGCTGATGTCTTCGAGGTAGGCCTGGAGCAGGGCGGCGGGGTCGGTGGGTTCGAGCTGGGCGGCGTCGCGATCGCCCTCCGCTGGCGTAAAACCCTTGGCCACCACTTGCAGAAAGCGATCGCTGTAGCGCCCCACGCTGGCATCCCAAATGTCGGCCCCGCTCCAGCCCTGCTCAGCTAGCCCGTTGGTGAGGCTGCGCAGGGTGTTGGCCGCATACTGCACCTGGGTAGCAAAGGTATCGACCTCGCCCATATCCACCTGGTTCACCGGGGCAATACCCAAACCCGTTTCGCCATCGGTGAGCTGGGGCTGACTGTGAACGGCGTAGAGGGCCGCCAAAATGGGCTTGTGCACCCCTGCTCGACCCCCTTCCAATAGATAGTAGTAGTTGCGTTGATCGGGTGCTAACGTGCTCATAGCGTGCATTAGGCCATCCTGACCTGTCCACAGTAACCCCAAAGTGTAAACTCAATGGGCGAAGTTCAACCATTACCTAGCCACGGGTTTTCACCCCGACCCCAGCTGCTGGCCACCGATATGGATGGCACCCTTACCCACGCGGGCAAGTTTACCCCCGCCCTGCTGCAAGGGCTAGAGCAGCTCCAGTCGGCAGGGCTGCCGGTGATGATCGTCACGGGGCGATCGGCGGGCTGGGTGAATGGCCTGGCCCACTATCTACCCGTAGCCGGGGCCATGGCCGAAAACGGCGGCATTTACTTTCCCCCCGATGGCCCGCCTGAGCCCTTAGTTGAAATTCCCGACCTGGTGGCCCATCGCCAGCGGCTGCACGAGGCCTTTACCCAGCTCCAGTGGCGGTGGCCCCAGCTGCATGAGTCCAACGACAACCGCTTTCGCCTCACCGACTGGACCTTCGACCTTGAGGGGTTCACCCAGGCCGACCTGGATGAAATGGCTCAGATCTGTCAGTCGTTGGGCTGGGGGTTTACCTACAGCACGGTGCAGTGCCACCTGTTTACAGTGGGCCAGTCGAAAGCGGCGGGGTTGAAGCGGGCGATCGAACGCCACTTTGCCCCCGTCTCCACCGCCGAGGTGTTGACTGTAGGAGACAGCCCTAACGACCAGAGCATGTTTGATCCGGCCCTGTTTCCCCAGTCGGTGGGGGTGGCCAACGTGGCGGACTATTGGCCTCACCTCACCTATCGCCCTACCTATGTTACCCAGGCTGCCGAGGTGGCCGGATTTTTAGAATTGGCAGAGTTTCTACTACAGGATTTTTAATTTGGGGCAGGTGCGACTAGTTTTGCAACAAAAAAAGATGTTATGGCCATTGCGCTGTCCCAGGTCTCGTCAAAGGGCAAAAGCAGGTGTCCTAAGCGTAATGGCCATCGCTATATCTTCTACCGCTGACAATTGACCGATAAAGCTTTAGCAGATATAAAACATTCTTGAAGTTTTCTGCCTTGAGGTGGGCAGCCCTTTTACCATGCCAGAGAATGGGACAAGGGAATTTTCTGCCAAGCCGCTCTGCCAGATTGTTGCCGCAAGTTGTTGTCCTGCGTTGAAACCAAAGTCGAAATCAAAAAACAATCTGAATATCCAGGCGATTTGGGAAGCCAGGGGAGATTGTATTAGTCGGCGCGTTATGGCAATTCTGTAGAAAATACGTTCAGAATGGGAGCGTTTAGACTGTCGCCAACTCTGTCAATCACCCTAGCTTAGCTGGAGACTGCCCCCTTAGTACAGGTTTTTTGCCATTTCTCAAAGCACCTTCGATCGCCGGGGCGATCGCGCCCCCAGCGCACAGCTCCGTCGCTGATCGCCCCTAAATTTTGCCGCATATTCTGTCGCACAATTTACCCACCTTCGATCCCATTTTATTGAGTGCTGAGGTCGGGTCTTTTTTATCGCGTTGGCTCCGTTCACTGCCCGCATCTTTGTTGTTTAAGGCCATTTCTCCTATAACCACCTATGACCATTGCAGCACCCAAAGATAGTTCTATGGCCGCTCCTGCTGATGCCGCCCCCTCAGGGTTTAAAGTTGGCATCCCCAAGGAGGTATTTGCAGGCGAACAGCGGGTCGCCGCCACCCCCGACACCGCCAAGAAACTGCAAAAGCTAGGCTTTGAGGTACTGGTTGAAACCCAGGCCGGGGCCGGGGCTAGCTTTACCGACAGCGCCTACGAGGCCGCAGGCTGCCAAATCATGCCCGATGCCGCCAGTCTTTGGGACGCCGCCAATGTGGTGCTCAAGGTGCGATCGCCCCAGCACCACCCCGATCTCGACCGCCATGAAGCCACCTTAATTAAGCCCAGCACCACCCTGGCCAGCTTCATTTGGCCCGCCCAAAACCCAGATTTGCTGGCCCAAATGGCCGAGCAGGGCGGCACGGTGCTGGCGATGGATTCGGTGCCCCGCATCTCCCGCGCCCAGAAGCTCGACGCCCTCAGCTCCATGGCCAACATCGGCGGCTACCGGGCGGTAATTGAAGCGGCCCACCACTTTGGCCGCTGCTTTACCGGGCAGATCACCGCCGCAGGCAAGATGCCCCCGGCTAAGGTGATGGTGATTGGCGTCGGCGTGGCTGGTCTAGCGGCGATCGGTGCGGCCAAGAGTTTGGGGGCGATTGTCAAAGCCTTCGACACCCGCTTAGTGGTCAAAGAGCAGGTGCAAAGCCTTGGTGCCGAATTTCTCGAACTGCACTTTGATGAAACCGAAGACGGCAGCGGCGAAGGTGGCTACGCCAAGGTGATGAGCCCGGCCTTTATCGCTGCCGAAATGGCCCTGTTTGCTCAGCAGGCCAAGGATGTCGATATCATCATCACCACGGCGCTGATCCCCGGCAAGCCCGCGCCTCTGCTGATCACCCAGGAGATGGTCGAGAGCATGAAGCCGGGTTCAGTGGTGGTAGATCTCGCTGCCGAGCAGGGCGGCAACTGCGAAGTGACCCAGCCCGGCCAGGTAATCTCCCACAACGGCGTCACCATCATTGGCCTCACCGACCTGCCCAGCCGTATGGCCTCTCAGGCTAGCCAGCTCTACGGCAACAACCTGGTGCACCTACTCAGCGACCTGGGCGGAGCCGAAAAGTTCTCCATCAATATGGAAGACCAGGTAATCCGCGCCACCACCGTCATCCACAACGGCCAGGTCACCTGGCCGCCCCCCAAGGTCGAGACCCCGGCCCCCAGCGCTGCCCCCACCTCCCCTACCTCCCCCACCTCCGAGGAAATCCCCGCCGCCAAGTCCCCCCTCAGCCAGCTCCTCTGGCCTCTCCTCCTGGGCGGATTGGTCGTCGCCATCGGCCTCTGGGCACCGGCCTCCTTCATCACCCACCTAACCGTCTTCGTCCTCGCCAGTTTCCTCGGCTGGAAGGTGATCTGGGATGTGTCCCCCTCCCTGCACACCCCCCTGATGAGCGTCACCAACGCCATCAGCGGCATCATTATCATCGGCGGCATGCTCCAGATCTCTGGCGACATCACCTCACCCATGACGATTTTGGGGGCGATCGCCCTCTTCCTCGGCACCGTCAATATCGCCGGGGGCTTCATGGTTTCCCAGCGCATGTTGAATATGTTTCATAAGTAATTCTTTTTGAATTTTGCATTTTGAATTCAAAGTTCAAAATGCAAAATTCAAAGTTCAAAATTTGCCCTCATCCCCATTCTCCTACCCCATGGAAAATAACCTCGTAACCACCGCCTACATCGCCGCTAGCGCTCTGTTCATTCTCAGCCTGGCGGGGCTGTCGCAGCCGGAAAGTGCCAAGCGGGGCAACCTGCTGGGCATAGTCGGTATGGCCGTTGCCTTTGCTGCTACTGCGTTCATCAGCCAGGGCTACCCGATTCAACTTGGCTCCATTGGCCTGGGGGTGATGGTGGGGGCGCTGGCCGCCTCCCGCGTGGCGATGACCGACATGCCCGAGATGGTGGCGCTGCTCAACAGCTTTGTGGGTCTGGCCGCCGTGCTGGTGGGCTTTGCCGAATACCTCCA
Source organism: Leptolyngbya sp. CCNP1308 (assembly GCF_034932455.1). NCBI lineage: Bacteria > Bacillati > Cyanobacteriota > Cyanophyceae > Leptolyngbyales > Leptolyngbyaceae > Leptolyngbya > Leptolyngbya sp. CCNP1308. The sequence continues at coordinate 15,107 of NZ_JAYGIH010000039.1, read as the reverse complement.
GCCCAGTGCGGCGCTCACGGGTGGGGATGTGACCGTCCACCGGGTGGAGATTTTCATTGGCGTATTCATTGGCATTGTCACCTTCACCGGGTCGATGATTGCGGTGGCCAAGCTGCGGGGCTGGGTGCCGAGCCGAGCGGTGCTGCTGCCCGCCCGCCATGTGCTGACCTTGGGGATGCTGGGGGCGATCGCCGCTCTAGGCTTCCCCTTCCTGACGGGGGTTGGCACTACGCCGCTGATTGCGTTGGGGGCGATGACGGCGATCGCAGGCATCTTCGGCATTGTGATCGTGATGGCGATCGGCGGGGCCGACATGGCCGTGGTGATCTCGCTGCTCAACAGCTATTCGGGTCTGGCCTCGGCGGCGGCGGGCTTTATGCTCAACAACGACCTGCTGATCATCACCGGGGCGCTGGTGGGCAGCAGCGGCGCGATTCTCAGCTACATCATGTGCAAGGGCATGAACCGCTCCTTTATCAATGTGGTGCTGGGCGGCTTTGGCGAAACGGCTAGTGGTGGCAAGGCGGCGGCTATTGAGGGCAGCGCCACCAGCACCACCACAGGTGAAGTGGTCGATCTGCTCGATACCGCCCAGAGCGTGGTGATCGTCCCCGGCTACGGTATGGCCGTGGCCCAGGCCCAGCACGCCGTGGCCGAGATCACCCGCCTGCTCCGCGCCCAGGGCAAACAGGTGCGGTTCGGCATTCACCCCGTGGCGGGCCGCATGCCTGGCCACATGAATGTGCTGCTGGCCGAGGCCAACGTGCCCTACGACATCGTGCTCGAAATGGACGAGATCAACGACGACCTACCCCACACCGATGTGGTGCTGGTGGTTGGGGCCAACGACACGGTGAACCCCAGCGCCAAAAATGATCCCAACAGCCCCATTGCTGGTATGCCCGTGATGGAGGTGTGGGAAGCCAGTACGGTGGTGGTGCTCAAGCGCGGCATGTCGTCGGGCTACGCCGGGGTCGAAAATCCCCTTTTCTTTAACGACAACACGCTGATGCTGTTTGGCGATGCCAAAACCAACGTCAACGGCATTCTTGCTCAGCTCTCTACCTCAACGGCTCCCGCCGCTGCTCTCTCGGTAGCCTAATCGCTGTTGTGTTCTCCCCTTATTGAGGAGAACAGACAGCACTTCATTAGAGTGAAAGACAACAAAAGTTCCTGATGAACATGCCTATCAAGCTACCTCTCAGGTCGTAGGATGGATCAGCACAGCAGGATCTGTCCTACGACCTGAGAGTTTTGGTAAGCGGGTATGAAGTTTAAGCGCAGTACGGTAATGCTGGTTGGGGTGGCCTTTTTGCTGGGGGCCGGGGTGCTGATTGCTGAGTCGCAGCGCTCGCAGTCCCCCGAATCCGCCACCGATACCACCTCCACCGCGCCCATCTTCACCTTTGAAGAAACTGATGTTGCCACCCTCACCGTCGATCGCGGCGACGAAACCCTGGTCTTTGAGCAGGGCGACGACGAGACCTGGCAAATGACAGCGCCGGACGAAGCCCTGGCGGAACCGGGGGCGATCGCCTTTCTTCTCAGCCGCCTCAACACCGACTCGCCCCTGCAAACCGTCACCATGCAGGCCGACCAGGCCACCGACTTTGGTTTTAACGCCCCCCTCGGCATCGTCACCGCCACCCTCAAGGACGGCACCGAGCACGAGCTGATTTTAGGTGGCCCCGACTTTAGCGGCAGCGCCAACTACGCCGTAGTAGACCCCGATCCCTGGCCCCCAGCCGAGGGAACCGAATACTCTGTCCTCGTCGTCACCCGCGACGTGGCCAACGGCATCAACCGCCCCCTCGCCGAGTGGAAGATGCCGGTGGAAACCCCGGCCTCAGATAATCCGGGGGCCAGCTCAACCCCAGAAAGCAGCACACCAGCGGCATCTCCTCCCGCCCCGGCACCTACTGTAGAGCCCCCAGCAAACGAATCTCAGCCTGCGCCCGCGCCGACGGCCCCCGCTCCTGAAGCTACCAACTGATCGTGGTCGCAGATGTTAGGCTAAGCCAGCCATTCATGGCGCACGATCAAGGGCTGAATGGCATGGATGTAGCTGGTAAGCGGTGCTAGCCTAGGGCCGTCCCACGTTTCGTGCATTCCATTGCGGGCTGAATGACATAGATGTGGCTGGTGGGCAATGCCCACCCTACGTCTGCAAAGCAGGCTTTTCGCAATTCCTAAGTTCTCTTCATTTTTCGTTTTTTCTTCTTCTAATCTTTCTCCCCATGGGCTCTCCCACCGCCATTTTGCTGTTTTCTTGCCCAGACCAAAAGGGTCTAGTGGCCAAGATTGCCAACTTTATCTACGCCAACGGCGGCAATATTCTCCACGCCGACCAGCACCGCGACCCTGAAGCAGGGCTGTTTTTATCGCGCATCGAGTGGGAGCTAGAGGGGTTTAACCTGCCCAGGGAGATCATTGGTGCGGCGTTTGGTGCGATCGCCCAACCCCTTGGCGCTACCTGGCAGCTCCACTTCTCCGACGCCGTGCCCCGCCTGTCGATCTGGGTCAGTCACCAAGACCACTGCCTGCTCGACCTGCTCTGGCGACACAAAGCGGGCGAGTTCAAGGCCGAAATTGCGCTCATTGTCAGCAATCACCCCCACCTCAAACCTATCGCCGACCAGTTCGGCATCGCCTTTGAGCACCTGCCCATGACCAAAGACACCAAGGCCGAGCAAGAACAGCGGCAGCTAGAGCTGCTCAAGACCTACAACATTGACCTGGTGGTGCTGGCTAAATATATGCAGGTGCTCAGCTCAGATTTCCTCAGCCAGTACGATCGCGTCATCAACATTCACCACTCGTTTTTGCCCGCTTTTATGGGGGCCAACCCCTACCAGCGCGCCTTTCAGCGGGGAGTCAAAATCATCGGGGCCACTGCCCACTACGTCACCAGCGACCTCGACGAAGGCCCAATCATCGAGCAAGACGTGGTGCGTATCAGCCACCGCGACGACGTGAAGGAACTGATCCGCAAGGGCAAAGATGTGGAGCGCATTGTGCTGGCCCGCGCCGTGCGGCTGCACCTGCAAAACCGCACCTTGGTCTACGGCAACCGCACCGTGGTATTTGCTTAATCAACGCAGCGTCCTGTTGATTATTTAGGCTTCCTAAACTAGGGTTTTGCCTAGCTTTTGGAATTTCTCTCACCCAAAGTATTGCCGATGCCTACCGTGCTTCAGGTCGGGCCTTACAGCTTTATCTTCTTCAGCTCCGATCGCGGTGAACCCGCTCATATTCACGTTAAGCGCGATCGCCAGATCGCCAAATTTTGGCTCAGCCCAGTTACATTAGAGAAAAATCGTGGCTTCAAAGACTACGAACTCAATAAGATTGCCGAAATTGTCGAGGAAAACCAAGACAGTCTTCTAGAGGCCTGGCATGACTACTTTGATCCTTGAAACCGAACCTCTCGCCACCTCCGTAGGTATAGACCATGAAAAACTGGTGGTTGAGTTGGCCGATGGTCGCAGCCTGGCGATTCCCCTAGATTGGTATCCTCGGTTGCTGCATGGGTCTCCCCAAGAAAGAAGCGACTGGCAACTGCTGGGCGATGGCTACGCCATAGAATGGCCGCAGCTAGATGAACATATTGGTACCGAAGGATTGCTGGCTGGCAGGCGCAGTAGCGAAAGTCAGCGATCGCTAGCCCGGTGGTTAGCAGCTCGCCAAGCTCAAATTGTGCCTGGCTAGGCTAACCTAACGATTTTGCCCGCCACTGAGCCAAAGTTGAATTTGATTCCATATGGCGTCGGGGCCGATGCCAAAGAGGAAGTAGAGTGCCAGCAGCAAAAAGGCCACCAGCAGCACCGTTTGAATGGTGTTTTTGATCAGCTTAAACACCCAGCCAAACACCACGATCGCAATCACGATCGCCCCCAGTACAATCAGCAGCTCCACGGGTGCCCTCCTATCCCATTGAAACGACAGTGGCTGAGGTCAACGACTCGCTAACGCTGGTAGCCTCGGCCCTGGCCCACTGGTCGGCAGCGAGAATGTCGGCCAGCACCGGCTGGGTGACGTTGTGGGAGCGGTGGCGATCGCACACCCCCTCAATCACCTTAGGAATTTCTAAGAAATGGATCTTCTCGTCTAAGAATAGCGCCACCGCCTGCTCGTTGGCGGCATTGAGCACAGCGGTCATCGTGCCGCCCGCGCGCCCGGCGGCGTAGGCCAGATCCATACAGGGGTACTTGGCGTGGTCGGGCTCGCGGAAGGTGAGATCGCCCGCTTTGACGAGGTCGAGGGGTTCCCAGTCGGTGTAGATGCGATCGGGCCAGGAGAGAGCGTAGAGCAGCGGCAGGCGCATGTCGGGCCAGCCCAGCTGGGCCAGCACCGACGTGTCTTGCAGCTCAATCAGCGAGTGAATAATGCTCTGGGGATGGATGACGATGTCGATCTGGTCGTAGTCCATGCCAAACAGGTAGTGGGCCTCGATCACCTCTAGACCTTTGTTCATCAGCGTGGCCGAATCCACCGTGATCTTACGGCCCATCGACCAGTTGGGGTGCTTGAGGGCGTCGGCCACCGTCACCTGGGCCAGCTTTTCCACCGGCCAGTCGCGAAAGGCCCCACCCGAAGCGGTCAGCAAAATTCGCCGCAGGCCATCCCTGGGCACCCCCTGGAGGCACTGGAAAATGGCGGAGTGCTCGGAGTCGGCGGGCAGCAGTTTGACGCCGTGCTTTTCGACCAGGGGCAGCACGGCGGGGCCACCGGCAATTAATGTTTCTTTGTTGGCCAGGGCGATGTCTTTGCCCGCCTCGATCGCCGCCAGGGTCGGCAGCAGCCCAGCGCAGCCAACAATGCCTGTCACTACGGCCTCAGCGTCACCGTAGCGAGCCACTTCCATAATGCCGTCGTCGCCCGCCAAAATTTGAGGCATCGGCTCCATGCCTGCCAGGGCATCGCGCAGTTCACCCAGCTTATCGGGGTTGCAGATGGCAACAATCTCGGGCTTAAACTGGCGCACCTGCTGGGCCAGCAGCGCTACATTGTTCCCTGCGGCAATGCCCACCAGGCGAAACTGGTCGGGGTGGTGCTCTAAAATATCGAGGGTCTGGGTACCGATAGACCCAGTTGATCCAAGCAGGGTAATGGCTTTCACAGCAATCCTCAGGGTGGGTGAACGCTATCTTTAAGAATCTCACGGCGGGGGCCATGGCCCAAGGTCTCGGCAAAATCTCGTTGCCTGAAGTTTGCCTAAACCCCACGGGGATCAGGGCTAAGCAATTGACAAGATTTGATGACTGTATCGCTATGGATAACTGCAAAAATACAATAGTTGTTAAGATTACTAAGAATCGTTCGCGCACACCCGAGCCTACCCCCTAAACCCCGATGGATTCTGTAGAACCGGTTTCAGTTGAAGTTGTGCAGCAGGTAGCAGAGTATTTCAGCGTACTCAGCGAGCCGATGCGGCTGCGAATTCTCAATCTGCTGCGAGAGGGTGAAAAATGCGTGCAGGAGCTAGTTGAGGCCACCCAAACCAGCCAGGCCAATGTCTCCAAGCACCTCAAGGTGATGCTCCAGGCCGGCATTCTCAGCCGCCGCACCGAGGGCACCTCCGCTTACTACAGCGTTGCCGACGAGCTGATTTTTGATCTGTGCGGCTTGGTGTGCGATCGCCTCGCCTGCCGCATCGAGGCTCAGGCCAAGCACTTCCGCGACTTTAGCCTGGCTAGCCGCACCTAGGGGGCTGCCGCCGCCGCATTTTGGTCGGCTTTGAAGTAGGCTTCTAAAACCTGTAACACCATGGGAGCCGCCACCTTACCACCGCCGCCACCGGAATGTTCGGCAAAGGCAACCACCACCACTTCGGGATTTTCCATCGGGGCGTAGGCTCCAAACCAGGCGTGGGATAGCCCCGGCGGTGCTTCGGCGGTGCCACTTTTACCCGCCAGGGGAGGCAGGTGGGGCACGTTGAGGCTCTGGCCCGTGCCGCCTGTAATCACCTGCCGCAGCCCCCGGTGGAGGATGTCAACGGTCACATCGCTCAGCTCCAAAGACTCTTTCCAATTGCGGTGCTCTTCATTATCTTTGAGCAGGTGGGGCTTGACGTTGTAGCCGTTATTAGCAGCCACCGCAAACATATTGGCCACCTGCAGGGGAGTAGCCTGCATAAACCCCTGGCCGATCGACATGTTGATGGCGTCGCCAATCACCCAGGGAGTATCCATAGCGTCGCGCTTCCAGGCGTCGTCGGGTACTAAACCAGCGCTCTCTTCGGCTCCCAGCTCAATGCCGGTTTTGCGGCCAAAGCCAAAGCGGCGGGTCATCTCAATCAGGGTGGGGCCACCCAGGCGCATGGCTACCTGATAGAAAAAGGTGTCGCTACTCCAGGCCATCGCCCCGGTAAAGCCCAAGGGGCCAAAGCCCGCTCGGTTCCAGTCGCCAAACTGAATGCCCCCCACCTGAATGTAGGGATAGGTGGGCAGCACAGTACCCGGATCGTATTTGCCCGACTCTATAGCCGCCGCCGTGGTGACAATCTTGAAGGTGCTGGCCGGGGGAAAGGCTTGCAGCGATCGGTTGAGGAACGGGTGATCGGCCCCCTGGAGCTGCTGCCACTGGGCCTCGGTAATGCGGGTGGTGAAAATATTGGGGTCGTAGGTGGGCCAACTGGCCATGGCCAATACAGCACCATTGCGCGGGTCAATGGCGACGATCGCCCCCTCGCGGGTGCCCAGGGCCGCCTCCGCCGCCCGCTGTAGCTCAATGTCGATGGTGAGCTGAATGTCTTTACCGGCCACGGCGGGTTTGTCGCCCAAAATGCTAATAATGCGGCCAGCGCTATCGACCTCGACCTGCTGACCGCCCCAGGCTCCGTGGAGCGTGCTCTCAAAGGCCGACTCGGCCCCCATTTGCCCCACCACATCCCCCAGACGATAGCCCTGCTCGCGGCGAGCCTTGAGCTGCTCGTCGGTGAGTTCGCCCGTATAGCCAATCACGTGGGCGGCCAGATCGCCGTTGGGGTAGTTGCGCACCGCCTCGGCCTCTAGCCGCACCCCCGGCAGCTCGTTGGTGTATTCGGCCAGAGCCGTGGCCTGGGCCGGGCTAATGCCCCGGGCAATGGTAATCGACTCAATCGACTCGTAGCCCGCCTGCTCTAGGCGCTTTTGAATTTCGTCGGGGGGCATGTTGAGCACCTGCGACAGGCGGCTAATCACCATGGGCCACTGGTCACGGGGCAGGGCAATCGGCCAGATTGACACGGTATGCGACAGGCGGCTACCGGCGAGAATTTTGCCGTTGCGGTCAAAAATGGTGCCGCGAGCCGGGCGCTTGGGCACCAGTCGAATGCGGTTGGTGTCGGCCAGCTGACGGTTGCGATCGCCCTCCACCACTTGGAGCTGAAACAGCCGCAGCCCAAAAGCCCCCAGCAGCAGCACTGACACCAGGGCCAGCAAAAATACCGCCTGAAAGTTGCGACCGACGGTGCGACCGCGCAGAGTGTCGGGTACCTGGGGTAAATTTTGGAGTAGAGCCATAGGTGTAAACCCAATCCAATTCCAGAAGTGAGTTTTGCAGTGAAAAAGCGACCAATCCTAGGCTGAACTTGGATTAGGTTCCACAGCAAAATTGGCCAGTCCCCATTTTATATCGGCCCAGGAGATCTATGCAGGGAAAGGTTGTCTTGCCGGTGGTAGTACTCAGCTTGATGGGGGTGGTCGCCTCGACCTTTTTTGTGGTGCGCGAACAGACCCGCACCTACCGCCTGGTGCTGGCCTCGGGCGGTAGCACGGGCGAATACTACGCCTTTAGCCAGGCTCTGGCGACGGTGGTGGCCCGCAACCATCCCACCATCGCCATTGAAGTGCTCGAAACCAACGGCTCCCTGCAAAATATGGATTTGCTTAAAACTGACCAGGCTCAGCTGGCCCTGGTGCAGAGCGATACCCCGGTACAGCCCCCCGTGCGGGCGGTGGCGAGGCTGTTCCCTGAGCTGTTTCACCTGCTGGCGCGGGTCGATGCCGATATTGATGGCGTAGCCGACCTGCGGGGAAAACGGGTGGCGCTCATGCCTGAAGGCAGCGGTTCCTACGCTTTGTTTTGGCCGCTGGTGCAGCACTACGGTCTGACCGCCGACGCCATGACCACTCTACCCATGCCCGTCGATGCGGCGCAGGCGGCCCTGGCCGAAGGGGAGGTCGATGCCCTGTTTCGAGTGATTACCCTGGGCAACCCGGCGGTGGCCAACCTGCTGCAAACCGGCACCATGCGGCTAGTTGCCATCGATCAGGTCGATGCCCTGCGGCTGTCGCTCCCCTACCTCGAAGCCCAGGTGATTCCGAAGGGCACCTACAACGGCGGGCAGCCGATTCCCTCGACCGATCTGCCGGTGGTGGCGGTGAACGCTCTGCTGGTGGCCCACGAGACTCTGCCCCCCAAGGTGGTGCATGCCCTGACCAGCACCCTGCACCAAAACCGCAACGAGCTAGTGGCCCTCTATCCCCGAGCCGCCATGATTCGCCTCGACACCTCCGGGGATTTGGGCCTGCCCCTGCACCCCGGTGCCGAAGACTTTTATCGCCAGGGAGAGCCAGAGTTTTTGGTGGAGTATGCCGAACCCATGGCCCTGCTGCTGTCGGTGGGGGTACTGGGCATCTCGGGGCTGTGGCAGCTGCGATCGTGGCTGCTGGGCAAGCAAAAAAACCGAGCCGACACCTACAATCTAGAAATTTTGGCGCTGATGGAGGCAATCGACCAGGCCCAAACCTTTGAGGAACTGGAGGCCCTGCGGAAAACGCTGTTCGACATTCTCAAACGGGTGGTCACCGATCTCGATGTCGATCGCATCACCAGCGAGTCGTTTGAATCGTTTACCTTTCCCTGGGAGATCGCCAACAACGCCATCTATCACCAGGAGATGCTGCTGCGCGGCGGAGCAGATCCGCCCAGATCAGATTGACCAGCTCGGATAGACGGGAGTGAAGTCTCCTAGAGCAGGGCTCAGTAGCCGGTGTACAGAGCCCCGATCACCAGTACCTCGGTGGCTGGGGCAGAGCGGTGGGGCGAACCCAGGGGCGATCGCGCCAGGGCTTCGGGCTGGGGTTGAACCGACACAGCGGGAGCCTTGGGGGTCGCCGCCTGCGGTTCTCCATCAGGGGCAGCGGCGGGGTCCGGCGCTAGGTCTATGGACAGGGGAGCGGGGGCTGGGGGGGCTACCGGCAGGGGTGCCGGGGGAGCCGCAGGCAGTGGGGTCGGAGCCAAATCCATCGGGGCGGGCTGAACCGCAGGACTTTCTAGGGCTGGGGGCGACGGCAGCGACCTGGGGGCCACGGCCTCAGCCGGAGCCGCCTCGCCGGGGATGGTGTCAATGCGATCGGGCAGGGGCGATGGGGACTGGCGCAGGTCGGAGTTCACGGGCGCAGGGGCCAGGGGCAGGGCCTCTGCCCCTGGGAAGGTAGCCTCTTCGAGAGTCTCGGCAGTCGGATCCTCAGCCGGGGCAGAGATCCCACTGTCAGCGGCTTTGACTTGGGGAGTGGCAGCTCGCTGGAGGGCTCGCAGGCGGGCCTGTTCGGCGGCGGCAATCTCTCCCTGCCAGCCTGCGATCGCAGCTCTAGCCTCCCCGTAGAGGGCACGGCCTGGCTTGATGCCGCTGGCTTCGACGATGGCCTGGGAAAGCTGGCCCCGCTGAGCCAGCGATCGCGCCCGGTTGAGCAAAGGCCGATCTTCCATCACCTGAATGTCGTTGTTCCAGATGTAGATCCAGCCTTGGGCCTCGCTGCGCAGGGCTCGGTGAAGGGCGATGCCGCTGGCGGTCTGAATCGCCTCCTGGAGGCTGTCAAAGGTTTTGGCGCTGGCCAGCTCGTGGGCTTTCACTAACTGGGGACGATCTTCTAAGCGCTCGATCTCCTGCCGCCAGTGGGCCACCATCGTCTGGGCCTGCACCCGGCGGGGATGCCCTAGGGGCACCTGGGTGGCCTGGTCAATGGCCGATTTTAGCGTCTCTTTGGTGCGCACCTGCCCCACGGCCTGGGCGGTTTGCAGGCGGGCCAGCTCGCCCATGTGGCTGCGCCAGCTCACCACGCTTGACTGGGCCTGGGGATAGTAGGGGCTGTCGGCGGGCAGCCGGTTGGCCAGCAGCATGGCCTGGTAGAGCGTTACCAGCTGGTCGGGGGAGGTGCGCCAGGTGGTTAGACTTTTTTGGGCCATTTGGCGGGCCTGGCTGATCCAGATCAGCTCTTGGGCGACTTTGGCCCGGCTGGGGTTGAGGGCGGCGCTGCGGCCCAGGTCGATTGCGGTGTCGAGATCTGAGGCATACCACTTGTCTTGGCCCAGCTTGAGCAGCAGGTCGCTCCAGCGATCGAGGTAGGGCTGCACCTGCTGGCGGGCGTAGGTGCTCTCGTCGATCTGGCTAGCGGTGCGCAGGGCCAAACCCAGGCGATCGCTGCCGCCGGGGGCCGCCGTGGCCACGGCCTCACCCAATAGCTCCTGCGCCCGCTTCTCTAGGCGAATCTGGCGCGACAGAGCCTGCACCTGCCCCACCCGCCAGTGGGAGTTGTTCATCTGGCCCAGGGCCAGCACCTGCTGAGAGGCTGTGGCCCAATCTTTTTGCTGGAGGGCGGTTTGGGCGGTGGCCAGAATAGCTTCGCCCTGATCCCACTCGCCCTGCCAGGTCTGTATGGTCTCCTGGGCAGTGGCAAATACCGGGCTGTCCGCCGGAATGTGGCTCACCAGTTCCTGGGCCTGCGCCATACTGCCGTTGCTGCGCAGCTCCTGCTCGGCGGCCTTGAGCACCACCCACGACCACTGCTCAACGAGCGGCTGTACTTCGTAATAGAGCGGGTGCCCAGCAGTCCAACTGCCTGCTAGGTCGAGGGCGGTTAGCACATCGGGCAGATCCCCTGACTCAGCCGCCACCTGGGCACAAAATAGCTGGGCGCGATCGGTCGTCACCGAGGCCGGATTGTCGCAGTTGGCGGTGGGGGGGAGATTGATCAGCCACAGAAATGCCCCGATCGCCGCACCGCTGGCCGCAAAGCAGCTCAGTAGCGAAATCAGCAGCAGTCGCCACGACTGATTGCCGCTCTTCGGTACGGGCACCAGCACCTCAGACAGCGCCAGCGCCGAGTCATCCCCATCGATCATTAGACTGAAATCTTTGGCAACCCCTTCAACCAGGGGTTCGCCCCGCTGGGGGCCAGACTGCTGTTGACTCAGCATATACCCGTAAGCTCCCGCGCAACCACCTTCCTAACTCTACCTAGAATCTACGGAAGACGGAAAGCCCTGGTTACGATTTCTTAGCGCTAGCGGGAAAATTACCCCGGTTTTGTCTCCAAACCTTGAAATAAACCTCATCCAAGTCCAGAAGTGGAGTTCTGCCTGGGGAAAACCTACAGATCAGCTCCCGAGTTGGACACAGCTCCCAAGCTGGACTTGGTGTAATGCTGAATCCTGCTTGGTTGCCCTAATTCCACTGGGCGAATGCCATGCGCCCCCTACAAATTCACCTGTTGGGAATCGGGGGGGTGTAATTCGGATTTGCTCTAAAACATAGATTTTTGTCGTTGGGGGTGCCGCGTGGACGATTGGTATAAGCCCCTAATCTGCCAGCGTCCACCAGCCTAAGCTGGGGCCAATGAATCGGAGCGTGATCCAAAACGCGATGACCACTATGATCGCCCCCCAGGTGCCTCGGCCAGTCCATTTCACAAACTGCTGCGACTGCTCTTTGGTAATGGGCACCCAGGGCAAAATCGGCTCTGACTGACCGTACTTCTCCCCCAGCTGCTCTTTGCGTCGTTTTGATTCGCCCATGGGTCTACCCTGCCACGTCCTACCTGTCACGTTATTGAGATGGTTGCGATCGCGCTATGCATCGCTTGCTTACTATGACGATAGCGAATTGGGGGACAGTACAAAAGCCCCAGCTAGGGATCCCAGGCGGTGGGCAGCGATCGCGAGCAGGCCGCCGGGCTCAGCGCCTCTAAAATTTGTGCCCCGTAGCTGCGGTAGTGGACGCGGGTGTCGAGCAGGGCCACGGTGCCCCCGTGGAGCCGCGAGGGGGCCACAGCCCGCTGCAGCTCCGTCACCGCCGTGGGGAAGAGGTACAGCCGAAACCAGTCCTGCCGCCGCCGCTTGTGGTAGGCCACCCGCCCCGCCACCATCGGATTTTCTAAGGAGGGCAGGGGCAGCGTCGCAATAATCAGCAGTGCCGGGGGCGGCAGTAGCCCCTGGTGTCGCCGCCAAAACGCCCAGCCGCTGACCAAAATGCCGTTGGCATCGATGGCGGCATTCTCCACCTGCACCCGCGAGCCAAACTCCCCGGCCAGCCTTGCCCCTAGCTGCCCCTTGAGGGGCAAATCATCCAGCAGAATGACCGTGGGGCCGGGGATCTGGGGGCGGCCAACGCTCAGCAAACGGCGAATTTCTTGGTGCAGCACCCCCTGGAACTGGGGGGTATTGGGCAGGGGCAGGTGGGTGGGCAGGTAGAGCTGAATGGCGTCGTTTTGCCGGTTGGGGGTGAACTGCAGGCAGGTCAGATCGCCCAGTCCTAACCGCTGGCGAAAGTTTTCGGCGTCGGCGTCGGGGTCAAGGGCTGCGCCAATCAGCACCACCGGCTGGCGGGGCCACACCGAGGTCATGGCAGTAGCCAGTTCCACCGGGGCGCAGTGCAGCGCCATTTGGCCGCGATCGCGATCAACCGAAAACCACAGCAGGTGGTCGGGCGGGCTGAACCGCTGCCAGAACTTCGCCCACCGGGGCGGCATCGGCCCCTCACCCTGAGGAACGCTGGCGCGGCTAGCGGTCAGCACCTGGTGCAGCCGCTGGAGCTGCTGACTATCGCCCTCTTCGAGTAGGTAGCGGTGGTAGGGGTTGGCCGGGCGCTGAAAGGCCGCGTGGGTCAGGGCCACCTGGGTGTCTTGAATGAGGCTCTGGTGGTCGGGGTAGGCCAGGGCCAGGTGAGTCCAGTCGAGGGTGGCGAGGTCGGCGGTGAGCTGCTGGTGCAGCCACAGTTCGAGGTTGTCGGCATCGTCGATCAGCGTAGGGATGCCGGCGGGGAACTGGGTGCCCCCCTCTAGGCGATCGCCCAGCCAGGCCTCGGGCGTAGTGATCAGCAGCCCGTCGAACCCGTCGCCTGGCCAACCATTGCCCCGCTGCACCGGCTTCCGCAGTCGCAGCTTTTCTTGCAGCCGAGGAATATCGACCATTAGCACCCGCTGAGCCGTGGGGTCGGGGGCCACCACCACTGCCGGGCCGGGCCACAGCATTAGCGCAATCAGGTAGCTTAGGCGATACTCGCCCTGGTAGGCCGACAGACCACCCACCTGCATCAGGGCACTTCGCCGCAGCCGCAGCGCCCGCGCCACCAGCCGCGCCAGCGTCAGGTGATGGGGCCAGCTCGGCTCTCCCCATTCCCGCAGCAGCGCGCGCAGTTGTTGATGTACTTGGGCCTCAATCACAGGGAAAACGCCGCTGCCTTTCGAAAGAATCAGTGGGAACAGTTGACGACCAAAGCAGGCGGAGGGTTGCCCAGCTTAGGCTACAGGCGTCTATTGTCGCATAGATGCCTTGCTGGGGCCGCTGGGTATCCCCCCACCGATATGCTGATAGGGGTTTCTGTGGATAAGGGGTAGGGCTATGGAACGCATTGCCATTGTTGGTTTAGGGCTGATCGGCGGGTCGCTGGGGCTCGATTTGACCCGGTACGGTCATCCTGTTGTCGGCATTGCCCGCCGTGCTGAAACCGCCGAGCAGGCTCTGGCGATGGGGGCCGTTACCGAGGCCGGTACCGATCTGGCTCTGGTGGCGGGGGCCGATGTGGTGTTTATCTGCACCCCGATTGATGCCGTGGTCGCAACGGCTGATGCGATCGCCCCCTACCTATCCGAGGGAGCGGTGGTAACCGATGTAGCCTCGGTGAAGGGGGAACTTGTCCCCAGACTGGAGGCGCTGTGGCCGGGCTTTGTGGGCGGGCACCCAATGGCGGGCAAGGCCGAGGCCGGGCTGGCGGTAGCGGAGGCGGGGTTGTTTCGCGATCGCCCCTATGTGCTCACCCCCACTGTGGCAACGCAGCCGGAAGCTTTGGAGCGGGTGAGGGCGATCGCAACCACCCTCGGGGCCAACCTCTGCCAATGCCACCCCGATCAGCACGATCGCGCCGTCGCCTGGATCTCGCACCTGCCGGTGATGGTGAGCAGCAGCCTGATTTTGGCCTGCCAGGGGGAATCTGACCCGGCTATTCTCTCGATCGCTCAAACCCTTGCCAGCTCAGGTTTTCAAGACACCAGTCGCGTCGGCGGTGGCGTCCCTGACCTCGGCACCCTCATGGCCCGCCACAATCGCACGGCTCTGCTGGATGCCCTGACCCAGTACCAGCATCAGCTAGAGCAACTCAAAACCCTGATTGCCGCCGAAGATTGGGACGCCGTGCACAGCACCCTGACCCAGGCCCAAACCGCCCGCCCCGCCTACCTCAGTCCTGTACCCAGCTAATCTGCCGCTGACCAGGCCTTCTACTTCGGCGGATACACCGGCTCTTTGTCGATTACTACCGGCTCCTGGTACAGCAGTGCGGTAAATGTCACCGTCGAGCCCAGCCCTTCGCCCATGCTGATGAACTGCACCACCCCGCCCATGGCCTCAACCAAGCGCTGGGAAATCGCTAACCCCAGGCCGGTGCCGCCGTACTGGCGGGTGCGATCGCCATCCACCTGGCTAAAGCTTTGAAACAAGCGATCCTGCTTTTCTAACGAAACGCCGATGCCCGTGTCAGCCACGCTAATTTTGGCCAGGCCGGGCCAGGGTTTGCCCTGATATTCCACCTTTTGGGGCTTGACCTCGGCGCTGATGGTGACGCCGCCCTCGTGGGTGAACTTGATGGCGTTGCCTACCAGGTTGATCAGCACCTGAAGCAGGCGCTGGTAGTTGCCGTTGACGGTAATATCGTCGCGGGTGGCGGGCAACAAAATGTCGAAAGCCAAGTGCTTCTCGTCAGCCTGGTGGCGCATAAAGTTTTGGCTCTACCGGGTTGATTATGCAGTTGCAGTAGGAAAATGCCAGCTAATGAGGCAGCGTAATTTGAATCGCTCAAAATTTCTGAACCCGTAGCCAGAGCGTTTGATGAGCTTCAAGCGATTGTTGAT
>NZ_JAYGIH010000038.1:0-87094 GCF_034932455.1 Leptolyngbya sp. CCNP1308 | reverse complement strand
ACGCCCTCGACGAGTAAATACAGGATGGCGTTGAGAATCTCCCATAAATCCACGCTTCGCGGACGGCCACCGGGCTTGGCGGCGGGCAGTAAATCACTCAGAAGTTCGTACTGGGCTCGGGTTAAGTTGCTGGGGTAGTCTTTACTCATAGCCTCACTCCGGCGTTGCTGACATTCATCTGCAACCTACACGGAGTGAGCTTTTTTACTCAAGCCCTAACTTTTCAAACACCCTCTTAGCCGGATTACAGAGGTGGCAAGGGAAGTAGTGAAGGGGAAAGCACTATCTGAGAGTGCAATCACGGCCATGCAGCGGAACCTGGAGTCCGTTGCAAATCCATTGACCTCAAAGAGCAAAATTCTCACTCCACCCCGAACACAACGAGCGTCTACCTTAGACTTAGACAGATAAGGTCTACAAGCTAGCCTTTAAGGTTGACTGCCAAGGCCACTAAATCATTCTGGTTATAGGAGCCTTCACGGAAAACGATATGCCAATTGGCGCTCGCCGAGTCCTTCCGTTGTAACGACTTTTCAACCCTGCTGTATTCAACTTCTCAAGGATGGCTTTGGAAGAGCTAATATAGTGAGTAGCAATGCTCTACTCATTTATCAGGTCAGATACTTCATCCATCGAGAACTACTGTAAAAGACTACAATTCTACACTCCTGATTACATTAATTTGGTGCTGCAACAGACATCAGCTTATAGCACGGGATACAGCCATTTACGAAATAGTTGAGTTAGGTGCGGCATGATGAAGTAAGTGAGCAGGACAACACTGAACCCAGTGCTGACCAGTTGCTTGAGCAATATGGGAAATTCGGACAGCAGTGGTACTAGCAAACGGTTTGGGATAGGAAGCATAAGAAATACGCCTAGCCATGTCACTAACACCATTTTGTAGCGAGGAGGTGGAACCATTAGCTTATTTGAAAGCGTAAACCATGTTTCCAGCCCCGTCAGAGTTTGAACATCTTCAGGTTTTTCAAGTAGTGGCTGCAATCGCCCAATCCATTCTTTCCGGATATCAGATTCCATCCAAATTTTAAGGTTGCTGTACTGATCAAATTTGACAATTGCTACATACTCAGGGTGGGCATGATCCCAAGGGCGAATCACACTGACTCCTAAATGTCCTTGAAATTTATGAGCATCTGTAGCAATACCGTGCAACCACTCTTCATACCCCTGCTCGCGTCCTGAGCGCACTGTATGAGAAATGATGGCAGTTACTTGATGAGTGTCTGCATCTGAACCATTCGCTATGGATTCCAACATAGAACGCAACTTCAGTAAGTGATTTTTGCTCTCAGAGCAGGTTGTACCTAAGCGTATTTTTTTTGAGGGTGCGAGAAATCGATCGCGCATCATACGGACTGTCTCAATGGTTTTTTCGACGCGAGTTCTCAGACTGCAGCAGCGAATGCGGTGGGAGCTTTCTGAGGCAGGTTATGTCCAATGCTTGGAACAACACGATGCTGGCGATCGCCGACGAACTCTGCTGCTACCGATTTCCCATCTGTTGCCGGGACAACACCATTTGCGTTTCCATCCAGGTAGTATGGGAGCGCCTACTTTCATCTCCTATGATGGTGTCATGCCATTGCTTCTACAACTTCGTTCGTAGACAGAACTGCATTGGCGATATACCCAAAAGTTGATCAGTGCTGCCTTGTAGTCGTCCCCTAACTCTGAATGCCGAGGCGCAGCCGTTGCATCTTTGACGACAAGCATCCCAAATCCTTGCTCGATTAAGCCGTGCAGGCGAGCTTCAACACAGATGTTGGCTAGCATTCCAATCAGAAGGACTTTGCTGATATTGCGTTTACGCAGTTGCAAAACGAGGTCGTTGCTTTGTGGCCCATAAGCTTTATAGGGACTGACCACGATCGTTTTGCCATCCTCAATGAAGGGCTTATAGAGATCGATCCAGTCAGCACCAGACCCTAAAATCCATCAAGGTTTAACGCACCGTTGCGCTCGAACTCTCTCGACGAAACACCTGTTTCGCTCAAAACATTATTCTGTGGAGCGATAACGACCACTGCGGTGTCAGCGTTGTTAATGTTCATCGTTTTTTCTTATCCGTTAATGTTTATACTTCGGACTGTTAAAAACCACCATCTGAGCGGCATTTCTCCAGTGATCCAGTTTTAGTTGGAGGACGCAAAGAAGATAGCCGCTCTCTAATGGAGTTCAAAACAGTTGCGAAAAGACGAGTTGCATACATCCGCAATGTGTTTATGCTTCTCTAGCTATCAGCCGCAGCGTGCTCAATAAGCTCGGCAACGGCATCTGGATGGGAAACCATCACCACATGGGACGCACCGCTCACAGCGACTGTCTCCTTTGAGTTAGCACGCTCTGCCATGAAAGCCTGCGCTGCTGCGGGAATATTTAAGTCGCGATCGCCGTAGATAAACCAGGACGGGATAGACTTCCATGCAGGCGCACCCGAGGCTTCGTTCAGTGCAGCTTCTGTGACTGGACGCTGGGTGCTAGCCATCAACTGCGCGTCACTGGCGGGCACATCGGCGGCAAACTGGGCGTGAAACTTGTCCTGCTGAATGTAGAGATCCTTGCCACCATCAGGCAACTCGACGGGAGGCGCGAGGGTTGGTCCGAGTGTGCCTCCGGGATAACGCCCTGAAAGTTCAGCGGCTGTCTCACCTGTATCAGGGGCAAAACCGGCAACGTAAACCAGTGCCTTCACGTTGCTGTTGCCATTGACCGCATTAGTAATCACCGCACCTCCATAGGAGTGCCCGACCAGCACAATGGAACCTTCGATACCCTTGAGGACGCTGGCAACATAATCTGCATCACTTCTGACTCCGCGAAGGGGATTCGCGACGGCAACCGTTGGATACCCTTTCGGAATCAGTTGAGATAATACACCGTTCCAACTGGAAGACTCAGCAAAGGCACCGTGGACGAGGACGATGGTGGGCTTGCTATCTTGTGCGCTTGCAGGATTCATGGTAGCTCCTAAAGAAGTGATAATAGTAGTTCCTAAAAAGAGTGTGACGAGCAGAAGCAGGCGTATCCCGTTTTTGAGGGTAAATTGGTTCATAAAGTACTCTCCTTGGTGTTTGTTGATTTCATTGAATATCGAAGAGATAGTTTTCTCACTGATGCGATCGAATACAATGCCCTTTGCAAAGCAATCCGTTAGTTTGTCAAGGGCTGTATAGCTCTAACTCCCTCGATTAAAAGCGAAAAAAGATCTCCCTACTTGAGGTGTAACTTGAAAAAATCAGCGGTTCTACCGTTAGCTAGGGTGGCTGCATCCTTGTCGTAGTTGATGCCACGGTGTCGAGTAAAAGCGTGCTTACAACCTGGATAGGTAAATACCTGAGCAGACGTATTGTCCTTCAGGGCTTCGATGATGTCTTTTTGAGCCTCTTTGGAGATGTATTCATCTTCTTCTCCTAAATGAACCAGCAGTGGATTTCTGATATTTTTGGCTTCGTCCAGGTGCTTTTCCATGCTGCCACCGTAGTACACAATAGAAGCATCGGCACCCTTGTGTGCTGTTGTGATAAAGGTCATCAAACCGCCAAGGCAGTAGCCCATTAATCCAACTTTTCCGTTGGCACCAGGCAGCGATCGCGCCAGCTCCATTGTTAAAGCAATGTCTGTGACACCAGCGTCATAATCAAAAGCTGTATAGAGAGCAAAGCCCTTTTTCCATTCAGCCTCGGATTGGTCTGTCATATCAACGCCAGGTTCCATTCGCCAGAACAAGTCTGGACTCACGGCGATATATCCTTGCGAAGCAAGTTCGTGACAGGTGTCTCGGATGTCAGCATTGACACCAAAGATCTCCTGAATGACAACAATCGCTGGTGCTGGCAGAACATCTGGGCGAACCATATAGGATTGAAAACTGCCGTCAGGGGTATCCAGGGTGACGTATTGGTTCATGGGTTTCTTCTGGAGAGCGTTATGTGATTAAAGACCATCCTCTACTCAGTTCTCGATTCATTAGCAAGAATTGAATGTGTTGGCTAGGTTTGAGCTACGCCATCGCTTTTACAGCTTCATTCGTAGACAAGACAGCATTGGCAAGATATCCAAAATTGATCAGTGCTGCCTTGTAGCCATCGCCCAGATCTGGATGTTGCGGGGCAGCCGTAGCATCCTTAACGATGAGCACTTCAAATCCCTGTTCGATTAAGTCACGCAGGTGAGCTTCCACACAAATATTGGCTAACATCCCCAGCAGAATAACTTTGCTGATGTTGCGCTTCCGCAGTTGCAAAACGAGGTCATTGCTTTGCGGTCCATACGCTTTATGGGGACTAACCACAATCGTCTTGCCGTCCTCAATGAAAGGCTTGTAGCGATCGAGCCAGTCTGCGCCCGATCCTAAGAAACCATCCAGGCTCAATGCACCCTTGCGATCGAACTCTCTGGACTCCAACATCATTTGCTCTACGGTTCCGGCAAAGTTCCAACCATAGTCGGTGGGGTAGTAATAGTGGGGGGAGATAAAAACCTCAAATCCATGCTGCTTTGCGGCTTTGAAGATATGCTCAATGTTCTCAACGGTTCTATTCTCCTTAACACTGTTACCCACTAAGTGCCACGAAACTCCCTTTTCATTCAGGACATCATTCTGCGGATCGATAATGACAACTGCGGTGTCATTCCTGTTGATATCCATGTCTCTCCTTGTTGATATTGATGTTTGTTTCGTTAAAAACCACCTGAAATGATCAGGGTTTCTCCCGTGATCCAGGCTGAATCTGAAGACGCAAAAAAGACAGCGGCAAGGGCAATATCCTGAGGTTGTCCAATTGCGAATCCTATGGTGGTTGGGTTTAAAGCAGTCAGCCGTAATAGGTGCGATTAGACGAAGATGACAATTTGGATCGCTAACAGCGGTGTTTTACCTCAACGCCTCAGCATCAGGACTTGAGAAATGCCAACAGGTCAGCATTGAGTTCATCCCTACTTGTGTCGCCGAGGCTATGTGAGCCACCGGGATAAATTTTCAAAGTCGAATCTTTGACGAGCTTTGCAGATAGGAGGGCAGAAGCACCGATCGGCACAATCTGATCATCATCGCCATGAAGAATCAGCGTCGGCACGTCAAACTTCATCAAATCCTCAGTGAAATCTGTTTCTGAAAACGCTTTGATGCAGTCATATCCATTCTTATGACCCGACATCATGCCCTGCATCCACCAAGCGTTGATCAGCCCTTGAGAGACTTTAGCACCTGGTCGATTGAAGCCGAAGAACGGACCACTCGCCACATCTAGAAAGAACTGCGATCGATCTGCCAAAAACGCCTCCCGAAAACCGTCAAAGACTTCAATGGATAGTCCACCTGGATTTGCCTCTGTTTTGAGCATAATCGGCGGCACTGCGCCCATCAGCACTGCTTTAGCGACACGCGCTGTCCCGTGCCGTCCAATGAAGCGCGCCACCTCGCCACCTCCCGTAGAGTGACCGATCATCACTGCATTCGTTAAGTCCAGTGCCTCAAAAAGCTCTACCAGATCGTCGGCGTAGGTGTCCATGTCGTTGCCATTCCATGGTTGGCTTGAGCGACCATGACCGCGGCGATCGTGCGCGATACAGCGGTAGCCGTGCGAGGCAAGAAAAAACATCTGTGATTCCCAAGCATCAGCACTGAGAGGCCAACCGTGACTGAAGACAACAGGTTGTCCTGTACCCCAGTCTTTGTAATAAATTTGCGTACCATCTTTGGTCGTTATTGTGCTCATGTGGCTCCTAAGCTAAATGGATTGAACGTTGACTTGATGACTTGCCTTGCTTGGGACGATTGATTCACTTATCGAACAACAGCCCGTTTGGAAAGTTGCCAACCACGTTCGGAACCGCTCTAAATTTGCGCCATACCGCCATCGACAAACAATTCAATGCCGTTCACAAAGCTGCTGTCGTCTGATGCGAGAAAAACAACGGCTTTGGCAATTTCATCCGGTGTGCCGACTCTTCCTAGAGGAATGTTGACAACTTGGCTGTCCACGAATTCCTGCACCTGTTCACCGCTCAACCCCAAGTGATTATAGGCAGGAGTCGGAACTACACCAGGACTAATAGCATTTACCCGAATCTTGCGATCCTTGAGGTCAAGTGTCCAATTGCGGGCAAACGATCGCACAGCGGCTTTAGTGGCACTGTAAACGCTAAAGGCTGAGGTGCCTACGGTAGAAGCCGTCGAGGCATTCAGAATAATAGAAGCACCCTCTGGCAATAGTGGCAGTGCCTTCTGCACGGTGAACAGCAGACCTTTAACATTGGTGTTGAAGGTTGTGTCAAAGTGTTCTTCGGTGATGGCTCCCAGTGGGGAGATTCCGCCACCACCCGCATTGGCGAAGAGCACATCCAGGTGTCCTTGCTCTTGCTCGATCGTGGCAAACAGGCGATCGAGGTCTGCCAGATTGGAGACATCACTCTGAATCCCTGTGACGTTTTTCTCAATCGCATTCACCGCAGCATCCAGTTCAGCCTGACGACGACCAGTGATAAAAACATGGGCACCTTCGGCAACAAAGCGTTTGGCAGTGGCAAGACCGATGCCACTGGTGCCGCCAGTGACAAGAGCGACTTTCCCTTCTAGTTTGTTCATGATGAATCCTGTAATTGTTTGTGATGTTTGCCAATTCACAACACCGTTTAAGCATGGGTATGGTGAGGGCGAGCCTTTGGATGTTGGGAATAGCTCATCCTTCTACTTGTCAGGCAGGAATGGGTTGCAGTCGCGATGTGAGAAATTGACTAATGTGGCTTGCGATCGCCTCTCCCTCTTCCTCTAGCGCGAAATGTCCGGTATCGAGTAAATGGAACTCAACGTCCTTCAGGTCGTGCTGGTAGGGATAAGCGCCCTCAGCAGGAAAGATATAGTCGTTCTTGCCCCACACAATCAGGGTTGGTGGTTGGTATTGGCGGAAATACTCCTGCCATTGGGGATAGAGCGGTGGATTAGTGCCATAGCTATAGAACAGCGCCAGTTGGATCTCTTCGTTGCCGGGGCGATCGAGGAAATGTTGATCGATCGTCCAAGTATCGGGACTGATCGCTTCCAGATTGCGAACGCCGTTGGTATATTGCCACTTCGTTGCTTCCAGGGTGACAAGGTATTTGAGCTTGTCAGCATTTTCAGGCGATTTGTCCTGCCAGTATGCCTTGATCGGCTCCCAGAATTCGCGCAGACCTTCCTCGTAGGCGTTTCCGTTTTGGACGATAAGCGATTGCACTCGCTCTGGATATTTCGCTGCAAGGCGATAGCCAATGGGCGCACCATAGTCCATCACGTAAAGGCTATATTTTTTGAGATCGATCGCGGTAATGAATTTCTCTACAATGTCAGCCAGATGATCAAAGGTATAGTCAAACTCATTCACCGTTGGCGCAGAACTGTTGCCATAGCCTGGGTAATCGGGAGCAACGAGATGGAATTTATCAGCAAGCGCTGGGATTAAATTGCGAAACATGTGGGATGAAGTCGGGAAGCCATGCAGCAGCAGGATTGTTGGATTGTCACGAGAACCTGCTTCACGGTAGAAGATGTCTAAACCATCGATAGAAACGGTGCGATAAGTAGTCATAGTTTTGCTCCTTGCCATTTAATAAAGGTGAAATGGTGACGTTTTTCGGCGGATTAATCTATTTCTTACCCTGATGACGGCTTTGCTCCTGGAAGTAGTCGCGCCAACTTTCGGGCAATGGTTCTAATTGAGCAGCCCGATGAAGTAGCTCTGGATCGGTCTTCTCACGGGTATAGAGTTGCGTAATGTCAGCAACCGTGATGTTGTTAGCATCTCGGCTGACCAACTCTAAAGTGTCTCCAGCTCCCACTTCGCCCTCTTGCAAAACGGAGAAGTAAAGGCCAGTGCGACGGCTGGCAAGAAAGCGTTTCACCATATCCGGTCGCCCAAACCGAATGCCTAGCTTGTAGCAGGGCATACGTGGCTGTGTCACCATCAGTTGAACCGTACCGATTTGGAAGCGATCGCCAATGTTTAAGTCCTCTTCTTTCAGCCCAGTAGTGGTGAAATTTTCACCAAAATTGCCCATTGTTAAGTCTGTGTCGGGTAATTCAGTGCGCCAGTAGTCGTAATGCTCAAACGGATAGACATATACGGCTTTTTCTAAACCACCATGAACGGTGAGATCTGCTTGTCCATCTCCATCCAAGTTGAGCGATCGCACCATGACTCGATCCATGACTGGCTCTTTGAAAATTCCAGTGCTAACGGTTCTCCCTTTCCAGTTCACTTCTCGTGGTAGGCCAACATTGACAGAAATTATTTTCATGTTCAGCTCCAAAGTTTTGGACAGCTTTAAATCTGTGCTAGATCTGCTTACTGCTGCTGCTTGAGACCTGCAACGAGGTCAGTCACTTGACATTGAGCTTCTGCGCTCAGTGAGTCAAAATCGTCTAAGAAGAATTGACGTTCTAGCGTTAACTTCCGGGTATTGAGTAACCCTTCGATCTGCCAGCCTTTGTCACCTTTCGTTAGGACGTAGAGCGGTAGCGAATCTCGTGACGGTGAAGTTTCAGTTTGTCCGGCTAGTATTACCCTGATCACGACGTGCATGAGCGCAAGTTGCGAGTTCACAAAGCGGACAAAATTCACCTCACCCTCCAGACGTGTTCCCTTAACGACCGTGTCGAAGGCCTGCTGATGAAAAGCAGCGATTTCTTTTCGACCTTTAAGGTGCGTACCCTCAAACGTGAGAAAATCGGCAGTTTCGCTGAACGGGGCAGCAAAGCCTTCGCCGCTACCTCGATTCCAAGCATCAATCATCTGGCGAAGGAAATCACGGATTGCCCACTCGTCAGCGGAAGTGATGGTTTGAGCTATTTGTGAGGTCATAATTTTGATTCCTTTTAAGTGATAGCCTCGGTTTCAAGGGGCGTTGTGAAATCTGAAAATATTTTCTGTGAGCCATCCCAGAGGCGATCGGCGTTGTCTGAATTCAAGGCGTAAGGGGCAACGCCACTCATATAGCCGCTCCCGCTGGTAACGATCACAGCTTCGTTGCAATCCTCGAAATAGCGTCCACCAATGCCCTCCAGTAGCGGAGAGGTTGCCAACAAAACAGACGTTGCCGCACCTTGCGCGGGTGTCTTTTGCTGCTCAGGCGGCATTTTAAGACTGCCTGTATGACGTTGGAGGTTCGTGGCGATCGCTCCAGGCATCAGAGCATTAGCCGTAATGCCATCCTGGAACCAACGGGCAGTAGCACCCACGGCAAAGAGAATATTTGCAGTTTTAGATTGTCCATACGCCAACCACGGATCATACGGACGGAACATAAAGTGAATATCATCGAACACAATGGGTGACATCAGATGCGCACTAGAACTCACCGACACGATACGGGCAGCACCATCGGCAGCGAGAGCGTCGTGGAGTCCGAGTGCCAGGGCAAAGTGCCCCAGATAGTTGGTGGCAAACTGCATCTCCCAACCTTCAGGTGTGCGCTGTTCGGGCAGTGCCATGACGCCTGCATTGTTAACGAGAATGTGCAGCGGCTCATTCCACTGGGTGACGAACTTGGCAATTGAGTCGCGATCGCTTAAATCAAGCAGAGCAACATGAATGTTCTGGTTTCCGGTGGTAGCCGTAATGTCAGCCGCGACTTGTGCTCCAGCATCGGTATTACGCACCGCTAGTATGACGATCGCTCCAGTTTGAGCCAGTGCCCGCACCGTTTCTATGCCGATACCTGATGCGGCTCCTGTGACGATCGCCCGCTTGCTGGAAAGATCAATTCCTTTTACTATCTCAGCAGCGGTGGAATGCCGTCCGAATGGTGTTGTAATGAGTGCCATTGTGTATTCCTTACAGAGGACGAGTGTTCTGTTTGGCTGATATCGACCGACACCCCTTCGATGGGCATGATGACCTGCGCTTGGTTAAAGACGATTGCCATTCTAAATAGCTGAATATGCCGGATTTTGGGCATTGCTGAGAACCGTTTGCGCTGTGCGACCTGCTTTAATGAAATCTGCTGCCTTCTCACCGATCATGATGGTCGGTGCGTTCGTATTTCCTGTAGTAATCGTTGGCATGATGGAGGCATCCACAACACGCAACCCCTCAATTCCATGCACCCGTAGTTCGGGGTCTACAACTGCCATTGGGTCAGTGCCCATTTTGCAAGTACCGACCGGATGCCACACGGTACTGCAAGTCTCCCGGACGTAAGCAATGAGTGCTGCATTACTCTGTTTGTCGGCACCCGGAGCGATTTCCTTGCCACGAAACTCATCTAAAGGCCTTGCACTGAACAAAGTACGGAGTAATTTAATCCCGACAACGAGCTTTTGCACATCCGCTTCACTTTGGAGAAAGTTCATTTGAATCATCGGTGTGTCTTTGGGGTCAGAGGAACGCAAACTGACACTGCCAATATTGTGGGGATGAGTCAAACAAACGAAACTTGTGAATCCTAAACCAGAGTGGATATAACCAGGCGGCACCAACACAACAGAGCCGAAGAGAAATTGTAAATCTGGTGCAGCATCCAGATTTCCTTCAGTATGCAAAAACAAGTTGGCTTCACCGATACTACTGGTACTTGCCATGTGTAAATCCTGAGTTGCCTCGTGTGCTACAGACACAACAGGGTGATCTTGGAGGTTTTGACCCACACCCGGCAAATCAGCCACGACCGGAATTCCCATCGCTTTCAGATGTTCTGCACTCCCAATACCAGAAAGCATAAGCAGTTTGGGCGAATCGAACGTGCCCGCACTTAAAATTACTTCCTGATTGACCCTAACCTGATGCAGCGTACCTTCGTGCAAGTATTCCACCCCAACAGTGCGAGTACCTTCAAACAACAAGCGAGTCACCAATGCTCCTGTCGTTACCGTTAAATTGGGGCGATCGAGAATTGGTACGAGAAAAGCGGCCGCAGCACTGTGTCGCTTACCATCCTTGACCGTCAACTGATAAAGTCCTGCCCCTTCCTGCTGCGCGCCATTGACATCAAGATTGTGGTCATATCCGAGTGCGATCGCTGCGTCTACGAAGCGTTGAGATACCAT
The DNA here is from genome assembly GCF_034932455.1 of Leptolyngbya sp. CCNP1308. NCBI lineage: Bacteria > Bacillati > Cyanobacteriota > Cyanophyceae > Leptolyngbyales > Leptolyngbyaceae > Leptolyngbya > Leptolyngbya sp. CCNP1308. The sequence continues at coordinate 76,050 of NZ_JAYGIH010000038.1, read as the reverse complement.
AGTAGGCGAGATTGGATCGGTGACACTTAACTCCCCATCAACTCCATGAAATTCAGATGCGCCGCGCTGCTGGTGTTCCGATTTCTTGAAGTAGGGCAACACATCTTGGTAACTCCAACCGGGATTTCCCAATGACTGCCAGTGGTCATAATCATGAAGATTTCCCCGCATATAAACCATGATATTAATCGAACTGCTGCCCCCCAAGACTTTGCCGCGTGGACAAAAGATTTTGCGGTTGTCCAGGTAGGGTTCTGGTTCAGAGAAATAACCCCAGTCCACCTCAGAGCCTAGTAGACTGAGGCATTCTGCTGGAATGTGAATCTCTGGCTTTGTATCGGGGCTACCGGCTTCGAGGAGTAAAACAGTTGTGTCATTACCTTCTGTCAGACGGTTGGCGACAACGCAGCCTGCCGAACCCGCACCAATCACAATGTAGTCATAGTGAGTCATAAAGTTTTCCTTCGTTATCTGCAATAGGTGAACGTAGCCAGGAGTGAAAGATAAAAGAATAATTCAAAAGCCGGTTTCTAAAATTCTGCTGTGTTATCTCTCTGGTTTAGATGAGAGTAGAGACACTATTTTGAACCCAATAAATGACTGAATGCTAGTAAGCACTAGACCTCAACACGTAGCCAACACTTCGCACTGTATGAATCAATTGTTTTGCATCTTGCATCTCTAACTTGATTCGCAAATACCGAATATAGACCTCGATTACATTTGATTTGCCATAGTTTTTGTAACCCCAGACATCATCTAGAATTTGATCACGGGTCAGCACCTGGTTAGGATGCCGCATTAAATATTCCAACAAATCGAACTCTTTAGCAGTCAGTTCAACTTCCTGATTGCCATAGTGGACCTGTCTCGATTTTCGGTTGAGAACAAGCTGCTCAAACTGTAAAAGATGAGTTTCTTGTGGTTCTTTTCTCAAGTGTGCTCGAACTCTGGCAAGCAATTCTTCTACAGCGAAGGGTTGGCCAAGACAATCACTCGCACCTGCATCCAAACCCATAATGCGTTCAGAAACTTGTCCCTCATGAGTTAAAACAATGATGGGCACATAATTGCAGGTTGAGCGCAGCCGACGACAGAACTCTAGGCAAGAAACGCCAGAAAGAGTCCAGCCTACAATAATCAACTGCGGATTAATTTGGCGAGCTGCTATTAATCCACTGACACCATTCTCCGCTAAGCTGACCTGATACCCTTCGCTACCCAGTTCCTGCGCGATTAGCTGGGTAAGTTGGTTGTCGTTCTCGACCAATAGAACGTGTGATGTGACTGCTTGCGCTACAGTTCTGTTAGCACTACCTTGAAGACCGAATTGAGGAATAGTTTGCAGCATCTTAAAGTCCTGCCTAAATTGCAGTGTGGCAATGGAGGTATTTGTGTGTGTACCTAAAAAATGAGATGAGGCAACGTTAAGTGCTTCTGTCGCAAACAGCGTTTTGACTATATAATTGAAAGTCAAGGCGCTGAGTTAGCAGCGGCAATAATAACTGCCATCAAATCTTCAAAATTCCACCGATCCTGATACCGAATCCCATTGACAAATAAAGCTGGGGCTGTCGTCACTCCACTTTCTAATCCACCTTCAATATCTTGATTAATGCGATCGACATGTACTTGTTGAGATAGATCTTGTAAAAACTGGCAAATGTCAAGTTCTAGGCGATTGGCATATTCAACAAGATAGCCATTGCCCAAGGCTTCCTGATGAGTGAACAACATATTGTGCATCTGCCAAAATTGGCCCTGTGCTGCTGCTGCTTCTACTGTCTCCGCTGCTTTTTGAGCTTGAGGATAGACTGAGTGCTCATCAATAAAGTGACGAAACACGAAACTGATCCAGTTCTCATCAGGAAACCTAGCACTAAAATTCTGATGAACTTCCTGAATTAGCTGATGGACTTCCTTACATTGAGGGCATTGGTAGTGTCCATACTCTACAAGGACAACTGATGCATTGAGAAATCCCTGGTAGTGGTCACGTTGTGAAGGTAAAATTAAGAGTCGATTAAAATGACTATTTTCATTCGTTAGATCATCGGACATACTGGCAAAAGGGGTTTTCACGCCATCGAAGGATTGCCATGATTTATATCTTTGGCTCTCGCCGCCTCCGCTATTGGTATGTCTTTAGCCTATGAGACTAATGCAGATTTGTCGCCAACTCAAAGTTGAGTGAACGAAGGCATAAAACAACAGTTGCTTACTATCTCTGCAACGAGCCCTCAACCGAACTTAAGTTCAGTGCTTATCCCTATCACAACTTAGCGAGTCCCCGTTTCAGTGCAGTAATCACCGCTTGTGTGCGATCGCCCACGCCCAACTTGCTCAGAATTCGGTTGATGTGGAACTTGACCGTGCTTTCGGTAATATTCAAAGCCGCACCGATATCATGGTTACTCAAGCCAAGCGCCATCTGACGAATAACCTGCTGCTCGCGATCGCTCAATTCTGGAACGTTCATCCGTTCCACTAACTTGGCAGCAACTTCAGAAGGGATATATTGTTGCCCGCTGTGAACAATTTGAATAGCGCTAAGCAGGGCATCTGGTTCGGCATCCTTGAGCAAATAGCCTTTAGCTCCGGCACGTAATGCTCGATAAATATCCTCGTCGCCATCATAGGTGGTCAGTATGATGATGTGAGCATGGGCAAATTCAGTGCAGAGTGCTAAAGTCGCATCAGCACCACTCATTTGCGGCATTTGCAAGTCCATTAAGGTGACGTCAGGGCTTAGTTGTTGATATAGGGCGATCGCTTCTATCCCATTGCCGGCCTGTCCCACTACGGTCATATCCGGCTCGTTTTCAATCATCGCGGCTAGCCCTTGCCGGACAATGGTGTGATCATCAACAATCAAAACGCGGATCGCCGTAGGCTGACTCATGCTGATACTTCCCGATGTACGGATATAATTACTTCGGTTCCCTGCCCTAGTCGGCTCTCGATCGAGAGTTGTGCCCCAATGCGCTCTGCTCGTTCGGTCATCCCCAGCAAACCAAACCCCCGATTTAGGATTGTAGAATTAAGCTCAAATCCTTGCCCGTTGTCCTTAATTTGCAGAAAGCATTGCGTCAACTCATAAACTAACTCAATCCGAATTTCGGTTGCGTTTGCGTACCTAACAGCATTTGTAAAAGCTTCCTGGGCAATTCTTAAAAGATTGTTTTCAGTTTCAGCAGATAGTTCATAGGGCGTGCCGACAGTCTCACAAATCAAGTCGGTTTCGGTTGAAGGCTGAAAAACAGCCACAAATCGTTCTAATGCTGTCCAGAGATTGCTATCTTCTAGTAATTGGGGACGTAGTGCCGCAACCGATCGGCGAGCTTCTGTCAGTCCACTACGAGCCAAATCTCGCACCGTATTGATATGAGTTTGAATTGCATCGGGGTTAGTGATCACCAATCTAGAAACGGTTCCCATATGAACCAAAATCCCCGTAAAGGCTTGCGCCAGAGTATCATGAATTTCTCGCGCCATACGGTTACGTTCCTCTAAAATTGAGGTTACTTCTGCACGTTTGCGATCAGTAATATCTCTTGCCAGCCAAATGACAGAATGTTCTGAGATGGGTGAAATGCGAGTTGCAAACCAGGTTTTCCGCTCTGCCATCATCAAACTATACTCAACTGTTAAAGGTTGTTGAGTACTCAATGCTTGCCGAATATAGCCAAGAAACGTATCGGCTTGCGATCGCTCAAAAATTTCGTGTAATGTTCGTCCCACCTGCTCATCAACCGGTTTATATAATTTCTCTGACTCGATCAGGTTTGCTCTCAAAACACGCCCTTCTGCATCTACCTCAAAGAGAGGATCGGGCATGGCTGAAAAGAGTGCACGAAGTTCTGCTTCAGAGGCTTGCAACGCTGCTTCTGCCTGTTTTCGTCTAATTCCCAACGCAATCTCGCGAGCCGCAAACTCCAAGGCCTCAAAGTTCGACAACGGGATAGGGTTTCGACTAAACATCGCTATCACTCCAACAAGCTGATCATCCAGGAGGATGGGATAGCCCGCAAAAGCTACCATACCTTCTCGTTCTGCCCATTCTTGATCAATGGATGACTCATCAAACACATTGTTGGTCAACAGAGGTCGGCGATCCTGAGCAATTCGTCCAACTTTGAAGCTACCGATGAGAACTCGACTGTAGGTACCGTCAAGACGGGTGTACATCCCCGCACTGGCTTGTAACTCCAAAACATTCTCGTCTTTATTTAGCGTCCAAATGCGAGTGAATGCAGCATTAAAGTGCTTAACAACGGCTTCCGCACAGCGATGCAGCATTAAGGACAAACTATCGCTTTGAGCAAGGGCGCTATCCACATCGGCGCGAAAAGCGGAGAGAATTGCCTGTTCCCGAAACTGAGCCTCGGACTGGCGCAACACTTCTTCTGCTTTTTTGTGATGGCTAATGTCCATATTTAGAGCATAGAATCCTCTGACTTGAGCGTTGCCATCTAAATCGGGGATCAAGGTAGCACTAATATATCTTTTGCCAGATTTCAAAGGCATTTCTATTTCCAAGGTTGCAGTTTTTCCTTCAAACACCTGATTGATATACGGTTCAACTACTTGATAAGCCCTTTCACCTAAGATCTCACGTACATGCCTACCTAGAATCTGATCTCGATTACGGCTAAACCAGTCCTCATAGGTGCGGTTAACAAAGCAATAGAGTTGATTAGCATCCACATGACTGATGCAAACGGGGAGAGCATCAGTGATCAAGCGTAACTCCTGCTCTCGGTGACGCAGTGCAGCTTCACTTTCCTGTAACGCTGCTGTTCGTTCTGCAACCTGTTGCTCTAGGGTGCGGTTGTAGTCAGCTAGTAGGTGCTCTGCTTGTCTACGCTCGGTGATGTCTTGAAAGGCTGCGATCGCATATATTACCTTACCCTGTTCGTCAAAGATAGGAGTTCCCCATACCTCAACTGGGATGGTTATGTTGTTTTGGCGGATGTCTATATCGTTAACCGAGGTGTGCTCGCCGCTCAATGCCCGCATAATCGGCATTTTCTCAGTTGGATATTTTTGATCCGATCCCGCCAGATAAGTTTGGTAAACTTCTGAAAGTTGATTGGGTGTCAGAGAAGGATCAATTCCTTTACCCAATAGCTGAGTTGCTCGCTGGTTGAAGTAGTAAGGGCAACCCGCCGCATCCACTATGCTAATCCCCACCGGAATTGCTTCGAGGAATTGAGCCATCCGACTTTCGCTAGCGCGGAGCTTTGAGTAGAGTTTGGCATTTTCGATCGCGATCGCTGCTTGAGTTGATAGCAGATGTAGAACATGCGATCTCTCTGGTGTAAATGCTCCAGTGGCTAATTGATTTTCTAGATATAACACACCAACGAGCTTACTCTGATTCAATAATGGCAAGCATAGGATAGATTGAGTTTGGTTGTGCTGAATATATGACTCATGGATGAAATTACCTTCACGAGTTGCATCATTGAGGATGACCGATTCATGAGATCGAATCACATACTGAATAATTGATTCGGGTAAGCGATTTGCCATTGGGAACGATCGCAGCACTCGTGTAGCACAAGAACTTTTACTATCATTGAGTCCACAAGCCGCTTCGATTGCCCATTCTCCTGAGCTTTCCAAAATCAAATATCCAGTTTGTGCGCCAGCATTCTCGATTAATATCTGCATCAAGGAATGGAGCAACCGATCCAGTTCAATTTCACTTGATATTGCTTGCGATGCCTTCATAACTGCCGTTAAATCGAAAGCAATAGGTGAGGGGCTAGAAGTAGGAGAAATTGACGTATAGGTTACATCTAATGATTGAGGAAAGAACTTTGGATAGCGAGTCTCCAAATCGTTGACCTTTGCTATTGCTCCCCATCGTTCATAACAATAGCGAGCTTCTTTCATGTAAACCTGAGCAAATTTTTCTCTGCCACGAGCTAAGTAATGTTTAGCAGCTAATTCATAGGCTAGAGCTTCCTCTTGAAGATATTCGTTATCTCTCGCTCCCCAGATTGCTTGTTCATACAATTCTTCTGCTTCAAACAACTGCCCCAAAACTCGTGCTTTTTCTGCCTCAACTAGATGATATTTATGCAAATAATTCATTGGCGCATAATACGCCCAGCGTTTCATTTCCTCTTGTTTAACTGTAACTGTTTTTAGGATTTCTGATTGTACTTTAGTGTTGCTTTCGGAGTATATTGCGAGTCTCGCTAGAGAGTCATAGAAATAGTACACAGCTTTAGCAAACGTGGCTGACATCTGAATCAAATAGTTTTCTGCCATGTTTGAGTTTTCAACCGCCTGATCATATTCACAAAATAAATAGCATAGGAAAAGCTTGTTAAAATAGGTGTTAAAGATTGCGAATCCATTATTTACTATTTTATGTTGCGGCAGCTCAATCTCCTCATCGTAGATCTCTCCAATTAAGCGAGATCTATTAGCTGAGCGTCCAATCAAATTCAAGACAGACTGCTGATATAACTGATTCCAGGTAAGTGGCAGTTCTTGTTTAATTTGACGAATTGCTTCACCATAGGTTGTCATCTGACGTTCAAGTTCTACGAGCTCTTTCCCGACAACATAGGAGTGATAGCAGTAACAATGAGCACAATAGCCAGCAAACTCTAAATCCCCAGTCTCAAGTCCACTTTGATATCCTTCCAAGAATTGCTGCAATGTTTCCTTTACATGTTCCTTCCAGGGGGTAATAAAGTTACTTATGATTGTTATAGTCCGAGCTTTAGTTGCATAGGTATGTGGATGTGACAAAAGTCTTAGAGCAAGCTGCCCATACTCGTAGCCAGACTCAATATCTCCAATCATCCCACACAGAATTAACCCAAAGTTGGCATAGACAACTGGAGACGTAGACGCATTTCCATGCTGAATTGACAAGCTGACTTGCTTGGATGCAAGTAGAGGCATCAAACTAGGATCCGCAATTTGAGCAACAGTCGTTATCCTTGATAAGATTCTCATCGCCTCCAGCTTGTCTGGTTCAACCATTTCCGGTAAATGACTTAAGCTCTCAATTGATCGCTCACCCAGAAGTGATGCGATCGCGTCTAGTTCAAGCTGAATGTCGGACTGGCTTGGCTGTTCGGGAAAAACGATTCCCAATTGCTGCAAAACTTGCAATGCTGTATTGATCGCTTCTAATAGCTGGTTCTGCGCGATGTCGGTTTGAATTTTGATATCATAAATTTTGACGCTATCGAGAACTGCTTTAACTTCTTGTAGAACGATCGCTGCCCATCTTTCTACATCTTCAAAATCACCACATAGATACGCGACTTCTGTCGTATGCACATACAACTCTAATGTCAAGTCGTAATCTATTTGCCAGCTAAACCTTTCCAACCATTTTCTGCCTGTCGCTAAATAGTTTTTTGCTGTACTGTAGGCGATCGCCCCTTTTGCTTTCTGACCTGCCAGCAAATTCAATCTGGCAATTTCATTTCGCTCAGATTGTTCAGGGACAAACTCAATTCCATGGTTGAGATGATCGACAATTTCAAATAATCGCTCTGATGCCCGCTTTGGCGAAGTGTTTTCAAGTAGATTTCGCCCAATTTGTAAGTGAACCATTTGTTTTTGAGACTCATCAATCAAGGCGTAGGCGGCTTGCTGTACGCGATCGTGCAAAAACTTATACTCTTGAACTAACAAGTTCTCATTTAATTCAGAGAGAGGCTGAATCAATTCAGCTTGAATCGCTGCCAGCAAATCCAAAGAAATTGCTTGAGGAGACTTCTCACAAGCGATCGCCAATGTCTCTAAATCAAATTCAGCCCCAACACAAGCGGCTAAGCGGAGCATTTGCTGAGTACCCTCTGGTAGTTTCTGCAACTTCAGCAGTAGCAACTCCACCACATTATCAGTCATATTCTGGGCCTGAATCTGCGTCATGCTCCACTGCCAGCTTGAGAGTGCCACATCAAAACTCAACAGATTTTCGCTATGCAGCATTCTCAAAAATTCGCCAACGAAGAAAGGATTCCCCTCCGTTTTACGCAACACTAACTCAGCTAAGGAACGCACAGTGTCAGTATTTTGATGCAACGTCTCGGCAATCAGCTGATTCAACGGCTCTAGCTTTAAGGGTGCCAGAGTGATCTCTTGCAGCACTGCTCCCTGTTTCCTCAATTGCTCCAGCGTGAATACCAGCGAATGCGTTGGATTCACTTCATTATCTCGATAAGCTCCAATCAGAAACAGGGATTGGGTTTGCTCGTCAAGCATCATCAGCTCAATTAACTTTAGCGTGGCTGAATCCGCCCACTGTAAGTCATCTAGAAAGATCACCAGCGGATGTTTTTCTGAGCAAAATACCCGAATGAATTGTCGAAAAACTCGATTAAAGCGGTTTTGCGCCTCCGTTGCTCCAACCTCTGCTACAGGCGACTGCTTGCCGATAATCAATTCTACTTCGGGAATCACATCAATGATGAGTTGTCCATTGCTTCCTAAAGTCTTGAGAAGATGCGATCGCCACTGTTGCAATTGCTCATCAGGTTCACCTAGCAATTGTTGTACTAATTGTTGCAGGGCGTAAGCGATTGCGCTGTAGGGAATATCGCGCTGAAACTGATCAAACTTGCCAGAAATAAAATAGCCACGTTTTGCTGTGATTGGTTTGTAGAGTTCCTGCACTAATGCTGACTTCCCAATTCCAGCGTAGCCAGACACCAACACCATTGCGGAAGACCTGGAGACAAGAGGACGTGGAGACGTGGAAATACTACTTCTCTCCGTGCCTCCCCTCGCTACTCTATCAAACGCTATCAATAAGGCTGCAATTTCTGCTTCTCGACCATACAGCTTTTGGGGAATTTGAAACTGAGCAGAAACGTCCTGAAGACCCAGTTGAATTCTATCAATCTGGCTACTTCGTTTTAATTGGTGAACACAGATTTCTAAATCTGCTTTGATTCCCCAAGCACTCTGATAGCGATCTTCCGCATTCTTGGCCATTAATTTCAGAATAATATCTGAGATTGGTTTGGGAATAGTTGCGCTTATCTCGTGAGGTGGAACAGGCTGCTTGGCAATATGACAATGGATTAGCTCCAGCAGATCCGTGGTAGGAAAAGGTAGGTGTCCCGTCAGAAGTTCGTAAAATGTTATGCCAAGTGAGTAAAAGTCGGTGCGGTAATCGAGCGAGCGATTCATCCGTCCGGTCTGTTCTGGAGACAGATAAGCTAATGTGCCTTCTAAAGTATGAGGGTTTTTGAACGTCGGATTCGTGCGATTGAATCGGGTAGCTATTCCAAAGTCAGTAATTTTAACAACGCCAGTACATGGGTTGAAAACGATGTTGCCAGGATTAATATCTTTGTGAATTATATTGTTGGCGTGAATGCTACCCAGAATATCGGCGAGTGCGATCGCCAGTCGCAGGAATGTAGGTAAGGACATTGGGCAGAAACTTGGTTGCTGCTGCATCCATTGCTCTAGAGACTCACCCCCAAAGTCTTCTAGAAGAATGACCAGCGTGCGTTGATAGTCCTGCTGGCTATATGCCTTGACCGCTCCTTCTAGGTTGAGGGAGTGAGTAATTTCATATTCTTGTCGGTAGCGCGTTAATTCTTGAGGAGAGGGATAATCTTGCTTAAGCAGTTTGACGATAATCGCCTGCTCATCTTGCGTTCTGATGCCCCGGTACACCAGAGAATTGGAGCTTTCGTAAATTTTGCTGTGGATGGCAATTCCAGATAAATCAATCATAGAATGCCCTCTCAAAAGATGTTACGTCATAAGCTATGTTGCTAATTATATCGGTTTCAACAATACTTCAATAGATTGAGATAATTCAACCCATTAACAAGGAACAGTTCTGTTAAGGAACTGGAGCGAATGTGTATTCTGGAATACCTTTCCTCTCGCTAAGCTTTTGACATGGGGATTACTAAATGGTGGAAAACCGCTGCAATACTTAACGAGAGAATCAATATTTCAGTTTCAACCTTGGCAAGAGAGGTCTTTCATCCGGTCATGCAAAGGCATGCCCAGGGTTATTCCTAAACTTTATTGTGGGTCAAACCTTACATAGAAGGTATTGTCTGTCAGTAGTGCAGAAAACTTTTTTGAGTCTCATGCTGGATGATCTAGACGGCCAAATTAGCGGCTGAAACCCATTGCCTTCGTTCAATCTCTTGAGAAATCTCAAATCTCCTGTCTCGGTGAGAATCCTCTATCCATAAGGGTTTCAGGAGTTTTCTGCACCACCAAGGCTAACACCATAAGTCGCCACCACAAGCTACCATCACTTAAACCATGTCTGTTTCAGCCCAGCAACATCCCACCGCGCCAGTTCAGCCGCTACCTCGTAGGTGCTGTGCAAAAAAGCAAGCAACGATTGGTCAGGGTCAGCCGCCTCGCGCACCGCTTCGTAGGGCAAGACAAACTCCCCTAAACCCCTCATGGAAAAACGCCGCCTTCGGCTGCACGATCGCATCTTTAAACCCCTTCGGCACCGGATAGGCGTAGGAATAAAACGCCGGGTAGCCCAGGCCAGTACCCGGCCAAAACCCAGCGCTGCTGACCTCCTGGCAGTAGGCCTCCTGAGCTACATCATCCGGTAGGTTGGGCACACCCCCCGGATGGGGCGGCGCAGACCGCCCCGAATACCGCGTCACTGCCAAGTCAAAACTGCCCCAGAAAAAATGCACCGGGCTGACCTTGTCGCAAAAGTGGGAGCGAAACTCGCGAAATACCCGGTCAGATTGCAACAGCACCCGCCAAAACCGCTGGGCGGCCTCGGCATCGTAGGCTCCATGAGTGTCATCCTGCTCGAAAGGTATTGCGTCTGGGATTTCGTTCGGCGTAGTTTGGATGCGCACGGCAATTCCCAACTACGCCAGTGCCGCCATCACCGCTCCGTAAAAGTCCGCCACGGTGCGCAGTCGCAGCGCCACTGTTCGCTCCTGCCCTGCACTGGTGACAATGCGCAGTTGGTGGTCAACAAAGTCGAAGTCTATTTGAAAAATCTGGTCGTCGTGGGGAATGGTGCCCGTCGTCAGCCCTCGCGCCGTCACTTACAGCGGCACATGCCACGAGTGATTGATCCAAGGCGTTTGCACCAGGCGGATCTTACCCACAATCTGCGTCCACAGATGCAACGTGGTGCAGGTTTCTTGCCAATCGTCTAGACTCAGCGGCGGCCAGAGATGCGACATAGCGGTTCCCCAATAGGTCAAGCCAACTCGGCAAAGCTCGCCAGGCAGCTCGATCGCTATGCTACTCCACCTCGGTGGTTCTAGAGGGCGATCGCCCCCTATCCACTCCCCCAGCGGCGAAAACGCCACGATATTTTCAGCCCAGCCATACCCTCGGCAGCTAAATTCGTTGGCTACTGCCTTCGGTGGTGAAAAAGAGAATCCCCTGAGGGATTGGCTTAGGTTGCTCTGGGTAGCTGAATGGTGAAACAGCTGCCTTTGCCGACTACACTTTTGACCTGAATATCGCCGCCGTGGGCCTGGGCAATCGCCCGCGCGATCGCCAGCCCCAGCCCAGAACCGCCCGTATGCCGAGAGCGATCGGGGTTGACGCGGTAGAACCGATCAAAAATCTTGGCTTGTTCTGGGGGGGCGATGCCAATACCGGTATCTTCGACGTTGATCAGGGCGTAGCGATCTCGTGGTGTTAGGCGAATCGTCACGTGGCCGCCTTTTGGGGTGTACTCCAACGCATTGCCGACAATGTTGAGCAACAGCCGATAGAGTTCAGACTCATGGCCGCGCACGGTCAGCGTTTTGGCATCGGGGGCAACCGTGGTCAAGTGAATGCCTTTTGTCAGGGCCAGAGCGGAAAATTCTTCTTCGATGTCTTTGACCAGGTCGGGCATGCAGACCTGGGTGGGGGCCGAGCGATCGTCGGCCTGCTCTAGGCGGGAGAGAATCAGCAGATCGTTGACCAGGGTGGTGAGGCGCTGGGTTTGGCGATTCACCACCTGTAGTACACCCTGGGCCTCGGTGGTCGCCATCGGCTTGTCGCGGCTGGCCGACTCGGTGGACAGGCGAATGGCCGCTAGGGGGGTGCGCAGCTCGTGGGCGGCATCGGCGGTGAACTGCTGGATTTGTCGGTAGGCCCGGTAGGCGGGGCGAATGGCGAGGCCCGCCACCCACCAGCTTACGGCCCACACCAGCCCCAGGGCGAGGGGCAACCCCAACAGCAAAGCCCACCGTACCCAGCTCAGGTGCTGGTCCAACATTTCTAGGGAACTGCCGACCTGAAGGTAACCCCAGGGTATGCCTTCAGCATTTTTCAGCGGCAGCGACATCTGCCGGTAGGTGGCCCCATCGGCCTTGTGCAGCGTGTGGAGGCCCGCACCGGTGGGATGGATGACCTGGTCGGGGGGATCCCCGGCGATCGCTACCCTCTGCCCCGACAAATCTAGCAGCCGCAGGTAGTAGCCCTGCTGGTGCAGCAGGCCCAGCACGTGGCGATCGGGCGGAGCGGAGCAGCCCGCCGAGGTCGTACAGAGGTCAGGCAAAATTTGCAAGACCAGGGGCGTGAGCTGGCCCGGCTGGTTGAGGGAGGGTTCGAGGCTGTCGTGGAGGGTGCTGGCGACGGTCTCTAGGCGGTGGTCGATCTCGCGGCGGTGGTCTTGGGCCATGGCCAGGTAGAAACCGATGGCGGTGGCGGTTAAGATGGCCCCCATGGTGCTGGCGTAGAGGGCGGTGAGCCGCCAGCGGGTGAGCCAGAAGGGGCGGGCGTAGGGGGCAGGTTTGGAGAGCACGAGTTTAGAGAGCCGCATTGAACCGATAGCCCATGCCGTAAACGGTTTCGATCAGCCCGTCGCAGCCATGGTCGGCCAGCTTTTTGCGCAACAGCCTAATCTGCGCCGCTACTACGTTGCTCATGGGGTCGGCTTGCAGCGACCAGACCCGGTTCATCAGCTGCTCTCGCGACAAAATTTGGTTGGGGTGCTGCATAAAGTATTCCAACAGCTGAAACTCTTTGGTGGTGAGAGGTAAGGGTTGCTGGGCCGAGTCGGCCAGGGCAGCGGTGGAGGTGCCGTAGTCGAGTAGTAGGCCCCCGACCTGGAGCTGGGTGGGCTGAAAGGCGGGCGATCGCCGTTGCAGCGCCCGCAGTCGAGCCAGCAGTTCTTCTAGGCCGAAGGGTTTGACCAGGTAGTCGTCGGCCCCGGCGTCTAACCCTTCTACCTTATCTTGCAGCCGATCTTTGGCGGTGAGCAGAAGAACCGGCAGAGGGGTGCCCTGCGATCGCAGCCTCTGGCACAGCTCCACGCCGCTCAGCCCCGGCAGCAGCCAATCAAAAACGCCGAGGGTGTAGGTCTGGGCCGCATCGCCCAGCAGGTGCCAGGCCTCGTCGCCATTCTGCACCCAATCGACTACGTACTTCTCGCGCCGCAGATCGCACTGGATGGCTGCCCCCAGGTCACGTTCGTCTTCGACTAGCAGGATACGCATGGTGGAGTGAATATGAGTTTTCCTATTTATTAAAATATGCTTCTTTAAGATATATCTTGGCCATATATGTCACAAACTCATATCCTTCATTAAGTAGCATTGATTTAGTGTTGTTTTGCTTTGTTATTTCTTTGAAGCCATGTCTTGAATCAAAACCTGACAGAGAGAAATTGTTTGCTGTGTTTGTGAATGCGATCTTAACTGCTCGCACTGTTCCGAGATAAATATGCTTTTGCGCAGCAAACGTTTCTACCGCCTCCATCAGCTTATAATATGTAGTCCAACTACCTTCCATATCCAAATACTTTAGGATGAAATAGACATCCTTCTTTTCTGTTGCGAGATGAATCAGTGGAAACTTTATGCTGGAACTAGCTCCATTTCTAAGACTCTCATCAATAAGGTGTTGATGTACAAGAGGCTTACCTAATAGAGCAGAAACACCTTCTCTAGGCACGAAATCAACCGAGTTTCCTTGATATAATAGTTTATATACTGATGCTTTCCTGTGGTTTTTGTCAAAAAGGATTGAGGCACCATTGAACAGGCTTATTAATTCATGCCCTATCTGCCAAACAACCCGCGAATCAGTTTCATTATCACAGTAAAACGTCGTCATCCTAAAATCATCATTTGGGCAATCTAACCAGTGGTCAACTCCACCATAAATATTGAAATAATAACTTCTAGGTTTAGTAGCTAGTTGCCTAAACTCCTGCGTATCGCCGTTAAGCATAAACTCCCAACCTGAAAACTTGTTCAAACTTTTTCCTTTGCTAATAACGATGAAATGCAGCGGTGGCAGATAACTTTGGATTCAACACAATCAACTGCCCGCTGCCGTGCAATGGTAGATCGCGTTAAAACTACAACTTAGAGGAATATTCTAGATTAGGCTTTGCATGTCAGATTCATACCTTAAGTAATCTTTCCAACCCAATTCTTGGATAACATTATGAGCTAAATTTTTGCCTGCATTCTCACTTAAAGAAAATTTACTGCCTAAAGAAGCCTCTAATTTAGAAAAACAATTAGTCACAGGCGATTGAAAGCTTCCTTCTTCATAATGCATTGATTGGTTTCGAGCCTGCCAAACCACATTTTTGAGTTTTTCTACTTCTGCCCCTTTCCCTATACTTCTTCCATCAGGACATCTATCTAAACCTCCATGCACGGTAGATATTCCTTGCTTGGCAATTTGAAAGATGGCACCGCACAAAGCGTCAATAGAAGCACCTTTTATACTGATTGAGTTTTGCAATTCTATAATCTGCTTTTGCAAATCAGCCAAATCTTCACTAGCCCTATGACTATCTATAGCTATAGCTTGTTCTCGTAAAGGGGCTACATCGTTAAATTGTGCATCTAAAAGTGACTGATGAAGATATTCTACCTTTCTACTTATTCCTTCATGCTGGCTTTGAAGTTGAGAAAGCTCCCTCTCCTCAGCAGTAATTAGCTCAATTAATCCATGAACCGCGTATTGTGTATCGGCTATATATTGATGCATCTTAGAATGAGGAGTCTCAAGCTTACAAAATATTTTTGATCGCTGTAGAAACTGGATATGATTTGAGCACATATTCTCAAAACTACTGATCCGCGACCAAAAGATAGACTGCTCCTCTCCGCTCAGAGGTTGGAGACAGCTAATTACTGTTTATGCTAGCTCTCCTCCTTCAATTCCGTCTAACACTCCGCAGCACGGTAGTTAGCATAAACGTTGTATATCACCGCCTCAAGGGAGATTTATGTAGATTGAAGTCTTGATGATTATCCTGTAGAAAGGTGTTATCCAGAACCTGCTTCATATGGCAGATCTCCTGGAGTGAGTGATGACGATCGCTTCAGCAGGTCTTCACCCAGAGTGTGGTGGGCTGGGATGTGATAATTAGCACATTGGCCCACCAGCCCCGATACCCGGCCTATCAGCGCGGGCAAATTCTTCCCTAGATATCCCCTAACGGGCGCGATCGCAGACCTAACCCATCGGCCCAGGCAAATTTCACGCTGATTTGATAATTGGTTGGTATTGTCCTGAACGACTGTGTAACTCTCCCCTGCGACACAATTCCTATGCGTTCTTGGCCTTACATTTCTACCGCTTGGGCAAGTTCTCTGCTGGTGCTGGCGCTGCCCATCGCGGCGATCGCCCACACCGGCCACGACCACGGAGCCGAGTTTCATCCGGGCACCAGTCAGCCCGCCAGCGGAGTCCGGGTTGATGGCGCAACGGCAGAGCGGCTCGGTCTTCAGATAGAGCCGGTGCAGCGGCGATCGCTCAGCATTGGTCTTCAGACCACAGCGGAGGTAGTGACCCAGCCCGACCAGACGGTGATGGTAAATGCGCCGATCAACGGCACGGTGGTGGAGCTGCTGGTGCAGCCGGGGGATGTGGTGCAGCAAGGGCAGGCCCTGGCCAGGGTGATTGCGCCGGATTTAATTGAACTGCGCGTCTCATCCCAGGAAGACCGGGTGGGGGCCGAGGCCGACTTGCGCGCCGCCCAGGCGAATCTAACGCTGGCGCGACGCAATTACGAACGGCAGGTGGCGATCGCCGCCACCGAAATCGCCGCCGCCCAGCAGCAGGTAGTGCTGGCCCAAGACCGCTTTGAGCAAGACCAGCGGCTGGTCGGAGCCGGGGCGATCGCCCGTCAGCAGCTTTTAGAATCTGAGTCGACCCTGGCGGCAGCCCGCAGCCAGCTCACCCGCGCCGAAAGTCGTCAGCCGGTCCTGGAAGCCCAGGCCGAGATGGAGCGATCTCAGGCGGCGCTGGCAGCGGCTCAATCGCACCTTCAGCTCAGCACCGCCACCTACCAGACTCGCCTGCAACAGCTCAACAGCCCTGCCACCGAGCAGGGGGTAGTCACCGTTGTAGCCCCGATCGCGGGCAAAGTGGCCGAGCGCCCCGTCACCTTGGGCGAAGCGGTGGAGGAAGCGGTGACGCCGATCTTGAGCATTGTGAACGGCGATCGCCTGCGAGTCACCGCCAACGTCTACGAAAAAGACCTAGGCCAGGTATCTGAGGGGCAAGCCGTGCGCGCTACGGTCGATAGCCTGCCCGATCAGATCTTTACCGGGCGTGTGGTCACCGTCGGGGCGGTGGTCGATGGGGCCACTCGCGTCATTCCCGTCACCGCCGAGTTAGACGAGGCTGGGGCTCTGAAGCCAGGTATGTTTGCCGAACTGGAGATTTTGACCAGTCGCACCCCCGAAGCAGTGCTGACCATTCCCGCCAGCGCCCTGGTCGATGCCGAGGGCCGCACCCTGGTATTTGTGCAAAATGGCGAGGCGTTTGAGCCGGTGGAGATCACCGTGGGCCGCCGCGCCGGGGATCAGGTGGAAATTCAGAGCGGTCTGTTTGAGGGCGATCAGGTGGTGGTGCAGGGGGCCTTGCAGCTCTACGCCCAGTCGCTGCGGGGCGGCGGTGAGGCAGCGGCGACCGAGGAAACAGACCTCGTCCGCTCAGGCTTTTCGGTGCCGAGCTGGGGCTGGGGATTGGGCGGGGTTGCGATCGCAGCCACCGCCTTCTATATCGGTCGCCGCTCTCGCCCGGCAGCGGCGGCAGCTATGAATGGCCATGTCCCCGCCCCAGCACCCGATCTGGTGCTCACCGCCAGCCGCCCCGATGCGGTAGCCACAGAAGCCGACCATCACCACTCCTAACCGCCCTACTCCGTCACTCCCCTCCATGCTCAACGCAATTCTCAAATGGTCGATCGCCCAGCGGTGGATTGTGGTCATCGCCACCATCCTCGTCACCCTCTACGGCCTGCGTACCCTGGGCGATATGTCCCTGGATGTGTTCCCCAGTTTTGCCCCGCCCCAAGTGGAAATTCAGGCAGAAGCACCGGGCCTCGCCCCTGAAGAAGTTGAGTCCCTGGTGACGCTACCAATTGAGAGCGCCGTCAACGGCACCCCCGGCGTGACTGCCGTGCGCTCCACCTCTGTTGCCGGGGCCTCGGCGGTGCGGGTGGTGTTTGGCTGGGGCATCGATATCTACCAGGCCCGCCAGCTGATTACCGAGCGGCTGCAACAGGCCCAAACCCGCCTACCCGAAGGCGTCGAAGCACCCCAGCTCGCCCCCCTCAACTCGCCCCTGGGCATCGTGCTGGAATACGCCTTCACCGCCGAAACCACTTCCCTGATGGAGGTGCGGCAGCTGGTTGATCGCCAGGTCACCAACCGCCTGCTGGCGGTGCCCGGTGTCACCCAGATCACCACCTTCGGCGGCGAAGAGCGCCAGTACCAGGTCTTGGTGGACCCAGCCAAGCTCAGCGCCTTTGGCGTCGCCTTGTCCGAGGTCAGTGAAGCAGCAGCGGCGGCGAACCAGAATGGGGCCGGGGGTTACCTGATCGATGCCGACCAAGAACTGCTGATTCGCGGCATCGGGCGCGTTGAAGCCATTGAAGACTTACAGCGATCGGTGGTAGCGGCGCGGCAGGGAACCCCGGTGCTGCTGCAAGACGTGGCCACTGTCACCATTGGCCCCGCCCTCAAGCGCGGCGACGGCAGCCTCAATGGCCAACCCGCCCTGGTGATGCTGATCAACAAGCAGCCCCTGGCCGACACGCTGACGGTGACGAAGCAGATCGAAGCGGCCCTAGAGGAAGTCGGCCCCAGTCTGCCGGGGGATGTCACCATTACCCGCACTTTTCGCCAGGCCGACTTTATCGAAGCCTCGATTCGCAACGTGCGCGACTCCATGCGCGACGGCATCATCATTGTGTCGGTGATTTTGCTGCTGTTTTTGATGAACTGGCGCACGGCGGCAATTACCCTCAGCGCCATCCCCATGTCGCTGCTGATCTGCCTGGTTTTGCTGCACTGGCTGGGCCTCAGCGTCAACACCATGACCCTGGGCGGTCTGGCAGTGGCGATCGGCTCGGTGGTCGATGACTCGATTGTAGATATGGAAAACTGCTACCGGGGGCTGCGGCGCAACCGAGAGTTGGGCAACCCCAAGCATCCGTTTCAGGTGGTCTACGACACCTCGGTGGAGGTGCGCACCAGCGTACTGTTTTCCACGGTGATTATCGCCGTGATTTTTGCGCCGATTTTCTCCCTGAGCGGAGTGGAGGGGCGTATTTTTGCACCCATGGGCATCGCCTACCTGGTGGCGATTTTTGCCTCCACCCTGGTGGCGCTCACTCTCTCCCCGGCCCTCTGTGCCTTTCTGCTGGCCTACGCTCCCTTGCCTGAGGAAGACACCTGGGTGTCGCGCCAGAGCCAGCGGCTCTACCAGCCCGGTCTACGACTGGCGCTGCGGAATCCCCGGCTGATTTTGCTGATCGCGGTCGGGGCACTGGTGGCGTCGCTGGCGATGTTGCCAGCGCTGGGGCGGGTGTTTTTGCCAGAGTTTCAGGAGCGCTCCATTGTGGCTTCGATGAACCTATTTCCCGGCAGTTCCCTGACGGCCACCAATCGGGCTGGTCTGGCGGTGCAGGATGCCCTGAAAGATGACCCCCGGTTTGAGACCCTCCAGATGCGATCGGGCCGATCGCCGGGTGACCCCCACGTAGTCGGCTCCAACTTTGCCGAGCTGGATATCGAACTCAGCGATGAGGGGATGCGCGATCGCGAAACCACCCTGGAGACCCTGCGGGCCGAGTTTGAGAAAATTCCTGGTGCCCCCGCCAGCGTGGGGGGCTTTATCTCCCACCGCATGGATGAGGTGCTGTCGGGGGTGAGAAGTGCGATCGCAGTTAAAATCTTTGGCCCCGACCTGGCCGAGCTGCGTCGCCTGGGCACCGAAGTTACCGAGGTCATGGCCAATGTCGAAGGCGTGGTCGATCTGCAACTTGCGCCCCAGCTACCTGTGCGTCAGGTGCAGGTGCGCTTTGACCGCGAGGCCGCCGCCCGCTACGGCCTGACCATGGGTGCCCTAGCCGACACCATTGAAACCGCGCTGAATGGCCGCGTGGTCTCCCAGGTGTTAGAAAATCAGCAGCTCTTTGACCTGGTGGTGTGGTTTACCCCCAGCGCCCGCCAAGACCTCGACACCCTGCGCAACCTGCTGATCGACACCCCCGACGGCCAGCGCATTCCCCTCACCCAGCTAGCCCAGGTTGACTACGGCACCGGGCCAAATTCCATCAGCCGGGAGAATGTGTCGCGATTGATCGTGGTGTCATCAAACGTGGCCGATCGCGACCTGGGCTCGGTGATCGCCGACATTCAGGCCCAGGTGAGTCAGCAGATCACCCTCCCATCGGGCTACTTCATTCAGTACGGCGGCCAGTTTGAGTCAGAGCAGCGGGCCACCCAAAACCTGCTGGTGTTTGGGGCCTTAGCCCTGGTGGTGATTTCGGTGCTGATGTATTTCACCGTCCAGTCATTCCCCGCCACGGTGATGATCATGCTGAATCTGCCCCTGGCGATCGTAGGGGGTGTCTTCTCCGTGGCCCTGAGCGGCGGTGTACTCTCGGTGGCGTCGTTGGTAGGGTTCATTACCCTGTTTGGGGTGGCGGTGCGCAATGGCCTGCTGCTGGTGGATAACTACAACCAAAAGCTGGCCACGGGGATGCCCCTGCCCCAGGTGCTCTACACCGGGTCAATGGAGCGGCTGAATGCCATTCTGATGACCGCCTTTACCTCGGCCCTGGGGATGCTGCCCCTAGTGATCAGCACTGGCCCCGGTCGCGAGATCTTACAGCCCCTGGCGGTGGTGGTGTTGGGGGGCCTGTTTACCTCAACGGCGCTGACGCTGCTGGTGCTGCCTGCTCTCTACGCCCAGTTCGGTCGCTACCTGGTGCCGACCTCTGGTCATACCGCTATCCCAGGGGATGCGGAGCTGGCCACCCCCATCGCCAAAAACCAGCCCGTCAGCCCCCTGAGATAGCTCGCTGCTCCCTTCCCCCCCTTCGGAGATTCACCCCATGCGTAACCAACTTATTCAATCCCTGCTGATTACTGGCGCGCTGGCCCTGACCGCCTGTGGGGGAACTGAAACCGCCACGGCCCCTGATGTCCCCGCTGAAACCGCCAACCCTGCCGCCCCTGAAACCGTTGCCCCTGAAACCACCGATGACCACAGCGCCGCTACCAAAGGCGGTCAGGTGGTCGAAACCGGAGCCTATCACCTGGAGCTGGTGCCCGTACCCGAGGCCGATGGCATTCACCTCGACCTGTACTTGCAAACCGGCGACACCCACGAGGCTGTGACCGATGCCACAGTGGTGGCCCAGGTGCAGCTCCCCGACGGTACCCAGGAGGCCTTACCGATGGAGTATGACGCGGCGGGCGAGCATTTCTTTGCGTTTTTGCCCAGCCAGGCAGCGGGGGAATATAAGGCGGTGCTTCAGACCGATATCAATGGGGAGAAGGTCAATGCTCGGTTTAGCTTTGCCAAGTAAGGCTTTC
The DNA here is from genome assembly GCF_034932455.1 of Leptolyngbya sp. CCNP1308. NCBI lineage: Bacteria > Bacillati > Cyanobacteriota > Cyanophyceae > Leptolyngbyales > Leptolyngbyaceae > Leptolyngbya > Leptolyngbya sp. CCNP1308. The sequence continues at coordinate 55,252 of NZ_JAYGIH010000038.1, read as the reverse complement.
TAGAGCTGAGTCTCTGACCGCACTAAACCGAGGGGATGATGGGAGCGATCGCCCCCTTTGGCGCAGATGGTGAGATTGATGATTCCGTCCCAACGCTGACGGCATACTTTTCCCTACAGAGAGCTTAGGGAGGCGTGGGTGGGGGTTTTGCCATTGAGAGCACCCGTCCCAGGGCGCACCTCAATGGTGCCAAAGTTCATCTTCATGCCGCACATAAACTCGTACTTGCCTGGTTGAGTAGGGGTGAACTCCACCGGGATGGTTTTGCCTTCGGGTAGATCGACCGCGATACCAAATTCAGGAATCAACAGTTGGGCATAGCAGCTGCTGGGGGTCTCTCGCCGGAAGTTGAGCCGCACGGGCCGACCCGCTTCGACAGCAATGCGGTTGGGTTGATAGCCTTTCGCCGCCGTTACCATGGCCGTCTGAATGCCCTCAGGAGTGAGAGTCGCCTCAGTTGCCTCTAACGATGGCTCAGGAGCTGCCGTAGGTGCAACTGAAGGATAGTGCTGATGGTCGGTAGGCTCTGCTGTGGCTGTGGTTATAGGTGGAACTGAATCTCCGTCCTCAGCCACTACTTCGACGATGCCGCGAAACATATTCATGCCGCAGGCAAACTCGTAGCGACCGGGCTGAGTGGGGGTGAACTCGATCGCTGTGGTTTGGTTCACCGGCAGCGCCTGGGCAATGCGAAAGTCAGGAAAGCGCACCTCTTCGAGGCAGCTGCTGGGGTCTTTGCGGTAGAAGTTGAGCCGCACCGGCTGCCCGACCTGCACCACAATGTGGCTGGGGTCGTAGCCACCATAGACGGTGACAGCCACCTCTTGCACGCCGCCGGTAGTGGTAGCTTTGCGAGACTTGGGCTTGCTGAGTAAGAACCACCACAGCTCTAGTCCAATGAGGCTTAAGCCTGCCCCGGTAACGGCAGCTCTCGACCATAGCGGTTGCTCAATGCGCTGGAACTGCCCGGTTGGCTCGGCAGCGTGATCAGTCATGGTGTCATGGTTGACCTGGGCAGAGGCGCTGCTGGCGAGAGTAAGGGCGAGGCTCAGACTGGCAAAACTAGTAAGGGGAATGTGTATGAATTTCATGGGGATACTCCTAGGCAATGGCGTTAACAACAAGTCCTGACAGTGCGCCCAGTAAGAAACCGAATCCGGTGAGCAGGGCGAAGGAAGAAGAGTGGGTCATGGGAGGAGTCCTTTTTATGAGAAGTGAAGGACGGGAAGTAGAGGGAAGGAAAGTGAGGGAGTTGCGTGTTCTCGATGACTCAATCACCTCATCCCCCCGTTACTCCATCACCCTTGCAGCTTGGGGCGAAAGTTTCGTAGCCGCAGCGCATTCGTGACCACCGACACCGAGCTAAAGGCCATCGCCGCCCCGGCAATGATGGGGCTAAGTAGCCAGCCAAAGATGGGATAGAGAATGCCCGCCGCGATGGGGATGCCCGCGACGTTGTAGATAAACGCGAAGAAGAGGTTTTGGCGAATGTTGGCCATGGTGGCGCGGGAGAGCTGGATGGCGGTGACAATGCCATGCAGGTCGCCGGAGATCAGGGTGATGTCACTGGCTGCGATCGCCACATCTGTGCCCGTGCCAATTGCCATGCCCACGTCGGCTTGAGCGAGAGCAGGGGCATCGTTGATGCCGTCGCCCACCATCGCCACGACCTTGCCCTCCCGTTGCAGGCTTTCGACCTGGGCGGCTTTTTGGTCGGGGCGCACTTCAGCAAAGACGCGGGTAATGCCGACTTCGCGAGCGATCGCCTCAGCGGTGCGGCGGTTGTCGCCCGTCAGCATCACCACCTCCAGCCCCATGCGTTGCAGAGTGGCGATGGCGGCGGCAGAGGAGGGCTTAACCGCATCGGCAATACCGAGAATGGCTTCGACTTGGCCATCGACCGCCAACCATACCACCGTGCGACCCTGGGATTCGGTGTGTTCTCCCTTTTGTTGCAGGTGATCGGTGGCGATGCCGAGTTCGTTCATCCAGCGGTAGGTGCCAATCTGCACGCGCTGCCCGGCGACGACACCCTGAACGCCGCTGCCTGCAACGGCATCAAAGCCTTGGGCATCCTCTAAGGTCACCCCTTGGGCTTGGGCGTAGTTGACCACCGCTTCGGCCAGGGGGTGCTCAGAGTTGCGTTCCAGCGTTCCCGCCAATTTCAACAGGTGCAGTTCAGTCGCGGTGCCGTTGACGGTCAGGTAATCGGTCACCGTGGGCTTGCCCTGGGTAATCGTCCCCGTCTTATCGAGCACAATGGTCTGAATGTTGTGGGCCAGCTCTAGGCTGTCGGCCCCTTTAATCAAAATGCCGTTCTCCGCGCCTTTGCCGGTGCCCACCATGATCGAGGTCGGCGTTGCCAAGCCCAGGGCACAGGGGCAGGCAATAATCAGCACGCCCACGGTGGTAATCAGCGCCATCGTCACGTTGCCCATGACGTTGTACCAAACGATGAAGGTGAGAATAGCGATCGCAATCACCGCTGGCACAAACCAGGAGGTAACTTGGTCAGCCAATTTCTGAATCGGGGCCTTTGACCCCTGCGCCTGCTGCACCAGCTTGACGATCTGGGCCAAAAACGTGTCTTTGCCCACTCGGGTAGCGCGAAATTTGAAGCTGCCGGTTTTATTCAGCGTCGCCCCAATCACCTCGTCGCCCACGGTTTTCTGCACGGGCACACTTTCGCCCGTCACCATCGCCTCATCGAGGGTAGACGCGCCATCGACAATTTGGCCATCGACCGGAATTTTTTCCCCAGGCCGCACCAAAATCACGTCGCCCAGCACCACCTCAGCAATGGGAATGTCATACTCTCGTCCATCGCGAATCACCCGCGCGGTTTTGGCCTGCAAGCCCATCAGCTTCCGAATCGCTTCCGAAGTTTCCCCCTTAGCCCGGTTCTCTAGCAGGCGACCCAGCAAAATTAGCGCAACAATCACCGCAGCGGCTTCAAAATACACGTCAGGGTTCAGCCCTTGGTCAATAAACCACTGGGGATAGACGGTAGGAAACAGCGAGTAGAGAAAGGCGGTGCCGGTGCCCACCGCCACCAGCGTATCCATGCTGGCGGAGTGGCGTTTGAGGGCTTTCCAGGCGTTAATGAAAAAGGAATTCCCGGCCCAGAACAGCACGGGCGTAGTCAGCACCAGCTGAAACCAGGGATTGTGCAGCCACATGGGAATGAAGGGAATCGGCAAACCCGTCATCATCGGTAGCGAGCCAATCACTAAAATGCTGCCAACCACTAGGCTAAACACGGCTTTGCGGGTGAGTTTGCGGTTTTCGGCTTCTCGCTCTCTCCGTTCGGCATCGTCTTCAGGGGCCAACACATCGTCTTGCAACGGCTGGGCTCTGTAGCCCGCATCATCTACCGCCGCCTGAATGTAGGTGAGGTTGGTTTGGTGAGGGTCGTAGGTAACGGCGGCTTGCTCAGCGCTAAAGTTAACGCTGCACGCTTCCACTCCAGGCACCGCGCGAATGGCCTCTTCGATGTTGCTGGCGCAGGAGGCACAGCTCATACCCCGCAACTTAAGAATTTGATTTTCCATCGGTGTTGTCCTCAAAGGTAAATCGCTGGGGAGTCAAGCAACGGTGTAGCCAGCATCGACAATGGCCTGCTTGATGACAAACTCGGATGCATCAGTAGTGACCTCAACCTGTTTTGTGGTGGGGTCAGCCTTGATCTGGGCTGTGGTATCGATCGCCTGGATAGCTTGGGTCACGGTGCCTACACAGGCAGAACAGGCTAAATCTGGAACGGTGAATACAATGCTCATAGCAAACCTCTAAACTCTGTATGGGTCTATCTTGGAGCTTCCAGTACAGTGGAGAGTCAAGGGGGTAAGCCAAGCAATTTGTGAAGCGATTTATTGTTCTTTTTATTAAGTCTTGAAACAACGATTAGGGGCATAGTCTTTATGCCCCTAATCGCTTTACCCATTAGATTTTATGAGCTTGTGCCTGTGTTGACAAAACTCCAAGCCAGCATAGGTTAGGCCATCGCCATACTCATGCTGCGACAGGTTTCTGCACAGCGGCGGCACATCTCAGCGCAGGCCTGCATTTGGGTATCGTCGCCCATGCTGGCGCAGTCTTGGGCGCAGCGATCGCACACCTCCGCACAAGCCCCACAAAAATGAGCATGCAGGTCAGAGCCGCGCAGCATGAAATTAGCGCTGGTTTGGCAACTCTCTACGCAGTCCATCATCAGGCAAATGTGGGACGGCGCGGCGTGGTGACCGCCCTGCTCTAGGCAGTAGGTGATGGTGTTAAGGCAGATGCTGTGGCAATCGAGGCAGTTCTGAATGCACTGCTGCATTTCATCATTTGCGTTATGTAATTTGAGGGTTTGAATAGGCATAATTAACCTCTCTAGGCGTTCAAGATCCTGATTATTTCAGTCTTCTCTAGCTTAAGGAGAGACTGAAAATAACCAAATCTAGCTATTGAGAGAGATTGCAAAATTCGATATTTCATACCGTCAATAGCTTAAATTTCATCCTGATTTTATTTTTGCGTGGCACACTTCTACAGGGCTAGATACAAACTACGCATATGATTGAGGTATTGAGATGACGCTGAAATTGGCTGCGATCGCCCTACTCGGCCTCGCCAGCGCTGTTGGCCTGCCCGCCTGCGCTAACTCCCGAGACGCGGCAGTTGAGCCATCCACCGAAACCGCCCAGATGGATCGCGGCGGCATGGGTCAGATGGATGGCAGCATGATGGATCATGGCAGCATGGATCTTGGCCCCGCTGATGAGAGTTTTGACTTGCGCTTTATCGACGCCATGATCATTCACCACCAAGGTGCGGTGGTCATGGCAGAAGATGCTCAACAAGCCTCTGCCCGTCCCGAAATTCAAACTCTGGCTAGCGATATCATTGCTGCTCAGCAAACTGAAATTGCCGAAATGCAGGCGTGGCGGCAAGCCTGGTACCCCGATGCCCCGGCAGAACCAGTCATGTATCACGCTGAGATGGGCCACATGATGCCTATGAGTACAGATATGATGTCAGCCATGATGATGGACGTGGATCTAGGCACTGCCGACGATGAGTACGACCTGCGCTTTATCAACGCCATGATTCCCCACCATGAGGGGGCGCTGACTATGGCGCAAGAGGCGCTAGCCAAGAGTAATCGTCCTGAAATCCAGGAATTGGCGGAAGCCATCATCGCTAGCCAGCAGGTCGAGATCGACCAGATGACCCAGTGGCAGCAAGACTGGTACGGGCAGTAGGGCGATTGCCCATCCCGCAGTAGCGCTAAACCCCCGGTTTCTTCGTCGCTTCGCCCAGGGCGTGCCCTAGATTTTGGACGAGAAACCGGGTTTCTGAACCGGTGCCCTAAGCCGAAATTTGCAGGTTGCCCATCATGCCCAAGTCCTCGTGGTCGAGGATGTGGCAGTGGTAGACCGTCTTGCCCGCAAAGGTGCGGAAGGGAACGCGAATCCGTACTGTTTCGCCGCCCTTCACCAACACCGTATCCTTCCAGGCGCGGTAGGGTTCAGGCTGACCACTGCGGCTCACCACCTGGAACGGGTTGACGTGTAAATGGAAGGGGTGATCCATCAAGTCAGGATCAACGTTAGCAAGTTCCCACTCTTCCACGGTGCCGAGCTGGGCTTCAATGTCGATGCGCTTTTCGTCGTAGGGCTGGCCGTTAAACCAAAATTCCATGCCCATCCCCTGACCCATGCCGTGCCCCATGGTCATGGAAAGCTCGATTCGGCGGGTGACAGTCGGTTCCGGCAGCGTTTCCACTGTGCCTAGCTGACGGGGTAGCGGTAGCGCCGCAACGGAGCCACTATAGGTCAGGGTGGCGAGGGGTTGGGCGTCCCCGGAGGAGCCCCTGCCACCGTGCATCATACCGCCCATGCCATGGCCGCCGCCCATCATGCCGCCCATCATGCCGATGCCATTGCGGTTATAGGGTAGGTTGAGCAGGCGGTAGGTGCCCGATGTTTGGTTGCCCTGCACCAGCACGTCTGCCCGTTCGCCGGGGGCGAGGAGAAGTTCTTGGAGTTGGACGGGGGATGCGATCGCACCCCCATCCGTCGCTATCAACTGAAACGGATGCCCCTCTAGCTGCAACCGATAGAAGCGCGAAGCCGAGGCATTCAGCAACCGCAGCCGCAGCAACCCACCTTGGGGAATGCTCAAACTGGGATTAAGCTGACCATTTACCGTGACCAGCGACCCTTCGCGCCCCATCATCAGCGCCATGTGATCAGCTGGTGGAACGTTGCCTGCTCGATCAATCTCATAGTCTTTGAGGACAATAAATTCCTCCTGGGCGGCTTTCACCTCAGGAATCTCATCCAGGTCGCCCCGAATGACGAATAGCCCCGCCAGCCCGCCAAAGAGCTGCACAGCGGCGTGATGATGGTGGTGAGGATGGTACCAAAACGTTCCTGCTGGATGATCCGCCGGAATCGTGAATTCGTAGGTAAAGGTTTCGCCCGGTGCCGTGCTGACAAACACGTTATCGCCCGTACCCTGGGGGGTGATGTGCAGCCCGTGGTAGTGCAGGTTGGTGGGCTGATCGAGCTGGTTGCGCAGGCGAATGCGAACGGTATCGCCGGGGCGAGCCTCTAGCCGGGGGCCGGGGCTTTGGCCGTTGTAGCTGAGCAGTTTGGCGGTGCGATCGCCCACCTGTACTGGGCTGACCGCAGCGGTTAAATCGACCTCTAGCAGGGCGTTTTGGCTGGTGTAGAGGGGGGCGGCAGCGGTAGACGTGAGCTCTTGGGCTAGTGATCGGTGCCTGAACCAGTGGAGGGTGGCCGCACTGCCGATGCCAGCGGCTCCGAGGGCGATAAAGTGACGACGATCCATGGTCTTTTCCTTTTCCCTGGGAGAGGGTAATGATTGGTTGAAAGGCCCGTCAATGCAGCGTGACAGGGGGTAAAAAGCTTGATGACTCTATGCTAGAGATTCCAGTGTGCTGGAGTGTCAAGGGGGCATTGATAAGTTCACAAACAAAAACTCGTTTGCCTGTTTGAGGCAAGCTCAAGCAAGAAAAAGAGGCTGTGAGAGGGCGATAGGTGTCGGATAAGTTCGGCAGAGGGAATGTGTTCAGCGTTTTTAACGGATAACCCCCTGTATCTCCATAATTAAGCACTCAGTTAATGTATAAGACTCTAAACACGAGAGTTTAGACAGCAGAAATGCCTTCTAAGCCTTGGGGAATGGGATATTATGCAGCATATTTGACGGATAACTGCGGTGTGCGAGGGTGTTATCCGTCAGATCTGACGTTGAATACATAGTTAGCCTGCTCAGGCTATTGATTAGGACGTAGTTGAGAAGTTGTCTGTTGACGTGCGAAGTTGCACTAAGCTGCACCCTTAAAAACACCAGAGTTTTAGTTCATCCTATGAGTCAGCAAACTTACTTTAAAGTCCCTTTTGTTTGGGAAGAGCCTAAGTCGTTAATTGAGGTTCCTTCTCGATTAAAGTTCAAAGCCGCTAAAACACTGGGCTATGAGGGATTGCTTTCAGTAGTTGCTCAGGTTATGGAATCATCAATTGATGCCAGCGATCAAAAACAAGTTATGGAACGTGGTTCTCGCGAAGTTGCCAAACAGTTTCTAGCGGAGTCGAAAGATGGGTTCTCGCATCAAAATGAATGGTGGCAGATAGGGCTTAGTAGCGATGATAAAATCATTGGGTTTGTTTTCCCTGTGATTTATCAGGGTGGTGCTAAAAATGGCTTGGAGGAAGCAACTATTTATTACATCGGGGTTTTGCCAGAACATCGTGGGCAGGGCTTTGCAACCGATTTACTGTCAAAAGGAACAAGGGTACTGCAAGATATAGGAGTTTGGAGAGTTTTCTGCGATACAGATGTGAACAATATCCCGATGATTTCTACCTTTGAACGAGTTGGATATCAGCAGCATAGTGAGCCTTGGAAACGTCCTCTGTAGATACGCAATATACACAGCCTAACAACGCCCATGCACACCGACCGCTGGGAGGTTATCTGTGAGTATCAAAGGGTATCTGCGGCGGGTGATGGGCAGCGTTAGCTGGCTTCGGTCACAGGTGGTGACGTTATTTTGAAATCGTCTGTTGATGTTCAAGATTAGATCAGACCGCAGTTTCCTGATCAGTGCCATACCAGCGCACAGCCAGCTCATAAAGGTGATCGAGTGTCCCAGATAACTCTTTGCCGCGTTCGGTGAGAGTGTAAGAGACTTGTGGTGGAATTGTGGGTTCGTGGTGACGGTGAACAAGTTCAATCGACTCCAAAAGTCTCAATCGCTCGGTTAGAACTTTGGTAGAGATACCGTCCACCTTCCGTCTTAGTTCGCCAAAGCGAAGTGTGCCATCAGTGTCAAGAATCCAGATGATGTAGAGTGTCCATTGCCCTGAAATGTGTTTTAACAGGATCTCTAATGGACAGCATTTAGGCTCGGTCATAGTGGCTCAGAAGTTTCTTTTAGATTGCTAGTTACTTTTTCGTCGCTACTTTACTTTAGTAAGCTGACAGCTTACTGTCTAGATGGCAATTGAGATTTCTGATTGAGGCACTATGGCAAGCATTCTGCATGTTGATTCAAGCCCACGGGGCGATCGCTCCAAATCTCGCAGACTAGCCAAAGAGTTCATGGCTGCGTGGCAAAACCTACATCCTGATGATGCGATCACCTATCGCGACCTAAGACAAACGCCAGTTCCTCATGTCACTGAAGACTGGATCTCAGCTGACTTTACTCCACCAGAGATACTGACTCCAGAAATGGCTGAACTGCTGAAGTTTTCTGATGAATTAGTGGATGAGTTTCTGGCGGCTGAACGATGTGTTTTCAGTGTGCCGATGTACAACTTCAGCATTCCATCCAACTTCAAAGCTTACATTGACCAGGTGGTTCGTGTGGGTCGCACATTCACTATTGAGGATGGTCAGTTCAAAGGACTTGCGAACGGCAGAAAAGTGTTGTTCATTACATCACGAGGCGTTGAGTACGGAGCAGGTTCTCCTTACGAAGGGTGGGATTGCCAGGAACCTGCACTCCGTTATGCTTTTCAATTCATTGGTGTGACTGATATTCAGTTTATCCATGCTAATGGTCTAGATATGGGAGACGAGACGCGGAAACAAGGTCTAGACGAAGCACAATCTAAAATTCAAGAACTAGTTGGCAGTTGGTAGCGCCAGCCAGCTAATCGGGATAGGGAGAATCCTCACGAATCCCCCCTCCCACACCACCCTGCAAGCGGGTCCGCACAGGGCGGTTCCTCAGAAAGTTTTAGAAATCAAAATCCTCTCGGCTTTTGCCCCCCAGAGCTGGCTACACCATTAAGCGCCGTTCCTATAGCTCCCCCGATCGGGTTCAACACTCAGAACGAGCCCTGGTGGCTGCTCTCTGATTTCTATGGTTCAGCCCTTCACCGTGTCCGGCCCATTACAGACCGGCATTTGGCTACTATGGCCTCGGCTGACTTCTGCCCCCTTCGCCGGTTGTTGCCAACCGTCGGGCCGTCTCGATTGCCTTAGGGTTCTGTGGCTTCCTGGCCGTTTCCCGCCAGACCTCAGTCAGACTCCCATCGCGCTCTAGACTGTCAAAGGGGCAGATCTCCCCAGATAAGAACGTGAACTTTCCCTGCACAACCGCGTCATTAACCGTATCCCCTGAACCAAAAGGCTTCGTTGTGTTGTGCCAACTCGCCCCAGAGACTCGGCCTTCTATGACGTTTCTGTCCGTCGGCTCGCAGGTTTGCTGCTGGCTTCCTTCAGACCCTTCCTCGCGGAAACGTCCTTGCCTTAAGCTAGTGGTTATCCATCTCTCGGCTCCTATGACTTTCGAGCATTTGGATGGCTGGTTCTCCCACAGGGGACTTTCACCCCATTAGTTCACGCCCATGCTGGGCGTACACAAGTTGATGAAGCGGACGGTTAAGAGACCTTGGTAAAGTTGCCAAGATTGCTTGCCGCCCCTTATCTTGGTCGTTAGAAAAATTTCTAAGCTTCAATACATCATGGCCTTATTGGGGCAATTTTCGTCTCGACAGGGAAATTGGTTGTTAAAAAAACTTTTTCTGATAGGCAGCCTGTTTTTTAGGGCGAATGTTTTAGCGATATATTGCTTCAGTCAGTCATTGGTTTTTCATTACTGGGATTGCTCTAGCGAAAGGCCTTAATCACGCGCTGCTGCACCTGGCCGATCGCAATATAAAGCACCGGCACCACAAACAGCGTGAGCACCGTCGCCACCAACATGCCGCCAAAGATAGCCGTGCCCAACGATTGGCGACTGGCCGAGCCTGCCCCCGTAGCCACCATCAGCGGGTAAATGCCCAACAGGGTCGAAATTGCGGTCATCAGAATGGGGCGCAGCCGTTCTTGGGAGGCCTGCACCGCCGCTTGGGTGAGGGATAGCCCTTCGTCCCGTAGTTGGTTGGCAAACTCCACGATCAAAATGGCATTTTTGCTGGCCAGACCAATCAGCATTACCAGCCCCACCTGGCAGTACACATCGTTATACAACCCGCGCATCGACTGGGCCGCCAGCGCCCCCAACACCGCCAGGGGCACCGCCAGCATAATCGTCAGCGGATCGACAAAGCTGTTGTACTGCGCCGCCAGCACTAGAAAGACAAAGAAAATTCCCAGCCCAAAGATGATCGGCGCTTTGCCACCTGATTCCAGTTCTTCCAGGGAAATGCCCGACCACTCAAAGCCCATATTAGGGGGCAGCACTTCGGTCGCCAGCTTCGCCATCGCCTGCATGGCTTGCCCAGAGCTGGTGCCCGGAGCCGCCGCGCCGTTAATTTCGATCGCGCGGTGCAGGTTGTAGTGATTAATGATCTGCGGCCCGGTGGTGCGCGTCACCGTTACCAGGGCGCTGAGGGGAATCATCTCGCCCGATCGCGATCGCACATACAGTTGCCCAATGCTGTCGGGGTCGGCGCGGAAGGCGGCATCAGCCTGCACATAGACCCGATAGGTGCGGCCAAAGGCGTTGAAGTCGTTGACGTAGCGGGAGCCCAGGTAGGTTTGCAGGGTGCTGAAAATCTCTTCGACGGGGACTTGCAGAGCTTCGGCGCGATCGCGGTTGACCTCCACCTGAAGCTGGGGCGCGTTGGCCGTGTAGAGGCTAAACACCCCCTGCAAACCGGGGGTCTGGTTGGCCTTCGCCAAAATCGCCCCTTTCATCTGGTCCAGTTCGTTAATGTCTGAGGTGCTGCTGTCGCGATCCTGAAGCTGGAACACAAAGCCGCCGACGCTGCCCAGGCTGGGGATGGTAGGCGGGTTCACCGCAATCACCGGCGCTTGGGGAATGCCCATCAGCGGCATCCGCACCCGGTTGAGAATGCCCACCACCGATTGCTCCGGCTGCCGCCGCTCCTGCCAGGATTTGAGCGGCGCAAACAGAATGCCCCGGTTGGGGGTGTTGCCGTTGAAGCCCACCCCGCCCATGGCAAAGGTGCCCTCCAGTTCCGGCACCGCCAGCAACTGCTGCTCAGCCTGGGCCACCACCTGCTCGGTGTAGTTGAGGGAGGTGCCGTCTGGCCCTTGCAAAATGCTGATGAAATAGCCCTGGTCTTCTTCGGGCAAAAACGCCTGGGGCACCTGGGTGTAGAGCCACCCCGTCGCCACCAGCAGCCCCACGAACCCGGCCAAAACAAGGCTCTGCAAGTGCGTCAGCTGACCCAGGCTCCAGCCATAGCCGCGCTCCAGCCAGGTCAAAAAGCCGTTGATGCTCCGGAAACTCCAGCCCAGCCAGCCGGTTTGCCGCGGCTGTGCCCGCAGCAGCAGCGCCGAGAGCGCCGGGGTAAGGGTGAGGGCGTTGAGGGTAGAAAGTGCGATCGCAAAGGCGATCGTCAGCGCAAACTGCTGGTAGAGCTGCCCCGCCGTACCAGGGAAAAAGCCCACCGGCACAAACACCGCCATCAGCACCAGCGAGGTAGCAATCACCGCGCCAAAGAGCTGCCGCATGGAGGCGATCGCCGCCTGCACGGGCGACAGCCCTTCCTTCTGAACCAGGCGGCTGATGTCTTCCACAATCACAATCGCGTCATCCACCACCATGCCCGTCGCCAGCGTCAGGCCAAACAGCGTCAGACTGTTAAGGGAAAATCCAAAGAGTTTGACAAAGGCGAAGGTGCCCACCAGCGACACCGGAATCGTGATTGCGGGAATCACCGTGGTGCGCCAGTCTTGCAGAAACACAAAGATCACCAGCACCACCAGCCCCACCGCCTGCAACAGCGTGATAATCACCTCCCGAAACGACGCCTCCACAAACCGCGACGAGTCGTAGGGAATTTCGTAGATCAGCCCTGGGGGGAAGCGTTCCGCCAGCCTGGCCATCTCGGCTTTGACGGCTTTGGCGATCGCCAGAGAGTTGCTGCCGGGGGTTTGCAAAATCTGATACCCCACCGCCGGGTGGCCGCTATAGCGGGCAAAGGTGCTGTAGCGCTCGGCTCCCAGTTCTGCCCGGCCCACATCCTTGAGCTTGACTAGATCGCCTACCACTCCCGCTTTAAGCACCACCTCCTCAAACTCCGCTGGGCTGCTCAGCCGTCCCAGGGTTTGCAGATCGAGCTGGTAGAGCTGCCCGTCATCGTTCGGCGGTTGACCGATGCTGCCGACGCCCAACTGCACATTCTGCTGACGCAGGGCGGCAATCACATCCTGGGCGGTGAGCTGGCGGCTGGCGAGGCGATCGGGGTCAAGCCAGATACGCATGGCGTAGCGCCGTTCGCCAAAGGGAACGATGGTGCCCACGCCGGGAATTCGCCGCAGGGCATCGAGCACATAGAGGTCGGCGTAGTTGCTGATGAAGGTGTCGTCGTAGCGATCGTCCTCGCTATAGAGCGCCAGCGCCAGTACAATCGAGCTAGACTGCTTCGACACCTGCACCCCCGTTTGGCGCACCGCCTCCGGCAGTTGGGGTTCTGCCTGCAATACCCGGTTCTGCACATCCGAGGCCGCCACATCAATGTCGTACCCCTGGCGAAAGGTGACGACAATGGTGCTGGTGCCGTCGTTGCTGCTGGTGGAGCTGATGTAGCGCATTCCTTCCACGCCGTTGATCTGGCGCTCCAGCACGTTGGTCACCGTTTCTTCCACCACCTGGGCGTTGGCCCCGACGGCATTGGCGGTGACGGTAATCTGCACCGGGCTGATGTCGGGGTACTGCTCAATGGGCAGCAGCGGCAGGCTGATCAGCCCCACCACCAGGGTGACCAGGGCACAGACAATGGCAAACACGGGCTTTTTGATAAAGAAATCCGTAAACATGGGTCACCTCTGGATGTAGTGGGGGTGTGCCTGTAAGGTTTGGTTTTCCGAAGCAATGTGGATCAATGGTCGGGGAGCAGTGCCCACCCTACGGCTCGCTAATCTTTGGAAGATCAATCAATTCTCAATAGGGCTGACGGGCGCACCGTCGCGCAGCATCAGCACTCCGATGGTGATCACGGCTTCACTCGGTCGTAGCCCCTCGATCACCTGGTACTGGCTGTCTTCGATTTCGCCGAGCTGCACCGATCGCTGCCGCGCCACCGTACCCTCTGGCCCAGGCTCTGTCACAAACACAAATGATTCACTGCCCAAATGGGTCACGGCACTGGCTGGCACGCGGGTGCCCTGGCGCTGGCTCCAGGTAATGCGGGCCTGCACAAACTGATCGGCCCGCAGGTTGCCTTTTGGGTTGGGCAATAGCGCCTTCACCAGCACCAGCTGCGTCGCGGGGTCGGCATTGGGCGCAATGAAGGAAACCTGGCTGGTACCCAGGGTTTGCCCCTGGCTATCCACCAGTTCCACTGGGCTACCGGGTTGCAGCAGCGCCGCCCGCTCTGCCGGAACGGAGAAATTCACCTCTAGGCTGTCGTTTTTCGCCAAGCCGATCAGCGCTGTGCCTGGACTCACCACCTCGCCCACCTTGACGGGAATATCGCCCACCACCCCGGTAAAGGGGGCGGTAATTTGAAAATAGGCCAGTTGGGACTCCTGGGCCTGGGTTTGGGCCTGGGCGGCCTGCCACGATTGCTCGGCCTGGGCAACGGTGGCCTGCTGGGCGCGGATCTGCTCATCCATGGCGTTTAGTAGGGCGCGGGCCACTTCGAGCTGCTGGGCATACTGGTCGCGCATTTGGCGAGAAACCGCCCCGGCCTCGGCCAGGGTGGCAAAGCGGTCGTACTCCTGCTGGGCATACTGCACCTCAGTGAGCTTGGCTACGCGCTGAGCTTCTAAGGCTTGCAGGCCAGCTCTGGCATTGGCAATACTGGCCTGGGCCGATTCTGCCGCTGCGGCAGCGCCACTCACCAACGCCTGTTGTTGCTGCGGATTGATCTCAATCAGCACCGTGCCAGCGGTAACGCGATCGCCCGGCCGTACCCGAATCTGCGCCACCTGCCCCTGTACTTGAGGTCGGAGCAGGACGGATTGGTGCGATCGCAAACTGGCCACAAACTCCGTTGTTTCCGCCAGGCTCACGGCCTGCACCGTTAGGGTTTGCACGGGCATGGAGGGCTGCTGCGCCTGGGCGACAGGTACCACGTCCTGCTTTTGCCACCAGCGCCACAGTTCAAAGCTGCCGCCAGTGAGCCAGATTAGGGCAAAGATGAGCCAGAGGCGCTTCCATCGCGATCGTTTCGGGGAGCTTGTCGCTGGCTCTATCCGGGCTTCAGAAATGGGAAAATCAAAGGCATCCATAGCTAACTTGGAAATAATAGGTCTTCGTCAGGCCAGGCCACAAAACTGCCTAAACATCGTCGGGGCTGGCCAGATATTGCTGCTCCAACAAAATGCGAACGTCGTTAATGGAGAGCGATCGAAACGGCTCGTCGGCCAGAGAGTCTTGAATCATCCACCAGCTCTGACCAGTGCGATCGACGTACTCCCAAACTCGCGGCTCCATCTCCCCAAAAAGCGCGAAAGAGAGTTCCCTGGAGGTGCGTGAAAGCCAGCCAAACAATGCTCCAACCGGTGATTTTGGCCTATTGTCCAGGGATGACTCAATCCATTCCAGATCGCGATAAATATTAGGGCTATCAGGCGGAAAGTCATGCATATTGGACTCCTGTTTGCGGTAGAAATACTAGATAGGACAGCAGCAGCTTGTACTTAGAAAATCAGCCGATGGGCTCATTTAGCGGTAGTAGCGTTGCTCAAGCAAAATGCGCACCTCATCCTCAGAACCAAAGCGATGGGAATCATGGGTCAAAACCTCATAAACTCTGTAGTAGGTTTTGCCATGCTGGTCGCGGCCTGTGAAAATCTTCAGCTCGCTTGATGGAGTAAATAGCTCAATTACGCCATGCCAGATACGGTGAATAACCCAATTAAAACTCCATCTCTTAGGCCTTTCATCAACCAGCTCAAACCATTCTTGAGCAAAGCCAGAATCCGTGTTAAGTCCGTTGGTGTTAGTGCTCATTAAAAGTTCCTCAACAGCGGTCAAACCAAACATAGGTAAACCATACGGTTTCCAGTCAGCTGGAAAGTCAAGAGCTAATTTGAAGAAATTTTTGGCAATAAAAAAGGCCTGCAATCGCAGACCTTTGAACCCAGATAAAGCCAGTAAACAGACCCGTTCAAGAACCTTTCAGACTCAGGCTAGCTAAGATCTATAGTAAAAACGCTCGTGAACCACCTGGCCATTCTGCCATTGCTGTACGGAAACTTGGTGGTAGGTGCGTCCGTCCAGTTCAGCATTTATTACTTGTTGGGGGAAAGGCAAGTTTACCAGCTTTC
This sequence comes from Leptolyngbya sp. CCNP1308, assembly GCF_034932455.1. NCBI lineage: Bacteria > Bacillati > Cyanobacteriota > Cyanophyceae > Leptolyngbyales > Leptolyngbyaceae > Leptolyngbya > Leptolyngbya sp. CCNP1308. Next base: position 39,538 of record NZ_JAYGIH010000038.1, on the reverse strand, counting down.
GATGATCGGACAGATGATTTCGTCTGTTTTAGTTGCTGTGCTCTGCCACCCCATCAGGAGACCAGATAGCTCCTGCTTCAGCAGTTGAAGTTGCTGAATTTTGTCTTCGATCTCTATCAGCTTGTCCTCTAGCTTGACCTGAATATGGGAGCAGGGTAAATCTCCTTGATCATGCACTTCTAGAAACTCTTTGATTTCAGTCAGGGTGAGGCCAAGGGTCTGGGCACGCCGGATAAAGCCCAGCCGGGTAAAGACATCTTCCGCAAAAACCCGATAGCCGCCCTCGGTGCGTCCGGCGGTTTTGAGCAGGCCGATCTCGTCGTAGTAGCGGATGGTTTTAACGGGCAGGGCACTTTTCTTAGCGACAGCGCCAATGAGTTTGGGAGGAGCTTCAGTGAGCATGGCTGACCTCATCAAGGATTAAATCCATCCTAAACTCTCCAGACGACTGGAGAGTCAAGACAGAGTTCCTTGAACGAGATCGGTGCAGTGCAGCCCGTCGTTGGTGAGCATGGGGTAGAGCCCTAACTGACAGTCAATCGCTTGCGGAACACGACTTTATCATCCCCTGGGCATAGAAATCGCGAATGCGGGCCTCGGCCTCAAAGCCACATGCTTCGTAGAAAGCGCGCGTGCCCGCGAGTTCTGGCAGACCCGAGGTCTCAACTAGCAGTAGGCGGCACCCACGCTGCTTCAGGGCCTGCTCTACAGCGTGGAGAAGCTGAGTTCCCCGACCTTGCCCCTGGCAATCAGGGTGAACCGCAATTAATTGCAGATTCCAGGTGCTGTCTGCCAAGCGCTTTGGTTCACAGTAAGCAAAGCCTACGGGGCCATCATCATCCGTTAGCCAGAAGGGTTCTGTGGGGAGTGGCCGGGGCAATGGTTCAGTTCAGGTAGCGGCGAGCCAGGGGGGGAGAGAACTGAGGATAGCCGGGTCGAAGGTCGCTGCTGTGGGAACAGTGGGCGGAGGCTCCCAGAAGTCTCCCAGGGAAAAGGGTTTAGCGGTAGCCGACAACAGGGGCATGGCAGCCTCCTGAACGCAGGCTGTAGCGATCGCCTTGAGTAGAATTACTGATCATTGCAGGGCGATCGCCCCTTCAAAGTCCCGGCGATGATTCAAAACGTAAAGGCTCTACAGCCGCGTCAGTCACCTATCTCCAGTCCATGACTGTAGAGCTGCGTAACTATAGGTGAGGTGTGATGGGATCTAGCGACAGTAACTATGTGCTTGGCGAAAGCGATCGCATCCTTCCTGCCCTGGCGATCGTGAATCTGCCTCACCACCTCACTCCCCGCTACTAGCATCAGCGTCACCTCCTTAGCCGAGTACCCATCTCGCAACGCCCGATGCGCCACCCGCAACTCCAAGCTCGTTGACGGCAACCCTGCCGAGTAGTGCTCCCACCGCGCCAGAAGTTCCTCCCTTGTGTTTACCGCCTTCGGCTTAGGGACATCTACCTTTTGTTGCTCTCGTCTAACCGACCTTCCAACCGTTCTAGCGACGCGATCAACTGCTGCTGCAAGGCCAGCTCGGTCTTGAGCTGTCCGTTCCAACTGCTCAAGGCCGCAATTAACCGCCTCAACTGCTCCTGCAATGTCGCCTGCGCATCGGAGGAAGTCTCGTCGCTGACGATACGCTGCAATTGCGCGACCAAGAGCCCCAAGCTCTGGTTCCAGTGCTGCGGTAACGCCGCTAAATCCTTCCCCAAAGTCTGGACGTAATCTTCGAGGTGGAGCACCCGCTGAGTGTTGACGCAGATCTCGGCCCGCAGCGGTTCTAAGCTGCTCTGCAATACGGTTTCCAATACTTTCTCCCATTGCTCTGGGGTCAAAGCCGGGGATGGGTTCTGGTTTCCGTTCGTCCCGTTGTTCATGCTGTCCATAGGTCATCACCTGTTGAGTTAATGGCACATAATCACTCACGTTCTCCTTGGCCCTCGACACCTGGGCCAACTGCACCAAGTCGGCCTGGCTGGTGGTGTACAGGGTCACCGCCCGCTTTGCTCTGGAGATCGCCACATAAAACGCTTCTCGATTCGTCGTTTCCCCCAGCAGGGCCAGCACCCGCTCCGCCGTCTTGCCCTGGCTGCTGTAGGTGGTGCTTACCCAGGCGTAGTCCACGTACTGATTGCCACTGAGGTTGATGGTGGAGGTTTGTCCCACCCCATCTCGAATCGTGGCTGTCCCATCGGCCTCCAACCTCGTCACGACAAACCCCTGCCCATTGCGGATTCCGACTTTGGGGTTATTGCGTGTCCATTTGAGGCGATCGCCCACCGCCACGGAAATCGCTTGCGTCGTATAGACGGTTTTGCGTGGGCACGCTGCCGGATCGACCGACAATACTGACCCACTCGGCGTCTCCAGCACCACCTGCTGAGCTTCTGGACTCACCGCGATCACCCGGTACTGATCGCCTCTGATCAACCCCTGCTTCCGATAATCCTGAATCGGCACCAGCACATCGCCTGGTGCATAGGCCCTAAGGTAACTGGCCTGGGCTGTGGTCAAATCCTTGCGGCGTAGGCTCTGCATCACAAAGCTATCCGCACCCAAAGCCCTTTCATCCTGTAGCCCTGATCGCATCGCCTGGGTCAGAGCCAACCGCTCCTCATTAGTTCCCGCCAGCACCAGCGTGGACTCTCGCTCTGCTGCCGTCAGTGCCAAATAGTCTGTTGCTACTTGCTGAATTCGCTCCTGAGTTTGAGCCCCTTCCTTGACACACCCCGCCTGGGCCAGGATCTCAATGCCTTCGCTGACCTGCCCCTGAGCTACTAGTTCTACAGCGGATCGCAGCACCCCAGTCTGCTGCCGCCGATGGGTCTCCAGGTAAGCGGTTGTCATCCCGCCCGCCTGCAAACTCTTGAAGGGATTGCCTGCCTCCACTGCTGAGAGTTGCCGGGTATCCCCAACCAGCAATACCCTGGCCTGCTCCAAGGTTGCCCGCCGCAGCAGAGTATGAGCATCTTTCATGCTCAATAGCCCCGCCTCATCCACAATCCAGAGCGTCGGCTGAGGCGGTTCATCCAACGGTTGGGATACCAATAGTCCAGCGACCGTGGTAGTCTCAATCCCCAGCGACTCTCCCAAAACATGGGCGGCTTCAGCACTGGGCGCTAATCCTCGAATGTCATAGCCCTGAGTTCGAGCCAACTCTTTCAGCACACTCAAAGCATAGGTTTTTCCTGCTCCCGCTACTCCCTGCCACGCCATCACCGCATCTGGTGTGGTCGCCGCCATCTCTACCGCGTTTTGCTGCTCGGGGTTCAAGGTGTGGCTCACCAGACTGCCCGACTGGGTGCCGTTGGGGACAATCGCGCCCACCTGCCCCCGTCCCTGCTGCATCAGACGAATAGTGTTGAGTTCCAGATTCAGAGCCGTTTGGGTCGTGAACTTGCCGTCAGCGACGCGGATCAGTTTGGGGCTGCCGGCAATGGCTCTCTCAATTGCCTCAAACCCCTGCACCCCCAGTTCATGCCCGAAGACAAACCGCTCCAGCATCGTCCACCGAAACACCGACTCCCGCTCTCCACAGTGCTGGATCGCCGCGTCAATTATTGAGGTAGCCGATGAAGATGATTCAGCTAGCAGTGCGACGCCTTCAGGTAACTTCGGCAGATCCAACCCCTTCAACTGAATCAGCGCATTCCACCCCCGCTGCAACAGCCCCTCGTCTACTTCTTTGGGTTTGCGCTTCCGGGACACCAGGGTCGCCGTTTCCCGCATTGCTCGGTTATTCTCAGAGCCCGTCGCCTCCCATTCCTTGATCAGCTTCAGAATCTGCTGCCGCCGAGTTGAAAACGCTTTCAGGAGTTCTGGAGAATATCCCACCAATTCAAACTGTCCGTGGGCCTTCGCTTCAATCTGAAATCCCTGCTGCTTTAGCGCTACGGCCAGCTCATTCTGGTAGATCTGTCCCAGGAGCTTTTGGTTGGCGATCGCGGCCTCATTGCTCAAACTAAACCACCGCCCATCCGCCAACTGCGTCGCATTCATCACCACACAATGGCTGTGCAACTGCGGCTCTGCCTCCCGACTGGTGGAATGGGTAAACACCGCTGCGGCAATATTGCCGGTTGTAACCTTCGTTCGGCCCGCTTCTGTCGAGACTCGTGTCTGGGCATAGCGCTCTTCCAACACCGACAGCGCTTTCGCCACCGCTTGATGATGGGCCTCCAACACTCGTTCGTCCTGCTGCACCAGCGCCGCAATGCTGACACTCTTCGGGGCGCTGAAGGTAAAGTCGGTCGCTGCCCGCCGCTTTTCTGGATCGATAACCTTACCCGTCAGCGATCGCCCGTCCGGAGCCAGCCCTGAGAGCATCTGGCTGAACTCCTGCTGATTAACGACCCCAGCCAACCCCAAGGACGCAGCCCCTTTACCCACCCACTTCGTCGGGTGAGCCGCTTCCTCTGAGGAGTAATAATCCTCTTTTGTGTAATAGGTCTCCGCTTGAGCCGCAGAGAGGTTGCTCGTGGAAAGCATGGAGAAGCGGGGTTAAAAATACGACGCCACCCTGAGGCGAAAGCGATAGCGTCTTCAAAAACGGTAGAAATCCTGGAGGAAGGACCGTTGCCCGGTTTTTGCCAAAACCCTGGCGTACTGTGTGGCCTCTCCGCGAAGCCCCCGAGAAGGGGCGTAGCATCGATGACCGACCTGATTTAGCTAACATGATATAACCATTTTTCGAGTATTTCCAGTTCTTAGGTTAATTTAATTAACCTTTTATATCCTCTTGGGTTAGATCGCCCTATGGTGAAGGGGTCGCGTTCTTGGTAGTGATATGAAACTGGCTTCTGTGGCGCTGCCCACCGTTTACTTGGCAGCAGACTTAGGTTCATCGGCCTCAAAGGTCTTCTATCGGGTTCATCCAACCCAGGCTCAACCTCTCTGGATGGGGGCTGAAGTCGCTGAAGGACTGTCTCGCGTCATGTTGTCGGGTCTGGGCACCGGCGGACGCCCCCAAGACAATGCTTGGTTAGAAATCGGGGATGACGTGGTGATGGTGGGAGAATCGGCCAAGGCGATTCTGGAGGCCAATAGTCTATCTGCCAACAAATCAGAGAAGGCCGTGTATAAGCTGTCCGCCGCTCTGGGTGTGGTGGCAGAACTGGAAAAGCTGCCCAGCCGCTACCGGGCTGTGGTGTGGTTAGCCTTGCCCTTAGCCGAGGTGCCGACACGCCATCAGATCACGACCCGTCTAACCGAACTCTGCCAGCAAGGATTCACCTGCCGAGGCCGGGCTCAGCAGGTAGATGTGACGCTGAAGTGCTATCCCGAAGGGTTTGGCGTGTACCTGAGGCGCAAACAACAGCTCGACGACCTGGGCCAATCGATTAACCACCGCCATACCTCTATCGTCATGATGGGCCACCGCAATCTATCCACCCTGGCCTTTGAGCACGGGTCATTGAACCTCGGTGGCGCGGCCTCCGATGGCCCTGGCTTCTGGCCCAACTTTGAGAAGGCGGCTCGTTCTGCCGGGATCACGGCACCGGATTACCCGGCGTTGATGCGAGCCTTGAGTTCAGGGGAGCCTCACCAGATTTCTCCGGCTAAGGCGGGTCTGGTCGATTTCTCTGAGGCGGTCGCGTCGGTGCAGGGGCTCTACAGCCAGGCAGTGATGGTCTACCTGCGCGACAACCTGGTGAAGCGGGTAGTGGAGCAGTCGGTGGATGTGGTCGTCAGCGGCGGGGCATCTCAGATCATCCAAACTCAACTGGATGACTTCTTTGCCGATCTGCACTGCACCGATCGCGTCATCTTTGTCGATGGCTCTGATGATAGACTAACCAGAGTGGTTAATCAGTTGCCTGAGGTTAGCCAGAATTCAACCCTGGCCCGGCGGATGGCCGATGGCTATGGGTTATTTCTGGGGCTACTCGGGTCACTGACGACCGTTGCTGTTTAGGGAGTTAGGTATGCCTCGCAAAGCCGGGACGGGCACGAAGAGCGATCGCCAGCGGATTCAGTTTGCCTACAATGCCGACCGAGAGATGCCGATTGGGGTGGTGTTTCGCTACTTAATCGACAATCCGCTGATGTCGAGTCGTGAGGGAAAGCACAAGGGCTTAGACGCTATCTCGGCCTTTTGGAAGCCTTTTGCCTACCAGGACTGTACTGAGGCCAGCGAGGCAGAACTCCAGAATTTGGCGCGAGAGGCGATTGAGGCCTTGAGCCATCAGATTGAGTTGATCAGCAGCACGTTTGGGGTGAAGGCGCAGGCGGTGGAGGCCTTGCCGCCAGAAGCACAGTTGCAGGCAATGATTCAGAGGGCGGTGGCGGCAGCGATGGTGAATCTGTCGTTATCGGGTGCGGCGACCGCCCCTCCAAGCCCTGAAACCGTTCCACCCGAGGATGACGTAACGGGCATCTCCTTTGATGAGGACTCCACCCTGGGGACGCTCCTCGACCAAGTTGGGAAGGAGGGGTAACCAGCGATGGCACTGACACCCAAAACACCGGAGACAGCGGCAGGGATTGAGGCTCGCCAGCAGTATTTAGCCCTGGCGCGGGAGATCATTGGCGATCCCGCAATGGACTACACCATGCTCTACCAGCGGTTTGCCGAGAATGACTGGGCGGCAATCAAGCTCGATGACGAGGTGGCGCAGCGGGCCTTAAAGGGGGGACAGGCCCCTAAAACCGTAGTTGGGATTCTGTACCAAAGTCCGTACATGCAGCATCAGGTTCATCACAACCGGGTGCCGATTCCGCCGATGCATCAGTATGCCCGCTCCACAGTGTGGATGGCCATGCAGAAGACGGGTATCGGCATTAAAGGTCAGGCGAAAGGACAAGCCAGGCCGCGACAGGTTGATTTAGAAATGGAGTAAACCCATGACATCCAACACAGCGGCTCGTTCAGAACGGGTCAAGTTTATCTACAATGCCCAGTTTCCAGCGGATACAGCGGTGGTGCTGAATTACCTGCTGAACAATCCCCATTTCACCGGTCGCCAGGGGCGACAGAAGGGAATGGATGCAATGATGGCGTTCTACCGCCCGCTAGCGGAGGAGGCCAGGGGCGAGTTGCCCGAGGCCGACCTTCAAGATATGGCTCGCCACTGCGTAGCGCAACTGGCCCAGCAGATTGACACCCTCTGTACCCGCTACCAGATCGAGCCACCGGGGCAACCCGTCGCATTGAGCGGCACCCAGGGGTTAGAGGCCGTTGTGAAGCAAGGGTTTCAACAATTGACGGAGGCTTTAGCGGCTAACGTTTCAGTGCCAACTAACTCCAAGGATGAAGAGCCGATCAGGGAACGTATTGAAATTTGGGATCTTGAGCTTGCAAACCTGGCAGTTGAGTCAAGCGATACTCAGGCCGACCAGGCAAATCAACAGGCCTATCTAGCCTTGGCTCAGCAGGTGATGAATGAGCCAGGGCTCGACTATGAAACGCTGTGCCAGCGCTTTGCAGGGAATGCGTGGGCAGCGATTCGACTGGATGAAGCGGTGGTGCTGCGAATGCTAGAGGCAAAGCGATCGCCCTTAGCTGCCGCTCGGCTCATCTTGCATGGGCCGCTCGTCTACGATCTGTTGCACCAGAAGCAATTTCCTCAGCTCGCCCTGGAGCGCTACGCTGCATTCACGGTGCGCCGGGCCATCTATGCCGGACAGCCAACCTGCCTTTATCTCGATAGTGACGAGAGTGCATCAACTCCCTAATGCTGATTAGAAAAGAGAATTCATTAAGTTGAATTAATCTTATCAGCATAAGGCCAGCTACGGGCTGTTCAATGGCCTAGAATCAAACCAATCAGGTGTCATGTCATCCTTTGAACCCGCCAATGGTGAGGATGCATGGGTGCAATCTACCCACTCTTTACGAACTCGGATCGGGTTGTTTACCCAGGGAGTTGGGTATTATGTTCCTCTTTGTCAGCAAGAAAACAGCATCAGAATGCCTCAATCTCAGTGACTCAACGCTGAAGAAGTATCGGCTGAAGGGCGATTGGATTGAGGGCATCCACTGGGTGCGGCTCAACAGCCGCTGCATTCGCTACAACCTGGTGCTGATTCAAGATTGGTTGCACAACCGGGGCAACCCAACGGCTCACCTGCAAGCGATTGAAACCTATCAAAAAAGTCTGCTCAGCAACCAGCGGAAGTCTCGCCGTTAGAGGTGGGCTTTCCTTTACTGTAAACCCTACGTTTCAGAGGATTTGACCCATGCCCCAGCCGATGGATTTCACGCCCAAGGAACCCCAAAAAGAGGTGGGACGCCAGGCCCGGCAGCAGTACTTGCAGTTTGCCCAACGCATCATCGATGAACCGACCATGGACTACACAACGCTCTACAAGCGATTTGCCCCTAATGACTGGGCGGCTATCCAGCTCAACGATGCCGTCGCCGAGGTGGCGTTGAGAGATGGCATGACACCCCAGGGAGTCACCGACCTGTTATACCAGGGGCCGTTTGCGCAATGTCAGTACCACCAGCGGGGGGTAACGATCCATGCGCTTCAAAGGTGTCTGCGCGAAAGCCTGATCGTAGCCAAGCAAAAGATTGACGCGGACAAGCATGACTACCCGGTGGAGTTCCTGCTCGGTCGTACACTGGGTTAAGGCTAATGGATTCAACGCCTTATGATTCACATCATTCGCCAGAAAGCGGAGCCTAAGCAGATGCGTCAGATGCTGGAGGCGCTGGGAATTTACATTAAACTAGCGGTAGATGTTGAGCGCCGTATCCTGGCTGGAGGAGGCGAGTTGCACGCCGACTGCGAGCTAGTTCTGCTGGACGATGGCAGCCAGCAGCGTCATGTTTGGGGTGCCGATTGGTATCCACTCAGCCAAACAGTGGGTTATGAGTCGCTGATCAACATTCGCCCCAGCGCCAACAACCGTTCGATGATGATTCAAGATCCAGCGATGCGGGACGATATCCGCCAGCTTGTGCAGTCTCTGTTGGGCGACGTTCAATGGCAATAAACTGGGACATTCTCAAGGCGCAGTACCTCCAGGCCAACCAGGCGACACAGCTCGACAGTCTGGCGCTGAACTTGACGCGCATTCAGGTGCTGGCTCGCAGTGGCACCGATGAGTCGGTGGCCCAGCACCTGGTCAGGGAAAGTCAGTTTTTCATTGAATGGGCAGTGCTGGGTATAAATCTGGAGACAGACATAGCGTTTGCCAGTGACTTAGTTGACCTGCAACGGTTGCTGAGCCGGTGGAAGCTGGGATGGTCTGAGCTATGGGCCAATGAAGCTAAGCGTCAGGAAATGGCGACGCTGGCTCAGCAGTGGTGCGACCGCATTCACGGGCAGGGGGAGTTGTTGGCGAGTTGAGGGCGATCGCTAGAGTACTAGTTCTGTTTGGTTATTTCTAATTCCTCAGTGCGAATCCTACCTGTTCCCACCGAGATGCTTTCTATTGAATTCGGAATCTGGTATTAGTTCATACCTGCAACTTCCCTTGCGAACTGCGCTCTTTCAAATCCCGAAAATCCTGATCAGACATAGCCATGGGGATGATAGCTAGAGGAGGTGTTGAGAAAGTCGCTTAATATGGCTCGTAGCGTACTGAAAATGTGAGGCCATTCTCTTGCCAGGAACTGCCGGTGGATGGGGTAGAGACAAGAGGAATGCCGTAGTCGAGTCGAGCGCTAAAACCACCGACCATAACCCAACTGAGGCCTAGACCGGTGGAGAGCAGTGTGTTGCTGTCAACGCTGGTGTCGATCGCATTCCAGCCGATGCCGAGATCGATAAAGGGAATAACCTGGAGCAAACCATCGATCGCCGGAGCCCGGAAAATTGGCACATGCACCTCTGAAGAAGCGGTAAACCCGTTATCAGTCAGCCGTTGATCCTGGCGGTAGCCGCGCACGCTGTCAGGGCCGCCGAGGCCAATTTGCTCTAGCGGCAGCAGGGGGCGATCGGCCAGCTGTAGTTCACTGCGCAAAAAGAAGGGCGTATCTGGCCCCAGCAGGTACACCCACTGCCCCTGGCCGCGCCAGCTAAAGAAATTGCCGTCGGGCGGAATGGGGTTCTGCGTTGCCCCTAGGGCATTGAGGCCGAGACTGAACTGCGATCGCAGCGCCAGTACCTGCCGACTGTCGCGGCGAGTCCAATCTTGGCTAAAGCGCAGGGCGGTGAGGCGAGTATTGCCCTGGTCATTGGCCCCACGAGAGGGAAAGGGGAGTTCGCCAAAGCCGCCGGGGTTAAACTGCGAGGCGCTGGACTGGCGAGAGCCGGTGAAACTCAAAGCCAGCTCCTGGGTGGGGGTTTGGTAGAGGGGCTGGCGATAGGTGATCTCGGTATAGCGCGACTGGGACGCGATGTTGAGAATTTGAAAGGTTTCGTCGATTACCCGACTATTGGCTCTGCCGTGGCTGAGGCTGAGGGTGCCGTTGCGGGCGTTGAGGGGGTAGATATAGGCCAGGTTCAAGCTGTTGCTGCCGCTGGTGTTGGCGTAGTTGACGACCAGGCGATCGCCCTGGCCCAGCAGATTCAGGTGGCCGCCGCTGACCCGCCGCTGCACACTGCCAACCAGAGGCGTGCGGCTGTTGTCGAGGGTAAACTGTAGGCGGTAAGGATCGGCTTCGGTAAGGTAGGCCACCAGCTGATTAGTGCCGGGGCGTAGACCTTCTAGCAGTTCGACCTCAATAGTGGCAATCAGCGGGTCGGTCTGCAATAGCTGTAGCCCCTGGAGCAGGCGCTCAACATTGAGCGGGGGCTGCGCTGCCAGGGCAATCCGATTTTGCACGTAGGTGGGGTTCAGCCGGGTTAGCCCCTGTACCTCGATCGCATCCACCTGACCCTCCAGCACCTGAATCTGCACGATGCCTGCGTCCAGGCGTTGCTCTGGAATCAGCGCGCCTGAGGTAATGTAGCCGTTGTCGACGTAGTACCGGGTGACGGCATCCCGCGCCTGCTGGAGCTGGGGGAAGGTCAACTGGTAGCCGGGCCGGGGCGTAGGGTCATCCACCATACAATCTGATGCGGCAGGGAAGACCGCTGCGCCCGCCAGGTCTGCCAGGGCGGTAGGGCTGGCGATGGTGCTACCTACGACCTCAAACTGAGCAATGCAGAGGCGATCGCTCTCCCCCTGAGCAGGCCCTGGCTCAGGCCCTGGCGGTACCTGTAGTAGATCCTCCGGTGACGGCAGACCGGGGGAAAGCTCGGGAAGAGGCTGCCGGGAGGGAGGTAGCTCGTCAAGCCTGGGGCTGGGGCGATCGCTCGGCAACACCTCGCTCTGAGCCAGGATGATCTCTGGCGTCTGGGCTGGCTGGAAGGCGATCGCAGCAGAACCTGGCAACAGTGCGATCGCCCCGGTTAACCCTAGCCAGCCCTTCCACATCCCCATACGGACTCTCCCCACCTCCACGGCTTAAGGGAGACAGCAGGGGCTAAACGGTTCTGAGGCTAAATCCTCGAACCCCGCCTGCTGGAGCAAATCGACCCAGGCTGAGGTCGCTTGGGCACTAGCGGGCTGAGCCTGCTGGTGGGTGGCCAGGGTATTGAGGGCATCGTGCCAAATGCCATTGGCGGCATAGAGCCTGGCCTGCTCTAGCTTACTGGCTACCGCCATCTGAGCCTGGAGCCCCGGAGCGAGGGGAACCGGCTGAAGGGTGCCGTTGACAAAAACCGACTCAGTTGGCTGGGCCGGGTCGCAGGAGATCACCAGTGTCCAGGTGTAGAGCTGGTCGGGCTGCAAGGGGGTTTCAGGCGCTATTTCAAACTGAATCAATCCAGGAGAGGTATCCGCTTCTAGGCTGGTGGCATATAGATAGTTGTCGTTGGCATCTTGCAAAGTCAGCTCTAGAGGGGTGTTAGCGCTGAGGGGATGGGGCAGGTAAACCCACAGGGAAGGAGCCGCTTGGGTAGTTTGGCCCCAGACCACGCCGTCGGTGGTGGGCACCAGCGCCGTCAAACCGGCAAAGTCTTGGCAGGGGCCGCGACTGGCTCCCCCCTGCGATCGCCCACCGGGGGTGCCCTGGCGGGGCGGCGGCGGCGCGTTGAAGAGAATTTGACTACGGGATAGAGCTTCGGCGGGGGCGGCGGGGGCAGAAATTGGGGGTTCCTGGGCCTGCCCTGGCGGAGCACAGGTCACTGCACCCCAGGCAAGGGCGCTGACAAGAACCAGGGGGCGAAGGGCGGCGTAGTTCATGGCCTTTAGTTGAGGAGTAGTAATCAGTATCGGTGCTACAGGTGGGAACTACACCCTGACGCTACAAAATTTCGGCATTCATATCGGCATTCACAAACGTTCAAAGGTTTAAACGTTTGAAATAGACAAGCGGGGCAAGGCCACCCGCCAGCAGACCCACCAGCGCTGCCGGTACGAGGGGCACCCAGCCACCCCCAAACAAGAGGATAAAGCTGCTGCCAGTCAAGATTCCCAGAGCCAAAACCCCGGCCAGGCTGCGATCGCGCCCTCGCCGCCGGAGCCCAATGCTGGAACCCACCAGGCCCCACCCCATCAGCCACAGCGCCTCACCCGCCAGCGGCCACACCCACAGCATCGGTCGCCCGTCGAGCACGGCGCTGAGCAGTTGGCTGGTCATGTGGGCCTGCACAAAGACCCCCGCCACCCGGTCGGCCCGGCTAGAGCCAAAGGGGGTAAACCAGTAGTCGCCTGCGCTGGGGGCGGTAATGCCCAGCAGCACAATGCGATCGCGAATCGCATCGGGGGCTACATGCCCCGCCAGCAGCTGGCTGAGGGAAACCTGGGCCGCAATAGCGTGGGGCACGGCCAGCGATCGGTAGTTCAGCATTAGCTGGTTGCCTGCCGCATCAATGCCCTGGTAACCGCCCCAGCGGGGCCGAACCCGTCGAAAAATCGTCTCTCCTAGCTGGAGATGGCCGTCGGGGGTAAAGCTAGGGTCGATGCCGTCGTCTTCTAAATAGCGAAAGGCCAGACGGGCACTAAAGGAGTAGGGCGCGGTGCAGGGGGAGGCCGGGTCGGGGTCGAGGGCCACCAACTGCCGCCGCAGCACGCCATCGCTGTCTTCGATAAAGTCGCTAAACCCCACTCGGTTGGCGGGCACCTCCGGCGGTGGGGCAATGCCCACTGGGTCAAAGAGGGTGTCTCGGCTTTTGCACACTACTAGCAGGCGATCGTTTTGCTGTAGCGCCTGAGTCACTGGTTGCAGCTGCGGATCGGTGGGGCGATCGCGGTAAATATCCAGGCCAATTACCCGAGGCTGGTGGGGTTCGAGGGCCTGTAGCACCTGTTCCAGGGCCTCGTCAGACAGGGAACCCACCCGTTCCGACTGGGGCTGGGCCTGAATGTCGGCTTCGGTCAGGGTGACGACCAGAAAGCGATCGTCCACGCCTTCGTTGGGGCGGAGGGACTGTAGGCGATCGAAGGCCCACAGCTCTAGGGGCTGAAGCATTCCAACCGATCGCACACCCAGCACCAAGCTGCTAACCGCCAGGCTAGTGAGCAGTCCAACCATCAACAGAGCAGCCGGGTGGGGAGCGCGCGCGGCAGGGGTTGAGACGGTTAGGGGGGTAGGAAAAGTGGAAAGATCGGCAGGAGGGACGGTTGGCGATCGCCAGCCCTGCCAGGGCGTAAGAGCCTCAGCTGGGTTTTGGTAAATTATCGGTAGCCAGCTGGCACAGGGAAATTCTCCCTCCAGGCCCTGGAGCTGTTCGCGGGCCAGCCGCACCGATTGGTACAGCGACTGCTGGTTGGCAAAAGCGGTTAAAAACGGCTGCAAAAAGGACTGGGCGACGCGATCGGGCACCGGTTCCCGCATCACAATCACCTGGGATATGTGGAGATCGGCCAAGTCCCAGGCCAGGCCCAGGCCGTCGCAGGAATTAAAGATTGCCAGCTTGAGCCCGTGGCTAATGGCCCGCCGCAGGCCGTAACGCAGGTCGTCGAGGGTAAGGCTTTCGGCGCGGTTGATCTGGAGGCAGCCCTGGGGGGCCGGATTTTCACCCTGGCTGGCCCCCACCTGACTGGAGCTGTGACCGGCAAAAAACAGCACTTCCCAGTCGGCCTCCCACAGGTGGCGGTGCAGGGTGGCGCGGTCGGGTTCGACCAGCACGGTGACGCTGGCCTGGGGCAGCCGTTCGAGCAGGGTGCGATCGCGCTCGACATCAATGCCCTCGGCGTTGCCCAGCACCACTAAAATGCGCACCATGGCTGCACTGGGTGAATCGCTAGCCGTCTTCACCGCCCGGCCATAGCTGGGCAGGCTCAAGGCAGGCTCGGCCCAAGGATAGTCGTCAAAAAAGCGCCACAGGTGCCAGGGCAACCGCAGCAAATTGCGCGCCTGAGCGGTGATGATCAGGCGCACCTCATCGGTGGGGGCCAGGTGGGTGCGCAGGGCCTGATCGATGCCGCGAAAGCCCTCCGATTGCAGCCACCGATTCAGGCTGTGGCGCACCTGGCGGCAGAGCTGCTCAAACTCTGCTGGGGAGAAGTGGGTGATGTCGTCCTCGTCGATTTCAAAAACGGGGAATGACCGCTGCCAGCCCCGGTGGGCGTACAGGGCGGTGTAGCTGCGTCGCCAATCACCCCAGTGCTGCCCCAGCTCGGGCCAGGGGGGCAGTGACCCAGTCCACTGCATGGGCGCGGCCTGGGCTTCGGTCCAGAGCTGCGCCACCACGCTGGGGCAGCCGCTGTCCCAGTCTCCGTTGCCCAGGTTGAGAACGACCAGTGGCTGCATGTCAGGTTAAGAATGACTCGGTGACGACGGCGTCTGCGATCGCCACTTCCACCGCAAAGGCCGTCCCCGGCGGGCAGCGAAACCGCTTGAGCTGAATGGCGGCATCCTGCTGGTGGGCTGTGACGGTCTGCACGACTTCACCATTGTCCGCATACAGCGTCAGGCGGGTGGCCGTGGGCAGGGACGTATCGATCGCCATTGGCAACAGGCGTACGCGAATGCCGTAGCGACCATTCTCCTCGGGTTCCAGCCGCACGAACAGCCACAGGGGCAGCTGATCACTCCCCAGGTGAATGGCCTTGGCGCGTCGCACCTCAGTTTCGGTGGCGTTGCCCCGTAGCCCCAGGGCCAGGTTGGGGCCAGGGCCAAAGAGGTTTTCCAGAGTTCGCCAACCGGCGTCTACTGCGTTATCGAATACGTTGTCGAACCACTGGCTGAGGCGGGTGATGGGGGTGGATGGGTGGATGGGTGGATGGCAGAGTTGAGCAAAGGCGTCGGGCTGCTCCAGCAAGGCACCCCACTCGGCAAAGGGAATCTGCAACCGGGGAATGAGTGTCTGGGGTTGGTGCAGGTGGTTGATCAGGGCGGCGCAGCGCTCGGGGGCGAGGGGGGGCAGAGGGGCGATCGCGCTGCGAGTCGGCTCGGTGCCCACTTGCAGCATCACCCCCAGGGCTCCCAGATCGGGAAACATCTCGGTGCCCTCCAGGCTGTAGGTGCGATCGCAGCTATCATAAGCACCCTGGGTTTTGAGCTGGGCATGGGTGGCGTAGCCCCATACCTCAAGGATCTGCTGGTCGGGGTCTACCTCCGCCGCCAGATAGTAGTCTCCAGCCCAGCGGGGCAGGTCAACCCATTCTTGGGGGACGCGAAACTCGCTGCGATCCATGGTTTCACTGGGCAGGCACACCAGCCGCACCGGGGGCTGCCCTACCCGCGCTAGCGCCAGGCTAAACCCGCTTACCCAGGCCCATTGCTGGGGGGCGGGGGCAGAGCACTCCACGGTCATCCCTGAATCCAAGAGGGTTTTCTGAAGCCAGGGTACCAGGGTTTCTAACCCCACCTGATTGAGGTAGATCTGCAAGCGCAGCCCCAGTTGAGGGGCCGTTTGACTCATCTCCCAGGCGCGGTGGTGAGTCGCGTCCGGAATCTTTAGCCGACAGATTGATTGTTCTAGTAGCATCTTGGGAACCTAAGCTTTTAGCAGGCGATCCTGCGGAGTAGTTTCTGTGGGTTTGCTAAACGTTTGCTGGAGCCATTCCTCCAGCACCAAACCCATTTGCTTTAGTACGGGCGATGTAATCGAAATATGTAGGGTTGCCTGGCTCCACTGGGCCAGGTCGAGCAGCAGTGCGTCTCGAACCCGGCTCAGCCGCCGCGATACGGTGTATTGCTTAATCTGCAACTGCTCGGCGATCTGCTGCTGGGTGCTGTGCCGATCGTAGTAGAGCCTGAGCAACTGCTGGTCGGCGTCGGGCAGGGATGCGATCGCCCCCCGCAGCCGCTCGCCCACTTGTTCCCGCTGCCGCCGCCGTTCCTGCACCTCTTCCTGACGAATCAGCTGTCCCCAGGGGGTTTCGCCCACAGCGGGCAGGTCGTCTTGCCATTCGCCGCCATCGTCAAATTTGGGTACATTCAGCGACACCACCGCCGGGTGCAGCAGTCGCCGCAGGGCCTGGGCTGTGGCCCGCAGCCATTGTTCAGCAGTAGCGGCGGTCACAGGTGGCACATCCTCTCCGCACTGGCGGTTGCAGAAGGTGGCGATCGCCTCCCAGGTCGCCCCATCGGGGGCCGATAGCTGGCGGGTGGCGGCGGTAGGCCCGGCCCAGCAGGTTTTGTAGGCCATCCAGGCCAGGCGGTGGGCCGTGACCTGCTCAGGGTTTAGCCCCGCCCCCTGGAGCGCTTCGATAATTTGTTTTTGGCTGGCCTTGCGCAGCAGGCCCCAGTCGCTGCGGCTGGTGACTTCCTGCTGCTGCCGCAGGCGATCGCGAAGAGCATTGCCAAAGCAGAGTCCGGCGTAGGTGGCGAGGCTGGCCCCGTGGGTGGGGCTGTAGCTTTTGAGCAGGGACGGTATAGTGGCGATCGCCAGCTGAAAACAATCCGCTACCCCGTACTGCACCCCCTTCAGCTGGCGAGCGGTGCGCTGGGCCACCCAATACCCCGTTTCCTGCAAAAAGGCGATTAAATGGCCGAGGGCCAATGACTGGGCCAGAGCCGGTTCATTGTCCCTCCAAATGCGGTGCCAGTACAGCACCCAGAAGTCTGGGCTTGGGTCTACCCCCATTGCAGAAGAGTCGTGTCGCTGCAAATTGCGCCGCAGGGCCGGTTCAATTAACCACTGCTGAAAGCGATCGTGCTCAAACCCAATCAAGGTTGAGAACATCTCTAAAACGGTGTGCCGTGGTTGCATTCAAACCAGAGGTAATCGAACTTGGGATGGATCATAACAGCAAATCTCAAAGCCCTGGCGTTTCATCGATTCAACCCATTTGGGGGGATAAAAAAAATTAGAACATTCTCCCAGACCCTGCATAAACCTGAAACCTGTCCCGCATAGGTGTGTAACGCCTGAATGGCGCTGCAAACTCTATTCCACACAATGATTAAAGGGACATCATCATGACTTCTCTCACTCAGAAATTCGTCAAGACCTATGGTGCCGCTAACGCAACCACCTTTAAATACACCACGATGGTGACCCACAAGGGCACTGTGATCGCCTTTGCTATGGATGATAAACGCCGGATTTACTACTCCGTGCTAGATATGGAACGTTCGGATATCGAAAGTCAGCTCGATGTTGACCATTGGGATCGTGAACCCGTAGAACTCCAGTTTCCCAAAGAATTGTCTGCCGTTGGCTACAGTGCCGCCGGGGTCCGCCAGATGCCCACCGTCATTCTTAGTGGCACCGAAGGGCTAGGTGAAGAAATAGATCAGTTCCTCTCTACGACCGCTCGGCTGACAGCAGATAGCCCTTTTCAGGTTGTGTCTGACAATCAGCACATTTACGTGTTTCGGCAGGCAAAGGCCCATGATGCCGAGGGCAAGGTTGCAAAGGATAGTAACCAGGCGACTCTCGAATTTGTCGATCAAACCCTGCTGCTCGACCGCTTTGTCTACGTGAGCGGCGAATTGAAGAACAAGTTGGAGGTGCGCTATCAGCGCAGCCGCCACAAAGATTTACCGGCTAGCCGCAAAGATGCCCTGGGCCACGCAGACCTGGAGAAAAAAGAATTCTATGAGCCCACCCAGCAGCTCAGCTTTATCCGCAACATGCAGGAGGGG
Source organism: Leptolyngbya sp. CCNP1308 (assembly GCF_034932455.1). Classification (NCBI taxonomy): domain Bacteria; kingdom Bacillati; phylum Cyanobacteriota; class Cyanophyceae; order Leptolyngbyales; family Leptolyngbyaceae; genus Leptolyngbya; species Leptolyngbya sp. CCNP1308. The sequence goes on along the minus strand of NZ_JAYGIH010000038.1, from coordinate 21,624 downwards.
CGCTTCAGCGTGCTGCTGATTCCCACCGCGATTCCCGATGTGCAGCGCTGGCAAATCTTTGCCTACAACGCTAAGACCCAGCGCATGGACTCCTTCAATATTGAGCGCGCTGCCGATGGCCTGTTTAATACCCGGGGCACCCGCTACTACACCAGCCCTGAACCCGCCTATCAGAACGATGTGTTTGAGCGGCAACCCGGCACCTGTCCGTTTACGGGCCAAGACCTAATTCCTATTGTTAGCCGGGAGGGCTATGCCGAATCGGCGCTGGCCCTCAACGGGGTGAGTGAGTACGTCAAAGTTGAATACTCTGGCCAGGGCAACGGTGATCCAGACTTTTCTCTTACTCAAAGCAAAGACCTGACCCTCGAAGCTTGGATTCAAGCCAATTCAGCAGAATCAAACCCGGTACAAACTCTGATTGCCCACAGCCAGTACCAGGTGCAGTATTTGACCGCCATCGGTACCCTCAAACTGTCCTACGTTTTGGGCGATCGAGAAACCAACGTCGCTTACCAAGTTGCGATCGAAGACGGGCAGTTTCATCATTTGGCAATAACGGTGAAGGCTACTGAGCTAACGCTTTATGTAGACGGCCAACTCGTTAAACCTGAAGGGACAACGACCGCTCAAGTAACGGCTCAATCAACCGTTCAAGCTTCAACCCTCTATTTTGGCTGCGATAACCAGCAAGCCAACCTTTTCAAAGGCGTCATCGATGAGGTGAGAGTCTGGAACCGGGCAATCGCGTCCCAGAACCTGATCGAAGACATGAACCACCGCCTGGTAGGCAACGAACCCGACCTGATCGGCTACTGGCGGTTTGACGAAGGCGCTGGCACTACCCTCTATGACCAGACCGACTACGCCCGCCACGGTCAATTTATTACCGGCAACACAGCGTCAGCAGATATTGCCAAGAGCTGGGTCAAGTCGCAAGCCCCGGTGGGTGAACATCCCGGTGTGCGACGGTCTAGCTTTAGCTTTGAAGGTCGCACCATCACCGCTGGCTGTGCCGCCTTGCTCTACCACCAGCAGGAAAAGGCCGCCACTGGCTACAACCCTGAAGAAGAAAAGCCCCTCAAGCGCAGCGCTCGCATCATGTTTGCGGTGCCAACCCAAGATGCGTCAATTCCTAGTATTAGTGTTCAAATCCCTGAAGTTAGACATAGCTTGAATTCCCTCGGTCTGCTTATCCCGCAAGTATTCAATCGAACTGAAACGATTGAATCGCCATTGCCTCATCACATCACTGTGCTTGATTTTGCTATCAATCGAGAAGGCAATTTAGCTCAGGTACCCGACACTATAAACCTCGAGGAATTAAAGATCGAATCTATCAATGACGCGTTGGATGACATCAGTCAGGCTGAAAGCGAAGTCGATAGACTAAACAGCACTATTCAGTCTCACCAAAACCGTATCGAACAAATTGAGGAAACAATCCAAAATGGCTCTCTTTGTACTGCCATTACTCAGGCTGGGTATAATTGGGTATTCTTTGTCGGAAAGCAATCTGGCGAGATTGAGATAAATTCAAATGCAGCGACTGTACATTTAAGCTCTGTTGTAGGCACCCTACCCGGAATTGACAGCACAAAAGTGTTTGGAACAGATCCGGCCATTGAGGCGATCGCACACTTCGGAGAACGTGAGTACTACATATTTAGCGGCTTAAAATGTCACAAGTATCGCATTAACGATGGTAGGGATCGATATCCTATTCAACCTCTTGGTGCGTCCCCTATTACAGAGGTCTTTAAGCCTTCGACCGGAACCTGGTCTACCCTCCCTGACAGTGTCAATGAAGCTTATTGGCAAGCATGGCAAAATCAGGTCGAATCTTCTGGTATCGACGCAGCAACAAATCGGCAAGGTGATTGGGATCAAGCCAGTAAAAGATCCTTTTTTGACACCTATCTTTTCAAAGGAAAATTGTGTGCGGTGGTTCGGAAGAACAGAAACTTTGTTACTGGAGTGATTAACACAACAATTGCCTCAGTTAATCTCATTTCCGAGCTATTTCCAGATTTTCCAGAGACATGGCTGGATAATGGCAATTTAGATGCCGCCTACACTTCTGAAACACTCGACACTATTCTTTTCTTCAAGGGTGGAGAATTCGTCAAATATCCAATAAGTTACAGCGCCAGAAATAGCATTAAGGCTGCTACTGGAAAGGATAGAATGGAGCCTCAAGTTTATGAGTCCGGCCTTGAATTAGAGGATTGGGAGCACGATTTGCTCTCTAAATTAAGCCTGTTTCGGCGGGAACTTAATCTGGAAATAGATAAGGAGAGCCGCAGGCTAACAGCTGAGTTTCCCAGCCTTAACAATCAGCTCAGCGAGGCTCAACAAAGGCTTGAGAGCGCCAAACAGGTGAGCCAAATTGACCCTAAAATTGCCATGCCGTCGGTGTTGACCGACCCCACCGGATTGACGGTTTCTGGAGGTATCTTAGGGTTTGCCAACACCACCCACGCTCCTCACCTATTTGAAACCGTCAACGGGCGCATCAGTCTCTACTTTAAAGGCGAGACAACCAGTGCCCAGGAAAACCACTTTCTGGCGGCCTACTACAACGTCTTGGCAGGTCGGGCGACCTATGGGTTGCCCAAGGAGCAACCCCAGGCTGAGTTTATCGCCCGTTCTACCGGGGCCGCCTTTGACAACTGCGAAATTGAGGTGAGCGGTGAGAGTGAGGCTACCTGCACCGTCACCCTAAAAAGCCCCAGCCTGGATATTGAAGAGATCTGGCATCAGGTGCCCCGCCAGCCTCAGCAGTTTGCTGACGTATTAAATGGGGCAGCCCAACCCACCTATGTCGGGCAGGTCACTCACCATTCCACCACCGAAACTGCCACCAAATTATCCCTAGAAGGGCGAGGGCAGCAGACGGTGGCGATCGGCGATGTGCTGCTGGTCGGCAGCCAGAAAACTCAGGCGAGAGTCGCAAGAGTGTTTCCGCCATTTCGCGGAGCCGCCCTGGTTTTAGATGGCAAAGATGACTACATCCAGTTAGGAGCGATCGAAACGATTCTGCCTCAGGGAACACCTTCAGGTTCGTCCCTTTCTGTAGCCGAGAGCTTTACCGCTGAAGCCTGGGTCTGGGTAGATGAAGCCGCCCTCAACCAGGACAGCCCGGTTCTAGGCATGGACGAGCGGGCCGAGACTAAGTCTCTCCATCTGACCATTCGCCAGGGCAAACCCCATTTTGGCTTTTTTGGTGGAATGAATGATTTAACCAGTGACTATCAGCTTTTGCCCAAAACCTGGTACCACATTGCCTGGCGCTATACTCGCGAAACCGGTGAACAGGCCATCTTTATCAATGGTCGGCTTGACAAGACGGCGATGGGGCGCGCCCCATTCATGGGTCGGGGACCGCTTTATATCGGTCGCTGGAGCAGTAACCCCCAGCGCTATTTCAAGGGCATGATTGGGGAAGTCAGAATCTGGAGTGAAGCCCGCCCTGAAGCGGATATTCAAGCCAACCTGTCGCGCTACCTAACTGGGCAAGATAGCGGCACGAATACCCTGGTTGGCTGCTGGCGGTTTGGTCAATCTCCCCAGGGAGACACTACGGCCAGAGATTATTCTGCTCGGAACCGGCCATGCACGGTCCAGGGACAGCCCCGCCTGGAGCAAGTGCAGGAAAAGGCGACTCAGGTTGAAGTCGTAGCCCCTGAGATCGGCCCTGGGGCCAGCTTTGAAGTCGGCGACTCGGTCTACCGCCTGACCTACGACTACGACGCTAATGCCAGCACCAACCGGGTAATGCGATCGCTCAGCCAGGGGTCGTTGCTGTTTAATGTCAACCCGGTGACCAGTCAGGGAGCAATTTTCAACGGCACCGCTAGCGATATTCAAAAGGGCCTGAGTGGTCAATGGTTTACCGATACCTACGGCAGTGCCCTCAATTTTGATAAACCAGCAGCAGGGTCTGGTTTACAGGCGACCAACGTCGTGGGCTTGCTCCACGATCCGAACGACCCCAAGGACGAGGTGGGTAAATTTTCCACTGACGCTGACCTCACCCTTGAAGCCTGGGTCAAGCATGTGGCGTTTCCCAAGGGCACAACTCGCCTGATCCATCACAGTTCGGTCGATCCTAGTGATCCAAAGGCGGTGCCCTACACCATGGGGTTGCGCTCCTACGGGTTGCACCAGGGTCATGCCGGAGACCTTGGCTCTCTGTATCACCTGTTTGTGGGGGTAGGCGACACCTTTGTGCAAACCGCTCCCATGATTCAATCCGTCCAGTGGCACCATTTGGCGGCCTCGTTTAATCAGTCCTACGGGTTGGAGTTTAAGCGCGATCGCGATCAGGTCAACTGCGGCAGCGACATCACCCTTGACCTGACCGATGACCTCACCATTGAAGCCACTATTCGCCTGGCCGACCTGGATGCCCCCCGAGGCATTCTCACCAAGGGCCAAATTGATGACGGTACCGATCAAGACTGCCCCTACGCCCTCTATATCGATACCGAGGGTCGTCTGGTGCTGGCGTTCGAAGACAAGAATCACCACAACGTTTTTCTAACCTCACCGGAAGAATTCGGCACTATCGAGGCAGGGAAAACCTATCGCATTGGCGTAACCCGCAAAAAGACAACAGAAAAAAGCGGCAGCGGGGCAGATTTCACCATCCAAGAGCTGACCGATGTGTATTTCTTCAAGCAAGTACCGGGAAGCAACCCCACCTACACCAAATTGAATCAGTCCTATACCGGCACCATTGGCAGCAGCAACGGCAACCTGCTGATCGGTAAGGCTTTCGCCAAACCAGAAGGTGCTAATTGGCCAGGTGGCACCTGCTACTTCCAAGGCGAAATTTCTGAAGTCCGCCTGTGGAATACAGCACTGGGTCAGCAGGATCTGGGGCAACCCATCAAAGGGCGAGAAAAAGGGCTGGTAGCCTGGTGGCAGTTTGAAGAAAACGACGGAGCATTTACCGAAGATGCCAAAGGTCAAAACCACGGCACCATTACCGGAGCCAGCTGGATTAAGAGCACTGACCCCGCTGCTTCTCGCATCCAGGTGTATGTCAACGGCAATCCTGTGGTGACCACTCCCTGGGAAAATGATCCATTGCAGCCCAGACCCAAGTACGGCCCGGCCCAGTTTCACCTGGGCATGAGCAACAAGGGGGACGGATCTCCAGTCGATGCGCAGGAAAAGCCTTTTGTAGGAGAAATGGATGAAATCCGCATCTGGCGCGTCGCCCGCACCGAAGAGCAGATTCAAGACAACCTGTTTCGCCGACTAATCGGTGACTATCAGCACCTGATCGCCTACTACAGGTTTGACGAAGAATCTCAGATTAACCCGGCCCCATCCGCCGTAAAAGATAGCTCTGGCCGAGGGCTCGATCTAGCTATCAGTACGGCTCTGGGCAGCAAACCCTTCACCATTTCTACCGCTCCCATTAGCGAAGAAACGGCCCAGGTGCGCAGTGCGCTGGCCCAGGCCCGATCTAGCTTCCATGCCAAGCACCTGTCGAGCACGCCTACCGTGCAAGAGTATGGTGACATGCAGTACGACGGTGACGGCAACCAGATTGGGGTGATGAAACGCTGCTACAGCTACATTGAAAGCGGCCAGTGGCACCTGGTGACCGGCTACAAAGTCGGTGACCTAGAACTGGAATGGATTGGCCAGGCTCAGTACGATCCGCAGATCATCGGCTTTATTGAGGGGGCACCCCCAGTACCCAGCGAGAATCTCACCATCCGGATACCTGATCTAGGGCAAGGTTACGAAAACGTTAGCGTCATTGACCTAACCGAAGCGGACAATACCACCTACACTTACTCTCAAACCAAGGAGGGTGGTTACGATACGGCAATCAGATTCAAAGCCGGTGTTGGTATTAAATCAGAGACATCAGCAGGCATTGGTATTTCAGACCAGATCGCCAACATCGAAAGCGCCATTGGTATTCAGGGTAGCTTAGATATCTCTGAGAGCTGGATCAATGAGCAGCAGGTGGCCATTGGTAAGACCACCAATAAACTCAGTCGGTTAGGGGTACAGGGCGACTGGGAAGACCAAAAGCGGGTGCAATACCCCGAAATGGGGCGGCGCTACGTGCCTAAAAATGTAGGGTTTGCTCTGGTGCAGTCGGAAACCGCGGATGTCTTCGCCATGCGCCTGAAGCATCCTGACCCAGCGCGGCGAGTGACCGTGGCGCTGCGCATGCAGCCCAATCCCGATATTCCCAAAGACTGGAATATCATCATCTTCCCGATGAACAACCGCTACTGCAAACAGGGCACTCTGGATGGCCGCATTGGCTTAAAGCCCGACCAGAAAGACTACCCCAATGCCAAAGACTACAGCCCAGACCGCAGCTACTTCAAGCCGATTGAAGCCTATGCCCTAAAGAACCGAATTGAGAAGGAGCAGAAAGAGCTGGAAGCTCACTATCTGAGCTTTAACCCTACCCCAACCCGCAGCGGCGGCAACGGCGGCCTGGCGGTCTTGAAGAAAACCGAGACCTCTCCCACCGCAACAACCAACCTGGCGAATGATTTACCGGGGCTGACCAGCCGCAACATGTTCAATACCTATGTATGGACGGCGGATGGCGGTCTATTTGCTGAGACCCAGCAGTTTATGGAGACTCGCCAGGAAGTGACTGCAGGAGAATTTTCTGTGTCAGGTATGGGCGGACTGTTTGCTGAACTCAAGTTTGCAGTAGGGAAAGCGGCAGTGGTTTTTGAAATGGAAGCCATGGCGGGTGGGCACCTCAACCTCACTAAAACTAAGAGCATAGAGTCTGAAAAAAGCTTTGGCGTTGAGGTCAATCTGGAGGTGGAGCGCGACATCTTGATCGCCAATGAGGCGCAGGCCAAACTGGTGGGGCGATCGGCGCTAGATGCGGAGGGCAACCGCGCCCGCTGCCCTGGCAAGGTCGATGGCTACCGCTTTATGACCTTCTACCTGGAGCCTAACGAAGAACACTTTAAGGACTTTGCCAATAAAGTGGTCGATAGGGTCTGGCTGGAGCAAAGCTCTGACCCCAATGCGGCTGCCCTGCGGCAGGCGCTTGACAAAACAAGTGGTACTCCCTGGCGGGTGCTGCACCGGGTTACCTACGTGAGTCGGGTGCTGCCTGAAATTGGTACACCCAATGCCAGCAGCATCGACGAACAGCTCCGCGTAGCCAACATCGACAGCAACTGGGAACTGATCAAACGGTTAGAACCCTATGTCAAGACTAAGACCAGTGACTACGGCGAGTTCAAGGCCGCCGTAGAAGAGGCCATTCAGCAGGTGCTGCCAGAGTTGGAGCCCGCCAAGGCGGACATTCTGAGCTACATGAGCCTGTACTACCAGGTGTTTCCTGTACCACCAAGTGTTTAGCGCCGGGGAGGTGTAATAGCGAGCCCTAACGCTCTCACCGGGCGCGATCGCCTAGAATTGGCAGCAATCCCCCGTCGGCATTGCTGCCAATTTTTTGCCCTCACGCCATTCTGTGACCCGTGCCCCCGTTCAAAGGATGCGACCGTGCCCAATCCTTACGCCCACCCTGGCTGGCCCGCTGTAGCCCTCAGCCTGCTCAGCCTCGTGATGCCCGGCTCCAACGCCCAGGCCCAGATCACCCCCGACGCCAGTCTGGGGAGCGAAGCCTCTACTATTAACACCACCACAGTCAACGGCAGCCCCGCCGAGTTGATCGAGGCCGGTGCCCAGCGGGGTGGCAGCCTGTTTCACAGCTTCTCCGATTTCAATGTGCTAGACGGGCAGCAGGTGTATTTTGCCAACCCTGGCGGGGTCGATCGCATCTTTAGCCGGGTCACCGGGGCCAACCCCTCCGAGATTCTCGGTACTCTGGGGGTACTGGGAGCTGCGGACTTGTTTTTGCTCAACCCGAATGGTGTAGTGTTTGGCCCCAATGCGGCGCTGGATCTGAGTGGTTCGCTGGTAGTGAGTAGCGCCGATAGCGTGCTGTTTGAGAACAACCTGCGGTTTAGCGCCAGCAACCCCCAGGCCCCGCCGCTGCTGACGATTGGTGTGCCCCTGGGGCTGCAAATGGGGGCGCAGCCGGGGCCGCTGATCAATACATCCTTCGGGGGACTGGCGGTGCCCGGTCAAAAGACCCTGGCCTTTGTGGGCGGCGAGGTGGTTTTAGACAACAGCCTGTTGCTGGCCCCAGGGGGCAGAGTTGAACTCGCTGGGCTGGGGGAAAATGCCGTTCTTGGGCTTGAGGCCACTGGTTCAAACTACGCCCTGGCGGCGGTTTCAGATCAGAGCCTACGCCCGGTGCGGTTGATCAACGGCGCAGTGGTGGAGATAACCGGCGAGGGGGCGAGCAATCTACAGATTCAAGGGAGCCGCATTAGTATCACCGAAGGCGCTGCCCTGCTGGCCTTTAACGTGGGCGACATTGACGGGGGGCAAGTGGTGTTGACGGCTCCAGAAAACATTCTTCTATCGGGCACTCTGCCCAATGGCCTAGCCGGGGGCATTTTGCTGCGCCCCTTTGGGGGCACGGGGGCTGGCCTAGACCTAACGATCAACACGGGCACGCTGACCATTGAATCGGGGGCTATTATCTCAGCTTCAACCTTTGGGGCGGGCCAGGCTGGGGATGTAACCATCAACGCTACCGAGGCCGTCAATGTGATCGGTACCCTGGGCAGCGGCGTTTTTCCGAGCGGCATCTTTGCCAGTTCGCAGGCGACGGGTGACGGCGGCAACATTGCAATTAACACCGCTCAGCTGCGCGTGCTCCAGGGAGCCTACATCGGCGTTGACAACCAGAGCCAGGGGGCCAGCGGCAATGTTGTTATCGACGCTGCCGAGTTTGTGGAAATCGAGGGTGCGATCGCAACGCCTCAGTTTCCTACGGGTGAAAGCTGGAGCAGCATCAGCGCGTTTACCGTCGGTGAAACAGCTGCAGGTCAAATTAGTCTGACCACGGGCCGTCTCTCGTTGACCAATGGTGGGCAAATCGTCGCGGGAACGGTGGGCGATGGCGAAAGTGGCAACATTTTTATTGAGGCTACAGATCTGATCGAGATTGCTGGAATTTCGCCAGGCCGAACAGCTACAAGTGTCATCAGCAGCCAAACCCAGGGACGTGGCAATGCCGGAAACATTGCCCTTTCTACCCCTCGATTACTGTTGCAACGGGATGGACAAATCAACAACGACACCATCGGCCAGGGGAATGGTGGCACCATCGACATCAACGCCATCGACATTGAAATCGATGGCCGACAGTCGTCGGGCCAGGGGTTTTCTACGGCTATTTCTGCTGAAACCCGCGCAGCAGACGGGGGCAATGGAGGACAACTGTTGCTGCGCGGCAACCGCCTAGTGGTTCGTGATGGTGGGGTTATTTCTGCCACCACCCAGGGCACTGGCAATAGTGGCAACCTTGATTTGCAAATTCAAGACTCTATAGTGGTCATGGGGCGCAATGCAGCCGAGCAGCTGTCGCGGATTGAAAGTCAAGTCACTCAACCGGCTGCGGGCAATGGCGGCAATGTGGTGATTGAAACCGGGCGGCTAACGGTGCAAGACGATGGGCAAATTGTGGCTTCTACCCTAGGGGCGGGCGATGCGGGTAGCGTTATTATTCGCGCGCGGGACTGGATTGAGGTGCAGGGACATGGCTCGACGGCGATCGCCCCAGCTTCTGGAGGCAGCCCAACGGGGAGAGGCACGTTTACAGCGATCGCCGTTGACTCCTCTAGTAGCGCCACGGGCAACGCAGGCAGCCTCGATCTGGTGGCCCCCAGTCTTACCGTGCGGGATGGGGCGGGACTCTTTGTGGGTAGCGCCAACACCACTGCCGGAGATTTGCGCATTTCGGCCAGGGTACTAGCGCTACTGAATGGTGGGCGTCTCTCGGCGGAAACCCTGGGCATTGCCGGGGGCAACATTGCCCTCAACGACTTGGCCCTGTTGGTGCTGCGTAACGGCAGCAGCATTTCAGCTCGGGCGGGCAACGCCGCCAACGGGGGCAATATTGCCATTAACGCCCCCAACGGCTTTGTGGTGGCGGTGTCTGTAGAAAACAGCGACATCCTCGCCAGCGCCGAGTTGGGCAACGGGGGCAACATCGGCATCACCGCCCAGGGGGTGTTTGGCCTGGTGGTCAACTCCTCCCCCGATCGCCTGGCCATCAGCGAAATCAACGCCAGTTCTGAGGCGGGCATTGCGGGCACCGTCGCAATCAGCAATCCTGATGTGACCCTACAGCCGGGGACGACGCTGCCCGCCGACTTCAGCCCCCCGCCTCTGGCCCAGGGCTGCGGCGTCAGCGCCAGCGCAAGTCGGTTTACTAACGTTGGCCGGGGCGGGGTGCCCACTAACCCCACCGATCCGCTCACGCCCAATGCCCTGTGGCACGACTTTTTGGATCTGGAAGGGCAGGCGGAAGCACCAGCGGCGATCGCCCAGCCCCAACCTACCAGCGCTGCCACAAACCCAAGCGATCGCGATTCAAACACCTCCACCGCCGCCTCACCCCTTCGCGAGGCCCAGGGTTGGCAGCGTGATGCCAATGGCACCGTGTATCTGGTGGCTCAGGGAACGGGTACCCCCGCCCGCCTCGGCTCTGTAGCCTGCGCCCCAACGCCCTAGATCTACAGCCAATTCCCCAACAGCACGTAGGGAGCCCAATATCGAGGATGCCGGTAATTTGAGTCTTGCAGCAGCGCCAGCTGAGCCTCTTGCAGAGCGGCGGCCTTCGAGTTACCGGGCTGCACCAGGGCCTGGTAAAACTGACCCATAAATTCGGCCCCCGACTGATCGTCCAGGTTCCACAGCGAGGCCAGCGTGCTGCGGGATCCAGCCTCCACGGCAATGCCCGCCAAACCCAGGGTGGCGCGGCTGTCGCCCGCCGCCGTTTCGCAGGCGCTTAGCACCAGTAGCTCGATCGCCCCGGTAGTAATGTCATCGCGCGATCGCAGCAGCTCTCGCAGCTCGTTGAGCAAAATGGGCCGATCCCAGGCCAGCACAAAGGTCTCGTCTAGGTTAGAGCTGAACTGACCGTGGGTGGCTAGGTGCACCACCGGAAACGGGGTCTGCTCCAGCTCGGTTTGCAAAGTTTGGGTGGTAAAACCCTGGTCGAGTAGCACCTGTCCGGTTGCCTTAGCCCGAATGGTTTCGATCTCTGCGCCGACATTGCTCAGAGCGCTGAAGCCGTGGCGGGCCTCTGTCAGCCCTGCGGCCAGCACCGCCAGAGACTCCGATCGCAGCGGCTGCGGGTTTAGCAGCTGTAGCCCAGGAGCCAGGGCCACCTGGTAGGTCTCGATCAGGTAGCGATCGCCGTCATACAGCGCCGCCATAGGAATGTTGCGCAGCGCCCCATCCAGCACAAACACCAGCGTCTGCACCTGCTGCTGGGCCAGCTCCGCTGCCAAGGGGGCAATCAGCCAACCGTAGAGTTCGGCCCCCAGCGCCTTCCCCTGGGGCGAGGTCAAGGGTTTGCCCAGCTCCCGCAGCCAGCGGGTGGTTTGGGCTTCAACCTGCTGCCGCCCCACTGGTACTGTATGTTGGGCCAGGGGCCGATTTGGCAGACTGAGAATGATCTCTAGTCGATCCTCCAGCACGATCGGGTGAATTACCGCTGTCGCTGTTTGGTCCACCGCATCTAGGGCCACGCTCTGGCCCTCCAGACAGGCGGTGCGAAAGAAATTGTCCAGCTCCGCCAGTCGCAGCGCTTCGATTACCTGGCGTGCCAGGGCCAGCTGCTCAGGGCCAGCCCCCTCAGAAGAGACCAGCAGCAGGTCTAAAAATTCTCGATAGAGCGGCTCAACTCCCTCTCGAAATGAGAACTGGAGGTCGGGGCCGGTGGCTACTAGGTCACGGCGCAGCGACTGAAGGGTGACAAAAGCGGCATTGTAGGTCGCGATCGCCTGCTCCGTCTGGTTTTGCGCCTTGAGAATGCGCCCCAGCTGCCACTGCCATCGATAAGTCACGTCAGCGGCCTGAAGTGATTGGGCCAGCCGTAACGCCTGCTCGGTTAGCGATTGAGCCTCGGGCCAGCGATCGCGCTTTTCGTAGAGGTTTGCCAGGTAACCCAGGGCGTAGGCCTCGGCCCGCTGGTCTTGCAGGCGCTGGGCCTGCTGCACCGCATTCGCCAACTGCTGGGCTGCCGCCCCGTCGTTAGCGGGATTAGCACTCAGTAGATCGGCATAGTTGATCTGGGCGTAGATGGCCGATCGCCCCTCGGGCAGCTCCGATATTGTTGCTGCGATCGCCGACCCCTGGGCCGCCGCTAGCCCCTCATCTTGCAACCGCTGCAACCGCAGCTGATTGAGCTGGGCCTGCACCCGCAGCAGCGGGTCGGTCGCCGTCGTCGCCGCTTGGGCGTATAACTCAGCCGCGTCCTCCAGATTTTGCTGGACCTGGGCGGTGTTGCCCAAGCTCAGCCACAGGCCAGCCAGGATGTCGGCCTGCTCAGCAGTGGGGAGCTGAGCCACCAGCGCCACGGCCTCTGCCAAGACCTGCTGCGACTGGTCAACCTGACCGATCGCCCGCCACACATTCCCCAGACTTTGCAGACCTAAAACTTTGGCGCTGGAGACCGGCTGCTGCGCCAGGCCAATGGCCACAGCCTCTAAGGTGCGCCGGGCCTGGAGGTACAGCCCCAGAGATTGCTCCGCCTGGGCACGGTTGATCAGGCTGCCCTGGCGGCGGGGCTCATCGCCAGCGGCGGCAAAGGCATCGGCAGCCCCTTGCCAGGCGGCGATCGCCCTCTCAATCTGCCCCAGGGAAAATTGCAGATTGCCCTGGGTGTTGAGCACCTGGCCCAAAATTTGCTGCTGGAAAGTGGTTTGGGGTGGGCTATTTTGCCAGAGTTGCAGGCTGGTGGCGATCGCCGCCTCAGCCGCCTCGCCCTGCCCTAGCTGGTGGTGGGCCAGGGCCAGATAGCTCAGCACCAGCGATCGCTGGGCAACATCCCCCCGCTGAGCCAGATCAGTGGCGGCCCGCTGCCACACCTGCTCCGCCTGGGTGTACTGCCCCGCCTGGTAGAACCCTTGGCCCTGCTGAATCAGCGGCAGACTGGCGACGGCGAGCGATCTGCCCGTGCCTACCAGCGTCAAAGGCACCGAGTGTAGGGGGGCGATCGCCAGACTCAGGGCCAGCAGCAAACCGGCGATCGCCCAACCCAGCCGCCGCAGATGCCCGTTGCACAGCCAATTTTTCATGGCCTTATTCTACGGCAGTCGCCTTGGCTGACACCACGGCTACTTAAACCAGCAGGTTCTGGCCCAGCACGAGTTGATCTGGTGCTATGCCGTTAAGGGTAACCAGGGGAGTAAACTCAGCGGTGCCATCGGGGCTGACCTGCACCTCAGTTCTGCCGCCGCTAAACACAAACTGTAGGTAGTTGTCGGCAATGGGATCGGTGCCTGAATAGTTCAGCTGACCAAACAGATCGCGCAGATCTAAGACATCATTGCCATTCATGAAGTCTTGAATGGTGTCGCCTGCATCGTCGAGGGCAGTGTAGACATAGCGATCGTCCCCGGTACCGCCAATCAGCAGATCGCGACCGGGGCCACCTACCAACACATCATTTTGGGAGCCGCCGTTGAGCCAGTCATCGCCTGCACCACCGTAAAGCATGTCGTCTTCGGCATCACCATACAGCCGGTCATTGCCCTCCCCGCCAAAAACCTGGTCGTCCCCCGCGCCGCCGCGCAGGATATCGTTGCCGCCCTGGCCATAGAGCCAGTCATTACCGGCTCTGCCATTGATTGAGTTATCGGTGTCGGTACCTATCAAGGTATCGGCCTCGCGGGTACCATCCAGGGCCAGCGGGCTGACCAAAATCGTCACGGTAGCGGGGTGGCTGGTGCCTTCTACACCGTCACTCACCTGGTAGGTAAAGGTGTCAGGGCCGCTAAAGTTGAGGGCAGCGGTGTAGGTCAAAGTACCATTGAGGTTCTGTTGCAGAGTCCCGTGGGTAGGCTGGGTGAACGCTGCGATAGTGAGGGCGTCGCCATCGCCATCGGTGTCGTTACTGAGCACCGCCAGTTCTACAGAGGCTCCTTCCATCACGGTGGCAGCGTCGTCTTGGGCGACGGGCCGGTGGCCATACTCCACCGCGCCGATGTCGGCATAGCCACGCTTGCGGGCGATCCCTCGCTGGTCGGTAGCCGGGAAGAAGGGCGATCGCACCGCATCTATGGCAGAGCTACCGGGCAGCAGAGCCATAGTTTGAGTAGGGCCACCGTTGTCTTGCAGCGGCCCCAGCTTGGGGTCAAGGGGGCTAAACCAGGTGCCTACCTGATCGCCTTTGAGGCCGTGAACAAAGCCAGGCTTGTCCTGACCAATGCCAATCAGGTTGTGGCCTCGGGTGAAAAACTCCCCATCCAGGTCGGCCGCAACTGATGGTATCGACTCTGTCCCATTGGTAGCAATAATGCTGTGGCCAACCTCGGCCTGATAGGTGGTGCTGATACCGCCGCCTCGAATCGCCCCATTGTTGGCGATAGTGCTATTGGTGACGGTTAGTTTGCTGGTGTTAAAAATACCGCCGCCCTCCAAGGCAGAATTTTGGGTAAAAGTGGCGTTGGTCAGCTTAGTGTTGCTTTTATCTAGAAAAATGCCGCCGCCCTTCTCCCCTGCTTCGTTGGCGTTGAAAGTAGTGTTTTGAATCACAACAGCGTTGAGATCTCTTTGAAAATCTGGCACATCTAGATATAGATACAAAGTGCCAATGCCACCGCCCCAGCGCTCGGCTCTGTTGCCGCTAAAGGTGCTGTTGTTGACCGTGAAAGTTTTAGAGCCTGTCCCCATAAAGGATTGGGTAATGCCGCCTCCGTAAATTGCTTCATTGTTGTAAAACTGGCTGTTTTCGATGGTGCCAGCCCGCCCAAGAATGGCCTCGATCGCGCCACCGCCTACCCGTGCAACATTGCTCTCAAACGTGCTGTTGGTGACGGCGGCTTCTATAGCCCGTGCCCAAATGCCGCCCCCGTGGGACGCCTGATTATGTTTGAAGGTGCTGTCGCTGACTTTTAGGGTGCCTGGGGTATCGCTATAGACTGCACCACCGACCCGCTGACCCACATTGCCGATAAAAACGCAGTGGTTTAGCGTTAAATCGCTATTGGTTAGAATAGCGCCGCCATCGAGGGCAAATCCCTGGGTTAGGGTGAGATGATTCAAGGTGACTGGGGCCTGCCTGGCAATCGTAAAAATTCTAGAGGCCTGGTTACCGCTGAGGGCGATCGCCCCACCCTCGGCTCCATGAATCGTCAGGGCATCAGTAATGGTAATCTGGGTGCCCGACAGCGTCAGGGTGCCGCTCAGCCCTGGGGCAAAGGAAATCTCATCGGCTCCCTGCTGGGCATTGGCTGCCAGCACCGCCTCCCGCAGGGTCAGCACCCCGTCGTTGGCATCTACAGTATCGGCCAGGCTGGTGACAATAAAGGGTAGGGGTGCCCCATTTTTACCTGCTAGCAGCGCCGCTGCCCCCTGGTTAATGGTGCTGCCCACGATCGCCTTCACCACAGTGTCAGGCACCAGGCCCGGCTGGGTTAGAGAGGGTGTGTCTGGTCTGCCGCCCGTCGCCCCGGCTGGGTGCTCCCAAGTAGAAAGATCAAGACTGTTGAGGCTTGGGGGCAGGATGGTACCATTCCCTGGCAAAGATAGGTCGAGAACGCTCGAAAGATCGTCGTTCTCGACACACTCCAGTTCTGGCTCGTGGGTCAGATCAAGCTGAAAAGGGCGATCGCCTAATGCTTGAATCAGACTATTAAGTTTGAGGCCAAAGGGTCTGGGATTGCTTGCGCTGTTAGCATTGTCAGCCATGTCTAAATCTCCTGGGTGGGTTTACCCGCGTTAAGAATTTCATGTCTCTCTCCCAGGGTTTTACGGGCAACCCATGGGAGGTATGCAGGGCTAACTTTTTCGTCCCAGCGCCTCTAACCAAAATGAAAAACCGGCTTGGGATCTGTGGTTTTTTAGATCCCAAACTGGTCTTGCTTTGAAAATTGCCCCCAAAAGGGGTACATCGCTTTATGGATGCGCTCTATGGTTTTCGTCGTTGGGGTTTCGCCGGGCGGCATAGACGATTGGTTTACCAAGCTTCAGGCAATAAAGTCCTAGGAGATGATCTGAGTGATGTCGGTATCGACCAGCATCGTGGCCCCGTTGGAGGTGTATTCCACAAACAAATTGTTGTTCAAACTGGCAATGCCGCTGGCTACCCAACCCTGCCCGCCAGACACTACCGTATCGCCAGCGTTGCCCTGCACAATCAGCTGATTGGTCTCATCCGACAGCGCCAGCACGTCGAACCGGGTCAGGGCTAGCCCATTGTTGCCCGAGCCGGTGAGGTCGATCTCTTCGATGCCTAAAATCTTAGGGTTGCCCACCTTAGTCAAATCGAGGGCTACATTACTACCGTCAATGCGCAGGGTATCCATCCCCGTCCCGCCGTTGATCCGCATAAAGTTGGCATCTCGAATAGCAATTACGTCGTCTCCAGCCCCGCCGTAAAGCACATCGCGGCCACCGTTACCGATCAGAGTATCGTTGCCGGTTCCACCGACAAAAGTGTCGGCCAAGGCGCTGCCGGTCAGAGTGTCGTCTCCCGCCTGTCCCTGCTGCGTCACCGACTGGGTGAAGTCGCCACCGTAGATCACGTAGGATTTGCCAGAAAATGATCCATTGGGGTCAGCACCTTGGGCTCCCACAATCAGATCATCGAAGCCATCGCCATTTACGTCCCCAGCATTGCTGACGGAATAGCCGGAAGAATCCCTAGCGGTTTCACCATGGATAGCAAACCCGCCAATGCCTGCGGCCACCTGGCTTAAATTCACCACACTGCCATCGGCTTTGCCAAAGACCACGTAGGATTTGCCAGAGTTCTCCCCATTGGGATCAGCCCAAACAGCTCCCACAATCAGATCATCGAAACTATCGCCATTCACATCCCCGGCATTACTGACGGAAATGCCGGAAAAATCACTAGCCGCTTCGCCCTGGATAGCAAACCCGCCAATGCCTGCGGCCACCTGGCTTAAATTCACGGCACTACCATCCGCTTTGCCAAAAACCACGTAGGATTTGCCAGAGGAATGTCCATTGGGGTCGGCACCATAGGCTCCCACAATTAGGTCATCGAAGCCATCGCCGTTCACATCCCCAGCATTGCTGACAGAATAGCCAGAATTATCATAAATAGCTTCGCCTTGGATGACAAACCCGCTAATGCCTGCGGCCACCTGGCTTAAATTCACGGCACTGCCATCCGCTTTGCCAAAAACCACGTAGGATTTGCCAGAGGCCTCTCCATTGGGATCAGCCCCAAAAGCTCCTAAAATCACATCGTCAAAGCTATCACCGTTCACATCCCCGGCACTGCTGACAGACTGGCCGGAATGATCATAAGCGGCTTCGCCCTGGATGGCATAGCCGCCAACCCCTTTTGCGATTTGGGTTAACTCAACTGTGGGCAAGTTTTGAAAGCGAAAGTAGGAAGCGTCTAAGTCTAGGGCATAGGCATTAAACGCTAGAACAGCAATCAATTCATCGGCTTCGTCACCGGGTTTGTTCAGGTAAATGGCTGTGCCATCCGCAGTCGATAAAAGCAGGTAGTCGCTCTTTTGACCAGCCAGCTGAATGACATCCTGATTGGGGTCGAAATCATGGATGAAGGCGTGGTCTGGGGTACCTGAATTAGTGCTGTTTTGGTCGTCGTAGAGCACGCCGAAGTAGCTGCCCAGCACAAAGGTGTCGGCCCCTGCGCCGCCGGTCAATTGATCAACTTCGCCGGGGGTAGAGGCACTGCTGCCCTGGAGCCAGTCGTTGCCATCGCCGCCCAAGAGGCTGTCATTGCCGGGGCCACCCAAGAGGCTGTCGTTGCCCGCCCCGCCATCCAAGGTGTCGTCGCCGGGGCCACCCAGTAGTTGGTCGTTGCCGGGGCCGCCAGAGAGGCTGTCGTTACCCAGGCCACCGTCGAGATAGTCATTGTTGTTGCCGCCAGAGAGGCTGTCGTCGCCGCCCAGACCAAAGAGATGATCGTTGCCGTCTAACCCCTGGAGGGTGTCGTTGAATTGGGTGCCCAAGAGGGTATCGTTACCCGCGCTGCCGGTAATGCGTGCCATGTCAAAGTCTCCTAGGGGGAATGCTGTTACAACGGAGGTGTCCGCTGGTGAAGTTTTGCGGGCGACGGTTTGGGGTTATGCAGGGCCACGCCCAAACGGGTTGACCGATCGCCCACTACCCCGGTGCAACCCCATTTAGCATGGTCAGTGTGACAAAGCCAGCGCTATCTCAGACCATTGATCTGTACTGTGGCGGTGCTGGTGTTGCCCTTGGCGTCGCGCACGGTGTAGGTAAAGCGATCGCTTGAGGACAACCCCAAACCAGTTGCTGTATAAGTGAAGGTGCTCTGGCTGCTGCGCACCAGCAAGCCGTGCTGAGGCCGGGAGAAATTTACCAGCTCCAGGCGATCGCCCTCGGGGTCAGCGTCATTGTCCAGGGGGCTAAACATCAGCCGCCGACCGGTCAGCGTCAAGGTATCGTTGCGGGCGATGGGGGCCAGGTTGAGGTGCTCGTAGGCACCAATGTCGGCCAGGGGGCTGCGCGGCACGTCCCGCTGATCGGTAGTTAGGGTGCGATCGCCTGGGTCGGCCATGGCAATGGCCGGGCTGCCAGGCCGTAGGGCGTGGGTCCAGGTCGGCCCACCATTATCGGCCAGGGGCAAGATCTGGGGGTCGAGCGGTTGCTGGGGAGTGCCGATGCGATCGCCTCTGACCCCCGGCATAAACCCACTGCTGCCATCCGGCGCGGCGGTGGCAATCAGGTTGTGCCCCAGGCTGATCACCCGCCCCCATACGCTCCCCCCCCGATGCTCGGTAATGATAGTGTGCTTTACAGTAGTGATTGCATTATTGCCGGCTGAGACCGGGCTGTAGAGACCCACTATGGTCCACCCCGGTTTCTGGGAGTCGGTGAAAATAGTGCTAGCGCGCAGATCCAGAATGTTGAAGTTGTCGATTTGGCCAGTGGTAGCGCTGTTGCTGCTAAAGGTGCTGTTGGCGATGGTAGTGGTGCCAATATTAATCAGCGCTCCACCCAACAATCCGCCGTTGTTGCTGTAGAGTGTGCTGCTGCGAATTGTCAGTGTCCCCCGGTTGTGAATACCGCCACCGGTTTCATCAGCGCTGTTGTGCTCTAGGGTGCTGTTAATTAGCTCTAGGGTCGCGCCGTTGCCATTGGCGATGCCGCCTCCGAATCGGCCCTGGTTGTTGCGTACAACGCTGTGGCTGAGGCGCAGTCGGCCCCGATTACGCAGGCCGCCGCCACCCATGTCGCCATCCGATGAAAAGTAGCTATTGCCGCCTGCGATCGTAAGCCCTGACAGGTCGGCGACCCCGCTGGGAGCGATATCCAGCCCTCGGGATCGGTTGCTGCGCCCGTTGATGATTAACTGGTCGGCTCCCGGCCCCTGAACGGTTAGGGTCTTGTTGATTTCGAGCTGACCCAGCTGCAGCGCAATGGTACCGCTGAGTCCTGGCGCAAAGGTTACCGTGCCGCCGTCGTCAATGTAGCGCAGTGCCTCCCGCAGAGAGACATTGCCCGCGGCAAAATTGCGGTTGTCCTCATCTACCAGGGTATCGACAGTAATGGCGCTAAAAGCCACCTCGTAGGCTCCAATATCCGCCGTTTCGCCTCGGGCCATACCCCGTTGGTCAAGGGCCGAGGCCGAGGCCACATCCCCCGAGCCCCGAGCCACGCTATTGACCAGCAGGCCGTGGGTCCAGGTCAATCCGCCGTTGTCTTGCAGCGGCCCCAGCCGTGGGTCAATGGGGCTAGTCGCGGTGCCCACCAAGTGGCTACGGCTAAAGCCGCTGCTGCCGGTGTAGTCGCCAATCAGGTTTGCCCCACCATCGACTACAGGGCCAGAGATATTGGCATGGATGGCTCCGGTCTCGCGATCGCCTGAACGATCCACATTGCGCGCCACAATGGTGTTTTGCAGTTCCACTCGACTGGTGCCCACATAGATACCGCCGCCGTTACCCACCCCGGTTTCCTGGCTGTCGGCCGTGTTGAAGGCGATCGTGCTGCTTTTGGCCACCAAATTGCCGCTGCTGTTGTCAATACCGCCCCCTAGCAAGTAGGCCGTATTGCCACTGAGGGTGCTGTTTACAAGCGAAAGACTACCGTGGTTGGCAATGCCGCCACCGCCAAAACGCGATATATTGCCCGCCACGGTGCTGTTTACCAAATTCAATCGGCCTCGGTTAAAAATGCCGCCGCCCAACTGCTGGGCCTTGCTGTTTTGCACCGTGCTATCGGTCAGCGTCAGCGTACCGTCGTTGAGAATGCCGCCTCCATGAGCAGCCTGTCCTTGGGCGAGTGTCAGCCGGTTGAGTTTAACAGTGGCCCCAGGGGCGATCGCAAACACACGAGATTTCTCGCCGCCGCTAATCACAAGATTGGCGTTGCTGCCATCAATGGTGACCTCGTGCCGCAGCTCTAGCTGACTCGACAGCTGAATTGTTGTTGGCATCCATGCAGGTTCGTAAGGCAGCACAGGAAGATCAAAAATGATGCGGTTGACGTCAGCATTGCTGTTAGCCATGGCGATGGCCTCCCGCAGCGTCAACACCTCATCGTTAGCATCTACCCCATCAGCGGTACTCGTAACCGTGAGAACCGTTGCCACCGCCGCCGGGCTAGGAAGCCCTACCTCCGCCTCAGCAATCAACGGGCTGGCCAGCGAAGATAACTGAGGACGAGGTGCCAGGTGATCTGAGAAGTTGAGAGGAGCAGCAAAAATTAATAAGTCCAGCAGCATCACAGGCCTCCCTTTGAGAACGGTTGTTAGGCTGCTATACGGGTAAGAGCATCGGCTTATGCAACAACATCTGCTCTGGTTGACTGACAAGACTAATCGGCAACATAGCAGTACGTGTGTATTTTGAACTCAATTCGATAGGTGCGCTGCTCGTGCTGTTTGCGAGATGCCCGAGCGGGTTCAGGATCGTGGTTATGGGTGAAACGGACGTGACGGATTAGTGACCACCCGTTCTCTAAGGCCGCTTTCACCCAATCCCAACCAATGCGAAAGTAGCTATTACCGCGAAACCAATGGGGGTCAACCCAAAGCTCGCAAAGCTAAGAAAGTCAACGTCTAGGTTAACCAGGCAACACAGCTTGATAGTCTGGCGCTTAATCTGACACGTATTCATCTACTGGCCCGCAGTGGCAGTAATGAGTCGGTGGCCCAGCACCTGGTGAGAGAAAGCCAGGTCTTCGTTGAGTGAGCGGTGCTCGGGATTGACTTGAAAACAGACATAGCCTTTGCCGATAACCTGGCTGACCTACAACGGTTGCTCGGTCAATGGAAGTTGGGGATGGTCGAATCTGTGGGTCAATGAGGCTAAGCGCCAGGAGATGGCAACTCTGGCTCAGCCGTGGTGCGATCGCCTTGAGCGGGTCGAATGGCCATCGCGTTTACGGGCAGGGGGAGTTGCTAGCAAGTTGAGGGCGATCTTCTTAGAGGGTGTTTGAAAAGTCGGATGGGGTCAAAAATCATGCTAATCGCCTGACCATGATACGGATCATGGCGAGGTAAATGAGGGTTTCCGATGTTTCCGGCAACCGTTCGTAGTCTCGCACCAAGCG
>NZ_JAYGIH010000037.1:0-100764 GCF_034932455.1 Leptolyngbya sp. CCNP1308 | reverse complement strand
ATCAACAATCGCTTGAAGCTCATCAAACGCTCTGGCTACGGGTTCAGAAATTTTGAGCGATTCAAATTACGCTGCCTCATTAGCTGGCATTTTCCTACTGCAACTGCATAATCAACCCGGTAGAGCCGATTTTTCTCAAGCATTCACTACAGGTAGCGTTGTGCCAACGCACCATTGCCTCGGCGTTAGCTACCGTTCAGTTTGTGGCGACGGGGCAAATTTAGGGAGCTATCAAAGCCAACACCGGGGCGAACTGCCTCACTACTGCCGTGCCAACATTGCTGTCTTTAGCTTGTCTTTACAAGAAAGAGGGTAGCTACATTCAAACTAGACGCCAAACCCTATCTAAAGGCATAGGATTCGGTCTTAGAGTTCATATATTCTTAATTCAGTTCATAACTCCTCTAGGCAGGCCACATTTAAATATTTATCTCGTCACAGTAAAAATAGAGTTCTAGCGTTAAAAGCTGTATCTGTCAATCTATAGGTCGCTACGCTAGAACCAAATGTTGCATGGCTAACATACAAGACAATGTGTAACCAGTAGCATAAAATTCCCCGGCTAAAACTCGTCATTACTATTGCTACCATGAGCCCTAATAAGCAGTTGAAAATAGTATATTCTTCAGCGCCTGTAGATGCCACGAGCGTTTATATGCATTGGGTTTCAGGTCAAGACGATCCTTCCCACTTTGCCATCACCTACGCCCAGCATTTTTATGAACTAGCCAAAAAATTTAATGCAAAGTCTTGGCTGATCTCGGCAAGAGACAAAAAGGGTTTTATACGAGATGGTGACTTTAAAGTTGAATTTAGATCCCTGAAACATCAGTTTAGAAGCAGCATTGCTTTCTTTGCTGGTCAGTTTTGGTCAGGCTTAAGGCTAATTTTTTCAGCAATTTTTTTCAAGACTGATATTTTAATTGTTACCGAGGACAGAACCTTTTGGTTTCTGCTAAGTGTTCTTCCTTTGTTTGGCGTTAAGATTATTCCTACAATTCACTGCACCCTATGGCCAAAATATAAGCGGCCCACTACTGTGCAGGGAATCATTCAAAAACTAAACAGCTGGTTTTTTCGGTATGGCTGCGTAGAAATTTGCGTCGTATCTGAAGACATCAAAAATCAGATCATTAAGATCACCAATGGCCGAAGTCGCCCCATCCGAACTTTTGTCCCCGCCTATAGAGAAGATTTTCTTGACGATATCAAGGTTCAGGATTACGATGCCGGAACTGAAAAATTCCAGGTTCTATTTGCTGGCAGAGTGGAAGTAAGTAAAGGGGTTTACTTACTTTTAGAGGTCGCCAAGAGATTTGTATCTGTCAAACCCAACTGTGTTTTCAACATTTGCGGTACTGGTAGTGAAGTAGAAAATCTTAAGGCGGCTGCGCTTAAGGCTGGCATGGAAAAACAGTTCATTGTGCACGGCCACTGTCAGCGCGATCAGCTGCGCGAAATGTATGAAGCATCCCATGTAGTTGCTGTCCCAACAACCAAAGATTTTGTTGAAGGATTTAACAAGGTTGTTGCTGAGGGTGTAATTATGGGAAAACCAATCGTTACATCTCCTGTTTGCCCCGCTCTATCGATAGTCAAAGATGCAGCGGTGGAAGTTACTCCTGACGACGTAGATGATTACTTCAACGCTATTTTGAAGCTGGCAACAGACGGAGATTTTTATCGACAGAAGCAGAAAAATGCTGTAGCCCTGAGAAAACAATTTTTCACATATTCAAAAAGTTGGGAAGCCCAGGTAGAAGATGTTATTCGAAAAATATGTCGAAACAATCCAGAACTCAGGAAATGCGGACAGGAAGCAACTCATTATCCTGCTTTGACCGATAATTTAAGACCCATTTTTGTGCCGAAAGAGATAGACGGCTAAAATTCTAGCTGATCTCGATACAGTCCCTTGATTAGGTTGTCGAGCTGCTCCTCGGGGCAGCAATCGATGAGGATGTAGAAAGCCTCTAGAAGCTTGGCGGCGCTGTCGCCCATCAGAGGGCTGAGGCCCCAGACGTCTTGCACCCAGTCTTGAGGCGCGGTGGCGTCAAAAATCATGCGCTCCAGCAGCTGCTTGGCTTCGTCTTTGGAAATAGACATGAAGGTAAAAGGGATATAACTGGTCTGGCCTATCTTAGCGATAATTGAACAGCGAGATTGACTCACATCAGTTCAATTTGGGCTTGCAACTAATACTGCCTTGCAGGTCAAGGATTTCAGCCCTTTATTGGGTGCAATTTCCTCAGAGATTGGTATAACTTGGCGGCATACATTTACTCACTATGTGTCGGCTCAGGTAAGGGGCTTAATACTAGATCCTGCTTAGCTAACCCCAATTCCTCTGGGCAAATGTCATTTGCCCCTTACGGTTTCGCCCGTTGGAAATCGGGGTTGTGGGATTCGGATTTGGTATAAGTCTTTGGTCTATCGGTGGCTGAATTTTTGCTATGGATTGCTAGGGAGTTAGCTCACCTAAAATTTTGAACCGCATATGGTTGACGGCTAGATCACCCAGGCGGGCCTCTGGGCTACCGGCAGGGCGAATCAGCTTCTCGAAGGGAATGCCTTTGGCCATTTCCACGTGCCACCAGGGGAGGCCCATGAAAAAGCGAGTGGGGTAAGGGCCGCCCTCCTGCACGTCATCGGGGTTAGACTCCATGGGCACCCAACCAAAGCCGGGAACGTAGAACTCAATCCACACGTGGTTGAAGTCGGGCTCTAGGTAGATGCCGATCTGGTCGGCGTGGGCTGGGCATTTGTAGCGACCCACCGTGCGGCAGGCAATGCCGTTGAGGCGCATCAGGGCCAGCAGTAGGCCGACGTATTCGCCGCAGGAGCCACGCCCCCGCTGGAGCACGACGTCGGGGGTTTCGATCGCAGGCGTCACCGCATAGGACAACTTGTCGTAGACGTAGTTGCGAATGCTGAGCACCTGGCGCAGCAGGTTAGTTTCGGTGCCTACGCTCTCGCGGGCCGCAGCCTGGATTAGGGGAGTATCCATGGCCAGTTCGTCGTCGTCGATTAGGTAGCGGGGGCCATAGTCTTGGGGCAGGGGCGGGGCCGACTCAACCTGGCGGGGGGTGAGCTGGTACTTAATGCCGTAGACCTCGACGAGGGCTTTCCAGCCGAAGAGGTGGCGCTGGTTGGGGTCGATGCGGGCGAACTTAAAGCTGGCGACGCGATCGCCCGCCTGCTGCACCTCGGTAAAGGGCAACCCCACCGGCTCGACCGATTTCACTCGCTGGCGATCGGTGGTGGTGGGAAAGGCGATGCGCCACTCGATGTTTTCGAGGGGCTGGGCATCTTCAAGGGTGTCGATCTCTTCGACGTAGGTCATTTCGACCAGGTAGCCGGTGGTGCGGCAGTAGTTGGCCTCTTTGTACCAGCGGTAGCTGAGGGGATGGATCAGGGTGCGATCGCGAAAGGTCAGCACAAAGGGCTCGGCACCGTTGGGGTCTTCGCGCACGGAGGGCTCTTCGTTGGCGTAGGCCACCCACAGGGTGCCGCTGTCGGGGGTAGTGCCGGGCGGCACCGCTAGCCCCGTAGGGTTATCGAACGGGGTGAGCATTTTTACGACTAGCTGGCCCGTGGCGCGATCGAGGCAGTAGACGGTTTGCTCGGCCTGGTCGCAGGCCCACAGGTAGTCGCCCCAGACCGAGAGGTTCTCAACCCCAATGCCCGGTGCGGGAAACTGGGTAATGCGCTGCCCTGAGGTGCGATCGCAGACAAAAATGCAGCCCCCCTTTTTGCAGCTGATGTAGAGGGTATTTTCCCACACGGCCACGCCGTCAGCGGGGTAGGGCAGGGTCAGCACCGGCTCGGGCTGCATAGTGCTGAGGGCCGTAGTATAAACCGTATGATCGCGGCTAAACCACAGCTGATCTTGCCAACAGGCAATGCCTGTAGCACCGTAGAAGGCTTCGGCCTGGGACGTGTTGAGTACCTCCACCTGTTCGGTTTTGGGGTCAATGCGCAACAGGTAGCCGCGAAACGGGTCTACCGCCAGCAGGCGATTCGCGGAGCGGTCTGTGCCGGAATCGCCCTGCAGAGTCAGGCCGTAGAGCGCCTTGACGCCAATCGGCTGAAGCATCGAAACAGCACCCGCCAGGGGCAGGGCCGGGGATATAGGCGAAGGAGAATCAGGCATAACCAGCGGAACAACCCAAAACGAAGATAGCTAGCGAAGCCGCGACAGCCGCATCCGCTAAGGTCATATCCTAGGGGACTAAGACGGCAAAAAGTGTAGTTTTCCTAGCCCAACGTCGGAAAACTGTGGTTAATCCCCTTGATTGGAGAGGTGAGGGGGTGAGGAGATGAGAAAGATGAGGCGGGAAGAGAATGACAAAAATTTCCTTATCTCCCCCATCTTCTCTATCACCCCATCTTTTCCTACTCCCCTTCCTGACCAATCTGCTGCTCAACGGTACTGATCGCGGCATTGAGGGCGGCTAGGTGAGCTTCTAGGGAGTCGCGCCAGTATTTCATCATCTCTAGCTTGTGGCGCTGGTACTGACGGCGCGATTCGGCGGACGGCGGGGCACAGAAGGGTAAAAACATGGGGATAGGGGAGTTAGAGGATGGTGAAAGACGTACCTTTTAGCCAACGGAGAGGCTACGCCAAGAACCTTTCCAGAGGGCAAGACCGGAGGCCTACAGACCTGTTACCTTAGGCTTACTTTGAATTTAGCTCAGCTAGAAAAAGATCGCTTCCTCCAGGGGGGAGACCACCGGTTTCAGTGGCCCATGAGACATGGTCTAGCGGGCACCAGCAGAGCCGCCCACAGGGCCAGCACCAGCCCCCGGTAGCGGTGAGCCCACCGCCCGATGGTCGTAAATATCGATTCCTTTAGGCGATCGCCCCCTCTGTCGCTGGCCCACAGCCCCCTCCGAAGGCATCCTCCAGCTCCATAATGTCTATTAAATGAACGCACCTATCTGGATGACAGCCCTAGGCCAAATTCCCTTTAGCCAGGTAGGGCCTTGGCTGAGAAGGGTTATTTTTACAGGTCGGCGGTGCATGATAGCGGTGACAATGGCCAACGCTATGGCTCAAAATTGTTGATTTTTATACTGTTTTAGGCCAAACACCGCTATGTGGAAAATCGTCTTGGGTGCAGTCTCAGCCAGCAGCCTATTGGGCCTGGTGATGCTGTCAACCTCCAGTGCTTTAGTTCCAGCACTGTCTTCTGAAATCTCGCTGACCCCGGCTCCCGTTACACCTGCTCCGCCCACAGCCCTGGTGCACCTGTTTGAATGGACCTGGAGTGACATTGCCACCGAGTGCGAAACCTACCTCGGCCCCAGTGGCTATCGAGCCGTGCAAATTTCGCCCCCCCACGAGCATATTGTTCTGCCCGACTACGACTATCCCTGGTGGCAGCGCTACCAGGTGGTTAGCTATGAGCTAGAAAGCCGCAGCGGCAGCCGCGCTGACCTGCAAGCCATGATCGATCGCTGTCGGAATGCCGGGGTCGCCATCTACGCCGACGCCGTCATTAACCACATGACCGGGTTTGAAAATGGCGTGGGCAGCGCCGGTACCCGGTTCAGCAAGTACGACTATCCTGACCTCTATGCCCCCGAAGACTTTAACGACTGCCACCAACCCGTTACCAACTACGGCGACGCTGAAAACGTTACCCAGTGCGAACTGGTCGGCCTGGCAGACCTCAACACCAGCTCGAGTGCCGTGCAGACGACCATTGTTGACTACATGAGCGAACTGGTCGATATGGGGGTAGCGGGCTTTCGTATTGACGCCGCCAAACACATTCGTAACGAAGAGCTGGGGCAAATTTTGAAGCAACTGCGCGATCGCCACCCCGAAACCAATCTCTATATCTACCAAGAAGTGATTGACCCCGGCACCGAGGCCATTCGCAAGCAAGACTTCTACGACAGCGGCACCGTGCTCGACTTTAAATATGGCCGCTTTATGGGGGAGGCCTTTTTGGGGTTAGAGGGCCAAACCCTGGCTAACCTACAAACCCTGGGCGAGGGCTGGGGCTTGGCCCCCTCTAACCAGGCGGTGGTTTTTATCGACAACCACGACAAACAGCGGGGCCACGGCGGCGGCGGCGACTACCTCACCTACAAAAATGGCGACCTCTACGCCCTGGCCAACGTGTTTATGCTGGCCTTTCCCTACGGCAAGCCCCAGGTGATGTCGAGCTTTGCCTTTGACGACTCCGAACAGGGGCCACCCGCCTACGAGGACGGTACCACCCGCCCCGTCTACCAAAATGGCCAGTCCACCTGCTTTGGCGAATGGGTCTGTGAGCATCGCTGGCCCGCAATTACAGGCATGGTCGGCTTTCGCAACGCTACCCAGCCCGTGGCTGAAGTCACCGACTGGTGGAGCAACCAGGCCAACCAGATCGCCTTTGGCCGGGGCGACCTGGGCTTTGTAGCCATCAACCGCGAGGCTCAACCACTGACCCACACCTTTCAAACCCAGCTGCCTCAGGGCCGCTACTGCAACGTTATCCAAGGCGGGCTCAGCGCCGACGGCACCGCCTGCGCCAACGATGCCAACGTCGTGCTGGTCAACCGCGCCGGGCAGTTTACCGCCACGCTGCCCGAAATGACCGCCGTGGCTATCCATGTGGAGGCAAAGCTCCGCCGCTAGCTCAATAGCTAATGATTGGCAGCAAACGTAAATCTGTTAGGCAGTCTCTTATTCAGCTTCGGGAGCGGTTTTTTTCGAGCGATAAAAGGCTTTGATCGCAAACCGCACCAGCAGAATAAAGAAGGCTAGCACCAGCACAAACATGACGATTGGAGCAAACAGGGCCAGCAGGGAAATGACTACGGCTCCGATTAGCTCTACCCCGGCAATCACTAGATTTGTAGCCCCCCCGGTGGTGGCTGTGGAGACGAGCCGGGTCAAACCATTGAGTCCTTTTACCGTGGCGGCGGCTCCGCCCCCGGCTACGATCGCAATGCTCCACTGGGCAAAGGGGTCGAGCTGGTTAGCCGCGATCGCCATCAGCAGCGTGCCCGCCACCGCCGCCACCGGCAGCGCTACCGTATCGATTACGTTATCGAGCCAGGGCACGCTATAGGCCAAAATTTCGACCACTAGGGCAATGGAAAGGCTGACAAAGGCAGTGGAGCTACCGAGCCAGGTCATATTGCTGGTCAGCGTCAGGTGGCCAAACAGCGCAGCGGCACTTAGCACCCAGAAGGGCACCACTACCCGAAACCCAGCGGCAACCCCCAAACCCAGGCCCAGGCCAATGCTCTCCAACAGTTGCAGATCCACAAGGCTTAGATCCATTGCGCGTCCCTCACCAACGATTCCTAAATGCCGGTCATTGGCCTAAGAATAGCCCCCGAGTTAGCCTGCAACAACCCCAGGAGTCTGTAAAAGACCCCCTTACCACGGCAGGCGGGTACCATCCCAGCTAAAAAACTCGCCGCTGTCGGCGGGGGTGAGGCCATCTATCACCGCCATCAGCTGCGCCACCGTGCGCTCCACCGAGAACAACTTCTCCGGCGGCACCCCGCGCTGAAAGGGCTCCGACAGGCGGGTGTCGGTGGTGCCGGGGTGTAGCAGCGCCAGAATAGTGTTGGGGCTGCGGCGGGCGTACTCCAACGAGGCCGTTTTTATGAACATATTCAGCGCTGCCTTGGAAGCTCGGTAGCCGTACCAGCCCCCCAGGCGGTTGTCGCTGATGCTGCCCACCTTGGCCGACACGGCGGCGAAAACGCTGGGCTGGTCGTGTTTCAGCAGCGGCAGCAGGTGCTTGGCCAACAGCACCGCCCCAAAGGCATTGGTCTGAAACGATCGCATCAAGTTTTCGCTGGTGAGCTGCCGCAGGCTCTTTTCGGGCTGAAAGTCACCATCGTGGAGCACGCCCACGCAATACACCACCCGGTGCAGCTGAGGGGTATGGGCTTGGATGTGGGCGATCGCCCCCTCAATCGCGCCCTCGTCGGTTACATCCACCGGCAGGCAGATGAGCTGGGGAAATTGCTCTGCCAACGCCAGCAGCCCCTGGGCCGTCTCAGGCCGACGGTAGGTGCCATACACCCGCTCAAAGCGCCCGTCGGTCAGCAGCTGCCGCACAAAGCCTAGGCCAATGCCCTGGCTAGCACCAACTACCAGGGCAGTTTGGCGATCGCTTTGGAACAATTCAGTGGTCATGGCGGCTTAACCATCCCCCAGCGTTGAATTTCTGGATCATGATGCCTCTTCCCTAGCGGCATCAGCTGTCAGAATCAGCTCCTCTAGGGCGGCTTGAATATCTGCCGTCAGGGTCTCCACCGCCGCCTTGGCCGATCGCCGCGACTCGGCGTAGTCAGACCAGCGATCGCTAATGTTCATCGGCTCCCCCAGGCCAATCACCGCCTGACGGGTGCCCAACTGGGGACGTTTGGGCACCCTTGTCCCCTTCACTCGTTCCACCAGGTCAAAGAGAATTAGGGTGGTTTCGGCAAAGCGCTCAAAGGTGGGTTTGTCTTTGACGTAGGTGCCCGTCACCGCCACAAAGCTCTCCACCAGGCGCATGTGCCGCAGGTTCAAGGTGGCTTCCTCCGCCATCCAGTTGGCCAGGCCGCGATCGAAGGCCGAGAGCTGCTCCAGGTCAGCAATGTCTTCGCGGTAAATGTAGGCCCACCCTGCTTCCTCTAGGCGGCGGCAGCGGGTCACCAGCGACCCGGTGTGGGGCAGAGCAAAGAACCGCTCCCCGATCTTGAGGGAGCCATCTAACAGGGGGCTCAACCGCTGGGCGATCGCCACCACATCATCAGCTTGGGGATTGTCGGCATCAGATTTCACCCCATAGAACCGCTGGTAGAACTGCTCTAAGCGGCCCAGCAGGTGCTGCCCTAACGCTAAAAGGCGGGGATAGTAGTCCTCTGGCCCCATAGCCGTCGGCTCACTGAACAACTGCACCGGCAGACCACAGTCGGCCTCAAGCTGGGCCAGCAGCCGGTTGAGGGCCGCCCAGTCGGGGCGGGGGTAAATGTAGCGTAGGCCCACTGGCAACAGCACCACCTGCTCCGATCGCCCCGCCTTTTGCAGATCTTCCACCGCCCAAAAGGCTAGCTGGGCTGTGCCCGGCTCCAGATCGCTGATTACTTCGCCGTGGCCGTTGGTGGCCCCCTCGGGGGCAATGGTCACCGGCAGGGGCGCATTCATCATCCGTTCGCGCACCGCTTTCAGGGCTTTGAGATCGAGCCGCCGACCCCGATGCACTGGGATGCCCCCAATGGCGGCAAAAAACCAGCCCAGCCACCGCCCGGCCCACAGGGGCATACCCCGGTCGTACATAAAAAAGCTGTGCAGCGGGCGCTTGAGGCTAAAGCCTTTCTGCCGGGCCGCCCGAGGCACCAGCCGCGAAAACAGGTACGACAGACACAGCGGGTCGTCTACCTGGCTGTGGCGAAAGGCCATCATCAGCCGAATTTCACCCGCCTGAAACCGGCGAAAGCACTCGGCCAGTACCTCGGGGTTGTGGCAGGTCACCGGCCAAATGCCCGCCGGCAGCCAGGGCCGCAGCCGCAGCCGCAGCATCAGGGGCAGCACAATGTAGCATCCCTGCACCACCCATGGCTTGTAGCGAGGGGGAATAAAGCCCAAAGGCGGCTGGGCGCGATTCAGCTTAGGCAACGGCAGACTCCAAGGCAGTAGGCGGGTTTTCCATAGCCCACTGTAGGGCAGATTTTCCCCCACGGCGTTGGCCTTTGGCTAGTCTTTGGCGATCGCAGAACCGCCCCAAAACAGCAGCGCCCCCCTCCCGAAGGAGAAGGGCGCTGCTAGGGAACCACACAACCGAGGCGTTCACCGCTGTGAACTACCCCAAAAATAAAAGTGTCTGACCCCTGAAAGCCCCCTGGAGTCAGACACATTTACCTGTAAGGACGCTTCTCAAACAGACCAGCTCTCAGGTTCAAATGCCCCCAAGTGAGCCGCCGAGCTGAGCTGCATGCGTTCTTCAGAATTAAATTTATTCTCTTCGGTTTCGCCGCCAACGCCGTCCCGAGAATTACTGAACCCTGCCGACTTTCTACCAGCAGGCCATGGTGAGATCGGTGGTACTACCCAGGACGGCGGCGGCAGCCCTGGTTGGCGAAGTAGGGCAGCAGCGCCCGCCGCTCCGGCCAGTGGTAGACCACGTAGCGCAGCACCCAGGGGGCCGACACCAGCAGGCAAATCACCCCCAGCCACCAGCTGGCGCGGAACTCCGCCAGGGTGTCGATGGTGTTGGCGGCAGGCTGGTTGGCCAGAATGTCGATGCCCGAGGCGATCGCATTGTTGATGGCGTGGGCCGCCATGGGCACCAGCAGCGATCGCGTACTCAGGTACAGCAGCGACATCACCACCCCAAACACAAACAGCCCAATCAAGTTAGAGTGCAGCACCCCAAACAGCACCGAGGTCAGCACAATGGCCGGGCGCACCCCCCACTTCACCCCCCAGCGGTGCAGCAGCACGCCGCGAAAGATAAACTCCTCGGTAATGGGGGCCACCACTAGTACCGAAAACAGCATCAGCCCGTTGTAGAGACTTGGATCCGTCGCCTGGTCGGCAGACAGCAGCAGCGACTGCCGCAGTGTGGCCTCCACCAGCCCTGGGGCCACCACAGATAGGCCCAGGTACGACACCTGAAATGCCCCCAGCGAAAACAAAAATACCCCCCCTACCAGCCACAGCAGCTGCACCCAGGCCAGCCGTCTGGGCCAAGAACCGAGTAGAGCTGCCAGGTTGAGGGGCGATCGCCGCGTCACCAGCAAAATCGATCCGCACAGGCCCAAAAAAATTAGGCTGTAGAGAATGGGCGCCAAAATAGGGTCATCCCCCTCTAAGGGCAGCAGTTCTAGAGCACCCAGAGTGCCAAACACCAGAGCCAGGCCCGTGGAAATCGCAAAAAATGCCACCACCACTAGTCGGGCTTTAAGGGCCAAAAACGGATTGTTATCACACGCAGCCATAGACCCAAGCCCGTTCTAGGAACCGCAGATCAGCGCTATAAGCCCTCAGGCTAACCCAGTGATGCCGTTGATCCGGTTTTTCCCGATTCAACCATGAATTGCTTAGGGAGCGCTATAACTGAGGCACTATGCCCTTATTGCAAGGGCAACAGGGTTGGGTTAGACCCAACTAGGGTTTCAATCCTTTGCCCTACCGCAGGGTGCTTATCAAGGGTGACTGTTCTGCGCCTCCGGGTCAGCACCTATAGTGATGGGGGCTGTCATTCTTGCTCCAGGGCTCCATGACTAACGCTTCGCCAGATTCCGGCGCAATTCCCGGCATCGTTTTAGTGGCACCAGTGGCCGATAGCTCCCTGGGGCCTCTGGTGGAATTATTAGATGTCCTGCGAACAGCGGGCTATGAGGTACACCAGGTCAGCGGCGAAGACGACATCATTGCGGCGGCTGAAGCCAACCCCCCCGACCTGATTGTGCTAGCCGTAGAGCAATTCGACACGGCCGCCATGCGGCTGTGCCACCGCCTCAAAAAACGGCCCCTCACCCGCCAGGTAGCCATAGCCGTCATCGGCCAAGACAAAGCCCTGGCCCGACGGCTGCGGGCCTTTGAATTCGGCGTGGTTGACTACATAGACCAGGCCCTCTGGGTTGAAGAGGCCGCCGCCCGCATTAAAGCCCAGGTGTCTATCCACCGGATGCAGCGACGACTGCGACAGCAGGCTCTTCGGGCGGTATCGGCGGGCAGCGCCACCAATCTGCTGGCCGATCTGCAAAAGGCTCTGCGCCGCCAGGCCCAGCTTTTGCAGGCCCAAAACCTACAGCTTCAGCAAGAGATGCAAGAGCGCGAACAGGCCCAGCAGGCCCTGCGCCTAGAGCAGCAAAAGTCTGAGCAGCTATTGTTGAACATTTTGCCGAGGGCGGTGGTTGACAAGCTCAAGCAGCTAGAGGGATCGCTGGCGGAACGCTTTGACGATGTCACGATTCTGTTTGCCGACATCGTCAACTTCACCCCCCTGGCCGCTCAGATTAGCCCCCTGGAGTTGGTCAACTGGCTCAACCAGATCTTCTCCGCCTTCGATCGCCTAGCCGAACGTTACCAATTGGAGAAAATTAAGACGATTGGCGATGCCTACATGGTGGTGGGGGGGCTGCCCCTGCCCCGCTCTGACCACGCCGAGACCATTATGGAAATGGCCCTGGCCATGCAGGAGGCCGCCGCCCACATCACCCGCAACGATGGGCAAAAGTTTCAGCTGCGCATTGGCATCAATACCGGGCCTGTAGTGGCCGGGGTAATCGGCATTAAAAAATTTAGCTATGACCTTTGGGGTGATGCCGTCAATATCGCCAGCCGTATGGAGTCCCAGGGGGTGCCGGGCAAAATTCAAATTACCGAGGCGACCCACCAGCGCCTTAAGCACCGCTATGACTTCAAAGAAGTGGGTCAGGTGATGGTCAAAGGTCATGGCTATTTGACCACCTACCAATACAGCGGCCCTGGGCAAAAAGCTTGATAGACTAGGGAGGCTAAAAATTCGGGCAGCTGAGCTAGCTATCCTGTAGACACAACCTGTGGATACAGCTGGATATAGAGCAGCCCGGCTCAGCCCAAGGCTCAGACAACGGCCCCTAGGGGCACTACACGGTTAACTCACCCCTCTACTCTATGGCGACATTTTTGCTGGAAGTTGGCACCGAAGAGCTGCCCGCCAGTTTCGTTAGCGATGCCCTCCACCAGTGGCAGACGCGCATTCCGGCCGAACTGGCAGAGCAGGCTCTGACCCCCGAGGCGGTGCGCTTCTACGGTACCCCCCGCCGCTTGGCGGTGATGCTCGACGGGCTACCCCTGCGCCAGCCCGATCGCCAGGAAGAGGTCAAAGGCCCCCCGGCCCAGGCGGCCTTTAAGGATGGTCAGCCAACCAAGGCCGCCGAGGGGTTTGCCAAATCGCGAGGTGTAGAGGTCTCTGCCCTGGAGGTGCGCGACACCGACAAGGGCTCGTTTGTGTTTGTCAATCAAGACATTCCGGGGCGGGCCGCCACCGACATCTTGACCGAGCTGATTCCCCAGTGGATTTTGGGGTTAGAGGGCAAGCGGTTTATGCGCTGGGGCGACGGCGACCTGCGGTTTCCGCGCCCGATTCGCTGGCTGGTGGCGCTGATGGACAGCGAGGTGCTGCCCCTCACCCTAGAAAATGGGTCGCTGGTCTGTACGAGCGATCGCATCTCCCAGGGCCACCGCGTGCTGCACCCTGCCCCGGTTCCCCTGCGCCGTGCCCAAGACTACGTCGAGGCGCTGCGCAACGCCTACGTCGAGATCGACCCCGCCGCCCGCCGCCTGCTGATCCAGCACCAGGTCGAGGCGACGGCCAAGACCCTGGGGGGCGTGCCGATGATTTCGCCTGCCCTGCTCGACGAAGTCACCAACCTGGTGGAGTGGCCCACCGCCATAGTCGGCAAGTTCGACCCCGAGTTTCTCGATCTGCCGCCGGAGGTCGCCATCATCGAAATGGAGAGCCACCAGCGCTACTTTCCGCTAAAGCAGAAAGCCGACGGTTTGGCGCTGATGCCCAGCTTTATCACCATCTCCAACGGCGACCCCATCAAAGAGGCGATTATCACCGAGGGCAACGCTCGGGTGATTCGCGCCCGCCTGTCGGATGGCAAGTTTTTCTTTGACGCCGATCGCGCCCAGCCCCTCGACGCCTTTGTCGCCAAGCTCGAAACCGTCACCTTTGAGGAACGGCTGGGGTCGATGGCCGCCAAAGTGAAGCGCATTGGCACCGTGGCCGACCACCTCTGCGACCAGCTCAACCTGGGGGCGCAATCCCGCCAACACATTCGCCGCGCCGCTTACCTGTGCAAAGCCGACCTGGTCACCCAGATGGTGGGCGAATTCCCTGAACTTCAGGGGGTGATGGGGCAAAAGTACGCCCTCCACAGCGGCGAGCCCGAGGCCGTAGCCACCGCCATCGTCGAGCACTACCTGCCAAAGGGCGCGCAAGATAGCCTGCCTCAAACCCTGGCGGGTCAGGTGGTAGGCATCGCCGATCGCCTCGATACGCTAGTCGGCATTTTTAGCACTGGCCAGTTGCCCACAGGTTCCTCTGACCCCTTTGCCCTGCGGCGGGCTGCCAACGCGGTGCTAAATATTATTTGGGCGGCGGGGCTGCCCCTGAATCTGGCAAAACTCCTGGATACCGTTGTGCAAGACTTTGCTCAGGATTCAACCTTGGCGATCAATGCCTCTGAAGCGCTGCGCACCCAGCTCCATGACTTTTTCTTGCAGCGGGTGCAGACGCTGCTGCAAGACGAGCAGGGCATCGACTACGACCTGGTGAATGCGGTGCTGAGCGATGGCCCTAAGGGGCCGGCCCTTGGCCATCGCGCCCTCAGCGATCCGCTGGATGTCAAAGACCGCGCCCTGTTCTTGCAGGAGATGCGCCGCAATGGCCGCATGGACAAGGTCTACGAAACCGTAAACCGGGCCACCCGCCTGGCCGCTCAGGGCACCCTCGACACCGATGTGCTCGACCCCGAGGGTGTAATTGACGCGGTCAAGCTGGAGGCCAAGGCAGAGCAGGCCTTCTTGGCGGCGCTCAAAACCCTGCTGCCCCAGACCCAGGCCGCCCAGGCCAGCCGCGACTACGACCAGCTGGTGGCGGGCCTAGAGCAGGTGGCCCCGGTGGTCAGCGGCTTCTTTGACGGCCCCGACAGCGTGCTGGTGATGGCCGACGAACCGGCGGTGCGGCAAAACCGTCTCAACCTGCTGGGGCTACTGCGCAACCACGCCCTGGTACTGGGCGACTTTGGCGACATCGTTAAGGGATAGCGATGCCATGAAAAATGCCCATGTGATTGGTCTGGGAAAGTCTGGGGTAGCGGCAGCGCGGCTGCTGCACCGGGATGGCTGGCAGGTGGTGCTGAGCGATCGCGGCTCCAGCCCCGCCCTAGTCACCCAGCAGGAGTCCCTGCGCCAGGACGGCATCACCGTGCTGCTCGACTACAGCTTTGTGCCCGACAGCCGCACCAACCTGCTGGTGGTCAGCCCCGGCGTTCCGTGGGATAGCCCCGCCCTGGTGGCTGCCCGCGAGAATGGTCTAGAGGTGATTGGCGAAACCGAGCTGGCCTGGCGGTTTCTGCAAGATCGCCCCTGGGTTGGCATTACCGGCACCAACGGCAAAACTACCACCACGGCCCTCACCGCCGCCATCTTCCAGGCCGCCGGGCTCAACGCGCCCGCCTGTGGCAACATTGGCTATGCCGCCTGCGAGCTGGCCTTAGAGCCCACAGTGCCCGACTGGGTGATCGCCGAGCTGAGCAGCTACCAGATTGAGGCTTCGGCCACCCTGGCTCCGCAAATTGGCCTTTGGACGACGCTCACCCCCGACCACCTCCAGCGCCACGGCACCGTCGAGAACTATGCCCAGATCAAGGCCACGCTGATGCATCGCTCAGAACTGACGGTGTTTAACGGCGACGACCCCTACCTGCGTCAGCATCTGCCCGAGGAATTTCCCTCCGCCTACTGGACAAGCGTCGGGGGGAAGCGGGCGATCGCGCCCCTGCGGCCCAGCGCCTATATCAAAGACGGTTGGGTAAAGTTTGAAGGCATCCCCATTGTGCGGGCCGATGCCCTGCGCATGGTGGGCGACCACAATCAGCAAAACCTGCTGCTGGCGGTCACGGCGGCTTGTTTGGCAGAGCTGGATGCGGAGGCGATCGCAGCGGGAGTAGCCGCCTTCCCCGGCGTGCCCCATCGCCTAGAGCACATCTGCACCTGGCAGGGAATTGATTTCATCAATGACTCGAAGGCCACCAACTACGACGCGGCTGAGGTGGGGTTGCGATCGGTAGAAGCCCCAGCCGTGCTAATTGCCGGGGGCGAAGCCAAGGAAGGCGACGATGCCGGCTGGGTGCAGCGCATTCACGAACGGGCCGCCACCGTGCTGCTGATTGGCGATGCCGCCCCCCAGTTCGCCCAGCGGCTAGAGACCGCAGGCTATCGTAATTACACCATCGTTGAAAACATGGAGCGAGCGGTGGAGCGGGGCGCTGAGGTGGCTCCATCCCTAGGAGCCTCAGTCGTGCTGCTCTCCCCCGCCTGTGCCAGCTTTGACCAGTATCCCAATTTTGAGCAGCGGGGCGAGCACTTCCGCCGACTCTGCCAGGAGCGATTTTCGTAAGGCCTTAAACGTCAAATTGGGCTGAGAGTGTTCCAACTAATACGAATTCCGATTGATAAGACCCGATTCATAATCAGGAACCCCGTAGGGGCGTAGCATGCTACGCCCCTACAAATCGGGGGTATTCATTCGAGATTTGGTATAAATACTTATCTGGGAACTCACCGCGATCGGTCCAGCGGGGCGAGTTCACGTCTTTGGGAAAAATATTCTTTTAGTGGGGATAATCTGAGGAAACGTTCAAAAGCTAGAACAATTATCTGTAAGGTTTGCAGTTTGAAAGTTGAGAAACTTTATAACCTGCAAACCTTTTTGCTGGTCTAACCCTAAACTATTCAGGTATAAATTGAGGCAGATGGTGCCTAGCGCTGCCCTTCAAACCATTTGATCCAGGGCAATCATCCCCCAGTCAGTTCCTGATCTGCCTTCATCCGCCTGACTCAGTTTCTCTCACGCCCTATGGATACCTCGCCTGATTCTGCTGAATTTTCCGCAGCGCCCTCCCCTACCGTGGGTAATGGGGAAGGACGGTCTGCTCGACGGCCCGTTTCGTTCACCATTGGCGCTAGCCAGCCCTCTAGCGCTGACAGTACCCCGGCTAGCAGTTCTGAGTCCGAACCGGTGACTCAGACTGGGGGTGCCCCGGCCCATCTGGCTCCCTTTCCGGTACAGGCGCAGCCCTCGCATTTGCCCATGCTGCCGCGGCGCAAGCTGCCGACCTTTAGCCGCCATCGCCACGACGCCAACCCAGCCCTGGCGGTCAAGGTGCTGCAAGACATTCAAATGGCGGTGGAAGCCTGGCACCAAGACCTCAAACAGACGGTGCATCGTATTCAGGCTCTCTACATGGAAGGGCCCATTGTCGATGGCTGGCTGGAGACCCTAGACGAGCACCCTAACCAAGCCGCTGCCCGTGACGCTGCCCTACTGCGCCACGGCGATCCCCAGGCGCTGTCGGGCTACGTCGAGCAGCTCTGCCAATCATTAGAGTCTCCTACAGAGCCCGCTCCTGCTGGAACCGATCTGGGTCGTCCCGGCTATCGTCTGTGCAGCCTTGACTCTGATGGACGGGTGCAGTACTTCCCCTGCCCGCCCGAGCAGCTGTCTACGATTAGTTTGGCGATCGCCCGCCACCAAAAGCTGCGCCAGCTGCTCGACCACAAGCAGTTTTTAGAGGCCAAGCTCAAACGCACGGTGGATATCATGACCACCAGCCGCGACAACTTGGGGATTGCGCCGACGTGCAGTTCGGAGCCTGGGGAGTAAGGGGGAGGGAATCGGTGAGCAGGGAGTGATGAGTGGGTGGGTGGTTTGCCTAAGACTTGAACTACCAGCCCCAGGTGCCGGGGTCGCCTTTGAAGGGGCCAACGATGTCTGAGGTAATCCAGCCGCCGTAGAAATCGCCGGGCTGAGACTGCACCAGCTCATCGTCGACGTAGCAGGCCTCCATGCGGCTGGGGTAGAGGGCGATGTAGTTGACAATGCCCTCAAACGCCTCTGTCGGCTGAGGATAGGCCCAGGCAACCTGCTCGGCAACTTGTTCGCCCACCGCTACCGTAAAGTACACCGCTGCCCCTTTCCATTCGCATAGGGTTGAGCGGGGCACCGGCTGAAAATACTGCATCTGCACATCCTCGGGGGGAATGTAATAGGTCGGCGGATGGCTGGTCTCTAGCACCCGCTTGGTGCGCCGCGAGTCGGCAATCACCACGCCGTTAAACACCACGCGAATGTGACGAGTCGAGTCTTCTAACCGGGGCGGACGCGGATAATCCCAGACGGATTCTTGGCCGGGGCCGGGGGTAATGTGCTTGGGGGGAGAAAACATACAGCAACAAACCAATTAATGACGTGGTGGCCGCAGCCACCACGTCATTAATTGTCTCACCTACTGCCCTTGCCACTGCTGGATCTCCTGCTGGGCCTGGTCGTAGGCGCTGGTACCTGGAGGCACTAGGCCAGCGGCGGAGATCGCACCGGGGATCTGTCCAGAGGCGGCACGGGCGCGGGCGATCGCCAAAATATCTCGGCTCCACTGGTCGATGCGCTCCTGGGCGATCGCTGACTCGGGGTAGTCGGGGGGAATTTGCTGGGCGATCGCGATCGCCGCTTGAAACGAGGCGGCCTGGTCGGGCTGAAGTAGGCTCTGGGCCTCTTGCAGCAGCTGCCGGTTGACCCGGCTCTGCTCCCAGTTTTGAATTTGGGCCTGGGCCTGACCCCAGGTTTCGCCCTGGTCTTTGGGCACCAGGCGAGCCGCCGAAATGGCGGCATCTAAATCACCGGAGGCGGCTCGGCCCTCAGCGAGGTCTAAAATTACCAAACTCCAGCGCTCAATGTCGGCCTGGGCCTGATCGTAGGCCGGATCTCCAACAGGCACCTGGCGGGCCTGCTCAATGGCGTCGTTAAACAGTGAGGCCGAAACCGGCTCAATCAGACGGCGGGCCTGGTTGAGGGCGGCCCCCCCAGACAGCTCGGCATTGGTATAGCCGGTCTCGGCCTGGTTGACAAGGGCCTGATAGTCTACGGGGCGCTCATCCTCAGGAATTTGGGTCAACCAGCTCAATGCTTCGCCAAACTGACGCTGGTTGAGAGCGTTTCTGGCCCGCTGTAGAGCCTCGGCACCACTCGCCGCCGTCCCCGGAAACAGGGGTTCACCCACGGGTTCGGCAGGGGGCGCGGCAGGGGGCGCTTCTGCGGGAGGATTGCCCACGGACGGCGGCGTGGTGGCCTCAGGAGATGAGCCAGACCCCCACAGGCTATCTTGGTTGCGCCACAGCACACCAAGCAGCAGCAGTCCCGCCGCTAAAATTCCCCAGCGCTGCCAGGGTACCGGGGGAGTAGCGGGCGCACTTGTCCTTGGGGGCTTGGTCACCTCGGGTAGCCCCCCCGGCGGCAGCTCAGGCTCAGGCTGCTCGGTCGGGGGCCAGGGCTTAGCAGAACCGCCGTTGGGGAGATCCGCAGGCGTTGGTATCGGGTGACTGGGCCAGCCTGGGTTGGGCTCCACCGGCAGAGAAATCTCTGGACTGGGCGGGGGTGCTGGAAAAATCTCTGGCTCTGGAGACACGCCAACGGGCATTTGGCCCACCAGGCTGGAGGGCACCAGCATGATGTACTGCTGCCCAAGGGGCACCACCGCCACGGGGTTTTGCACCGGACGCCAGTGGTGCTGGCACAGCTCAGGGACGCGATCGCGCAGATACGCCACTAGCTGCGCCAGAGTCAAACAGCCGTGGAACCGCATTCCTTCGACTAAGGCTTCGGTAAACAGCCCGTGGCGCACCGCCAGCGTCTCCTGAGAAAACTGGTCGGGCTGGCAGGAGAGCACCAGGGGAATCCCTAGATTTTTAGCCAAAGCCAGGGTTTGGTCGCCCAGGTGGCCGCCCCCAGGGGCAGGGCTGAGGGCGCTCTGGGGCCGGTTCATATCGAGCATGACGATCGACTGGCGCTGATTGCCCTGGGCCAGTTGATTCAGCAGGGTTTCTACCAAAATGCCGGTTTGTTCAATGCGGTTGGGGTCGGCGTCGATGGGCAGCAGGTAGTCTTGCCCCTGCCACTGCACCCCGTAGCCGCTAAAGAAAAACCACACGGTATCTTCGGGGCCGGCGCGATCGCAGCTCTGGGCCAGCCGTTGCAGCATCACCTCGCGGGTCGGCGCAGCCGCCCCCTCGTACACCACCGCCGAAACATCCGTCAGCAGCGAGCAGTACTGGGCAGGCAGCCCCACCTCATTGACCAAAAAGTCCCGCAGTTCGAGGGCATCGAACTGGGCATACATCAAGGGCTGAAGCGATTGATATTGATTGATGCCAACGATCACGGGCCAGTGGCTTACCATGCCTTTGGGATGCCTCTCGTACTGTAAAATTGAAGAATGAAAAATCCCCTGCCATAGTAGCGCCTGCGGGGCTAAACGGAACTCAGACCGACCCTACCCAACGGCGACAATTCTTAATTGACGATTGGCGGCTCTATCGCTAGAGTTAAGGCACTTTTTGGGCATCCTGCGGGGATGTGTGGAGCAGCAGGCCATGACACTAATATCTCTTCTCAAGACTGGGCGCGCCAAAAGGCACAGCATGGCCACCATTGCGTCTCTCGGGGCACGACTCACCCTGGCCGCGCTGGTGGGATTGGGGGGCGTGGCCCTGCCGTCGCTCGTTACCCCGCCTGCGGCCCAAGCTTACACGTCACGAGTCAACCTCTACCTAGTGCGCGAGCAGGGCGAAAGTTTTGAAACCCTAGTGCAGCGCTCAGAAATCATCGCCCGAGCCGCCGTTCAGCGCAGCTTCGATGCCGACGTGCTAATGACCGATGTCATCGTCACCGTGATTGGCGATAATCAGGGCATTTCTGTCCCCATTCTTACGGTGCCGGTGAGCCGCAGCGAGTGGCAGCTCCGGCCCGATGTACCCCAGTGGGCCAACTACTTCGAGGCGGCTAGAGCCTTAGTCTACGATGTCGAGTCAGCGGCCCCCTAGATTGAGTAATACCATCTCGGGCATCCAAATAGCGCCGAGCCGACAAAATAAAATTGCATAGAATGGCACTCTTGCCCTATGCTTGGAAGGTTGTGAAGTCTTAAAGTATTGCTGTCATGGCGGTTCCCAAGAAGAAAACCTCCAAACAAAAGCGTGACCAGCGTCGCGCCACCTGGAAGCGCACCGCAGCGCTCCAGGCTAAGAAAGCGATGTCCCTGGGCAAGTCTGTGCTTACCGGGCGGTCTACTAGCTTTGTGTATCCCACCGATGATGAGGATGACGACGAAGAGTAAATCGCCGGGACAGCCCTATTGTCCCGAGGATTTTTCATCGTCTGCACTTCAGCAGTTGGAATACTACATTTTGTAAGCAGGATAGAGGCTCTATCCTGCTTTTTAAGTTAGCTTGGCGGCAGGTTATTCTAATTCTGCCACCACCATGAACCAGCTCGACTCCAACCCAGAATCACGCATGTGGGCCATGCTGGCCCATCTCAGCGCCTTGTCTGGATTCGTTATTCCCTTCGGGAATATTATTGGCCCTCTCGTCATCTGGCTAGTCAAACGCGACGAAATGTCCTTTGTCAACGACCAGGCTAAGGAAGCGCTTAACTTCAATATCTCTATGACCATCTATATGGTGGTTGCCGGGGTACTAATTTTTGTGCTGATTGGGATTCCC
This sequence comes from Leptolyngbya sp. CCNP1308, assembly GCF_034932455.1. Lineage (NCBI taxonomy): Bacteria > Bacillati > Cyanobacteriota > Cyanophyceae > Leptolyngbyales > Leptolyngbyaceae > Leptolyngbya > Leptolyngbya sp. CCNP1308. Next base: position 79,481 of record NZ_JAYGIH010000037.1, on the reverse strand, counting down.
CTAATGATTGTTTTGGGTATCGCCTGGCTGGTTTTAGTCATTCTAGCGGCAGTTAAAGCCAATGAAGGGACGGCCTATCGCTATCCCTTGACGCTGCGGTTGGTAAACTAACAATCTAAATAAACGGACGAACTTCTGGGGCGAGGGGCGATCGCGGCCCACTCCTAGGCTGCTCAATGCCAGGCTGCTCTACGGATTCATCAGGCTCAGCCTCTGAAGGTTTTTCTTCAGGGGCTTTTTCAGGATTTGGCGAGCTTTGTGGGTCTTGCTCCTCATTCAGAGGGGCTGTGTAGGGCTCGACCACTTCGGGCTGTATGCGGGGCAATTCAGGTGCTATATCGGTTTCTGGACTAGTCGAGCGATCGGAGTCAGGCGCGACGACCTCGGGCAGATTCCCAAACGTATCCTCTGGGGTGGCCTCTGGCAATTGTGGATTAGCGGGTGCTGGCGCTACTGGCTGACTAACCTGGTCGCGCCACTGCTTAAAGCGATTGAGCATCCCCTTAGAAGCAGGCTCTTTAGCCGTAGGCTGTTTGGGGGCAGGCTGCGCGTCTGGCTGGGGAAGCACGGGGGGCACAAAGGGCTCTGCCGGGGGCGATATGTCCTCATCCTTGGCCCTGGGCTCTAGGAAAGTGGGTTCTTCTGTAGAGGGCTGGTAATCCTCAATGGCCTTTTCCGCCGCACTGCCAGCATCGGGGGTAATTTCATCTTCTCCAGAAGCCTCTGGCTCGGTAGATTTCTCAGGCAGTAGGAAGGGGTTAGCTGGGGTTTCATCGTCGGGTTCCGCTGGGTCTGGAGTATCCAACGGGGTTTGGGGTTCAGGAAGTTCTACCTCAGGTGGCTCCTGGGCAGGCTTTGGTACCACAATCTCGGGCTGGACGATGTCCGGCTCAGCGGCGTTTTGATCGGGTTGATCGGATGGTGCTAAGTCAGCCCCAGGCAGTTCTGGTTCCTGCGCGGGGATCTCAGCCTCTGGCTCTGGTTCTGGAACCGGGGGCGCAGGGGGGACATAGGTGGGGTCGATAATGCCTGCAACATCCTTCAGACCCAGTTCACCGCGCACTAGGCGAGAGAGGGTGTCGCTGCCGCCGGGCTGGTAGTCGATGATGCGCACGGTGTTGTTAAAACGGTTATCGATGGGGTTGCCGCTTTCGTCGATGAGTTCGAGCTGTACCCAGTTGCGGCCCGGCTTAAAGCCCTTGAGCCAGATGGGTTGCCACTGGTCGAACACAAAGCTCTGGTCGTTGACGGTGCAGCGAATGCGCCAGTCGTGCAGGTCGTCGTTAGTCTCGGCTTGGGCGCTCATGTGTAGGGGCGCGTTGGTGAGATAGAAGTCGAGCATGATCGGCTCGGCCCCGTAGGCCGCCTGGGGGCGGCTGTAGGTGAGCAGCGGCGCCTTGGCGTTGAGTTCGTTTTGGGGTGTGGGGGCGACCACATGGAAGGTGCGCTGGTCGAAGGCACCCTGGTTTTTGAAGCTTTCGTGCCAGGGGCGTGAGGCAAACACGCGCAGGGTGTGGGTTCCGGGGGAGAGATCGTCAAAGGTAATCGGTTCGGCCAGATCGTAGACAGCTTTGTAGGGTTCGTTGTCTAGGAACAGGTGCAGGTGGGGGCCGAGTTCGTAGGCGTCGTCTTTAAATAGCGGCAGGCCGCGCACCTGGAGCCGCACCGTCACGGCGGTATCGTCTAGCACTTCGCCAGGGCGGGGGCTGAGAATGCGCACTTGGGGGGTATACGCGTCGATAATTTGCTTCAGGGTTTCTAGGGTTTCGGGGGGAGAAACCTCGGCAATTTGCCCGGTGAGGCGGTTGGGCTGGGGGGTCGGCTCAGACAGCAGCTCGGTGGGCTGAACGGGTTTGGCGCAGCTGGCCGTGGTGACGAGGAGGAGGGCGATCGCCCCCAACGTTACAACCTGGGGCGCAACTCGGGCCACAAGCCGCCGTCCCAGTCCCATGACCTCGCGGATGAACCCTTGTGTCGTGCCCATGCTGCTGTTCTCTACGTCGTTGCACCTATTACCATAGGCCACTTTAGGGTCTTTACAGCAATCGCCACACAGCTTTTTGCGCGGGTGGGAGAGCTGAGCTACACTGGCTCGACGGTACCCAAGGGAGGGTTGTCTGACATGCGAACCAAACAGGCGGTTGTACTGGCATTGTCGCTGCTGATCGGCCTTTCGGCAGGGGTCGCCGCCGCCACTGCCTTTTATTGGAACCGGGCAACGGCATTGCCCACCTGGTACAGCACCAGCGGTGCCGATACCGTCGTAGCCGATGTCAGCACCAGCGGCAATCTGCTAGAGAGCAAGCTGGCCAGCGGCCAGGGAGTACGCTACAGCGGCAATAACCGCATCGAAATTTCTCTCACCGAGGCTGAGCTGACGCAGCTACTTGCTGAGGGCATAGCTCAGACTCCCCAGGTGGCCCAGTTTTTGCCCGCCACAGAAACGCTTAACGCTACTATTCGTGGCGATCGCGTAGCCGGGGGCATTGTGGTCAACCCCGCCGACCTGCCCACCCAATCGCTGCCGCCCCAGGCACAGCAGGCTTTAGACACCGCCCTAAGCACGGTGCCCATGCTGGGCGATCGCCCCCTCTACATCGGTATCGAAGGCAGCCCCCGCGTAGACAATGGCTGCCTGGTGCTGGGCAACGACACCCGCATTCAAATTGGCCGGGTCAACCTATCGCTAGACGATGTGGCTCGCCTCACCGGCCTCGACCCGGCCCAAATCACCGAGCGCATTAACCTCGCCCTACCCCAGGCCGGGCTGACCCTCGACGGCCTAGAATTTGTCAACGGCGAGGCGGTGCTGCGCGGCGTAACCCAGTAGCTAGAAACTCTAAACCGCCGAGTTGGCCGTTACCAGCGCCTCTAGGCGAGCCACCAAGTCATCCTTTGCCACCACCCCTTCGACGGTGTCAACCCGCTCCCCATTCTGGAAAAAGATCAGGGTGGGAATGGCCATCACATGAAATTGCAGGGCCAGGGCATCTTCTTCATCGACGTTGAGCTTGGCGACCTTGGCCCGCCCGGCAAAGGTTTCAGCCAGCTCTTCCACAATCGGGTTCATGATGCGGCAGGGGCCGCACCAGGCGGCCCAAAAATCCACCAGCACCGGCACATCGCTTTGCATCACCTCGGCCTCAAAGTTGTCGGCGGTGAGGGTGAGGTAGGTTGCATCGTCAGCCATTATTTTTTATCTCCTTGTCTGCGTCGAATTTTGAGGTGCGAATTCGGGATGCACAGCAGCGATTCGGCCCTTGTGTCTACGGTACTGCAAAGGCCGGACGATGGGAGCATGGCAGCCCAATTTCAGCCCCCCTGGGAGCAGGGGGCCGCTACCCAGCACAGGCTGCGCTGCCACAGGGCGACGATTTGCCGCTCTAGGGCGAAGCCGAGTTCGACCACCAAAATGCCCTCAGCGCTGCTGGCGCAGTCGGTTAGCCAGGTACCCCGCAGGGTGACCTCTAGCCAACCGTGGTCACAGGGGGCAATCTCTAGGCCGCTGCTGTCTAAATCTGTGGCCAGGTCGGCGGGTAGGGCAAAGGCTCCATAACCCGGCTGCACCACCAGGGGCTGCCCAGCGCGCAGGGCTACTAGGCTGCGCTGGGTCACCATCGCTTCTACGGTGAGTTCTAAATGCTCAATCAATAAATCTGCATCGGAATAGGTCAGCTTCAACATGATCCCTCATGCCTTAATACTTATGAACTAGTTTCGTCGCTTAAGTTTGTTGTGTCGAGGCGGCAGCGGCCCTAAAACGGTGGCCCAGCCCCAGGATCGCGCGGCGGGCCACGGGCAACCTGGGTAGCTTTTAGCGACCAAGCCGTGGGCGAATACCGGTGCGAACCCCTGGTCTGACAAAAGACCAACGGCGGCAGTACTGCTGCAACCCCAAATTTGGAACCCGATCGAAACAGAATTAGCCGAGAACGGCCATTCCTAGGCGCTGGGCCAGATCGGGGGTCGGGTTAATGCTGGTACACAGAATGCTGGGAGAAATAGTGGGGATAGGGCCGGCCGAGGCGATCGCCCCCAGTGAGGCATCCTACAAGCCCCAGGAATCGCCATAACGACAGCAAGAGATCTCCCCAAAGGCGATCGCCCCTCAAGGCATCCCCTTTAAGTAGATCGCTTGGATCGTCCCCATCAGAATCACCAAGGACTAACCCATCCATGGGGTGAATTAGTCGGGTAATTAGGCCATTAAAATACCCATCGAACCCCGCCACCATGCCTAGCTGGCCAGCGTCGCCCGTGGTGACGGCGATATTCATTGCGGTGCCAGTAGACAAGATGTTTACCATAGCGGAGTTCCTCAAGCGTAAAACAGCAAGGCTTAGGAAGGCATGAGGGCATCCGTTAGCTCAAAACCCCTCGCTCAGCGATGAGGCTTGACGGATACGCTCGAATAACGTTAATACTACACGTGTAATACAAACGTGTCTAGTCTGTCTAAACTGTTAGTTAGACACAACTCATTAGTGACAACCACAACTGAGCTGTGACACGTTCCAGAAACTATCTTTATGTTCCCCTTGGAGGTGTGCCCGCCGATGCCAACCCTAACTCGCGTATCGACCACTGATATGGAAGTTACCAGCATTCGCCTAGAGCGATCGCTGAAGGAAAAACTCAAATCCCTGGCTGGTAACCGGGGCTATCAGGCGTTGATTCGTGACATTCTTTGGCAGTACGTGGAGCAAGGGCCTAGCGAATGTACGACCCAGGTACAGCCTGAAGACATTTGCGCCAGCTTTGGGGCTGTGGCTGAGCGCGAGCAGGTGTGCGCCCTGACCGGCAATCCCATTCTGGCTAACGCGCCCATGCGGCTGGGTCTCACCGCCCAAGGTCGCCTCGTGCCCCTCTGTGTTGAGTAAAGAGCAACAAATTTCCCCGAGGGGGATTAATTCTGACAGAATAGAGAACGGTCTATTCTAATTATTTGCCGATGACACCCTCTACCGCCACCACCCGTCACCACCAGCAGGTGCTGACCCTGCGATCGCGGGGCAAATCGCTCCAGCGGTTTACCGCTGAAGTCGAACAGGTGGTGCGCGCCTCCGGCGTTGAGACCGGGCTGTGTACGGTGTTTTTGCGCCACACCTCCGCTAGCCTGATCATTCAAGAAAACGCCGACCCCGACGTGCTGGTGGATTTGGAGAACTTTCTTTCCAAGCTGGTGCCCGAGGGCAACCACTACATCCACAGCACCGAAGGCCCCGACGATATGCCCGCCCACATTCGCACGGTGCTGACCCACACCAGCGAGACCATCCCGGTGATGCAGGGGCGGCTAGCCCTGGGCACCTGGCAAGGAATTTACCTGTGGGAGCACCGGGCGCGGGGTGCAGCCCGCGAGGTTGTCGTCCACGTCACAGGCTATTAGCATGGTCGATATTTTTGACCCAGTTGGCTACAGCGCTATCCCCACCCCGCCGGAGGGGTTTAAGTCTGGGTTTGTGGGCATTGTGGGCCGCCCCAACGTGGGCAAATCGACCCTGATGAATGCGCTGGTGGGCCAGAAGGTGGCGATCACCTCCCCCACTGCCCAGACCACCCGCAACCGCCTGCGGGGCATTTTGACCAACGACCAGGCGCAAATTATTTTTGTCGATACCCCCGGCATTCACAAGCCCCACCACGAGCTGGGCAAAATTTTGGTCAAAAACGCCCGTATGGCCATCGACTCGGTAGATGCCACCCTGCTGGTAGTGGATGGCAGCGTAGACATGGGGCGCGGCGACCAGTTTGTGGCCGAGCTGCTGGTCCACAGCAGCGGCCCAGTTATCCTGGGTGTGAACAAAGTTGACCAGCAGCCGGAGGATGGAAATGCGATCGCCTCCCTCGACGCCAGCTACCAGGGTTTAGCCGACGCCCACGGCTGGCCCCTAGTGAAGTTTTCGGCCCTGCACGAAACTAGCCTCGACACCCTGCTGGCCAAACTGATTGACCAGATTGACCCTGGCCCCTATTACTACCCGCCCGATCTGGTCACCGACCAGCCCGAGCGGTTCATCATGGGCGAGCTGATTCGCGAGCAGATTTTGCTGAATACGCGGGAAGAGGTGCCGCACTCGGTTGCGATCGCCGTCGATCGGGTCGAAGAAGATACCAATATCACCCGCATTCTCGCCACCATCCACGTCGAGCGCGAGTCGCAAAAGGGCATTCTCATCGGCAAAAAGGGCAGCATGCTCAAGGTGATTGGCTCCGACGCCCGCCAGCAGATTCAAAAGCTGGTGATGGGTCAGGTCTACCTAGAGCTATTCGTCAAAGTGGTGCCCAAGTGGCGACAGTCCCGCAGCCGCCTCGAAGACTTTGGCTATCGGATAGAAGAGTAGTTCTAAGGCTTACCATTCAGCTGTTTGATTGAGGCTGCAAAGAAGGCTTAAGCCCGAAATTAGGTAGAGTTGCTGCTGCTAGGCCATCCTAAGATAAACAAACAGTCCAAGATTATAGGGTCTTTGGGGCTGCGGTTGCCTGTTGAATATAGGCAATTGGCTAATGCTGATCTAGAAAGCCTCTCACCCAAAATTCGTCTAGCCATTTTTGCATAATCAACGTTAGAGGTAGGGCCAACAGCAGTCCCAAAAAACCAAAGAATGCGGCAAAAATAACTTGAGATAGCAGCGTTACGGCTGGCAGCAGAGAAACCTGCTTTTTCATGACCAGCGGGGTCAAAATATTACTTTCAATCTGCTGAATCACAACATAGAGCACGACTACAGCGATCGCTTTCCAGGGGGCTTCGAGTAGCGCGATCGCAGCAGGGGGCAGCACGCTGATAAAAGGGCCTAGGTTAGGGATAAATGCTAGTAGCCCTGCCAATAGCCCGTTGGCAAAGGCTAGGGGAATGCCCAAAATCCAGAGGCCAATCATACTCGTAATGGCGATAACCGTCATGTTGAAGAGAATGCCGATAAACCAGCCTGCGAGCGCCTCTTCACAGTCATCGAGTACATGACTGACCTGTTTTTGGCGAGACGAGGGAAAGATAGCTAGAAAGAGTCTGCGGTAGGCGGCTGGGTTGAGCAGCACCATAATAATAACGATCGAGACTAGCAGTAGGTTAAAGGCAACGGTCAAAGTGCTTGAGAACCACGCTAAAAAATGCCCAAAAATCATCTCCAGATCTAGCGCCTGAAGTTGGCCTACGATAGTTTCGAGGCTTTGAAGATCTTGGAGAGCAAAACCGGGCACAAGGTCGCCCAGGTTACTAATCCAAGTCTGCGATCGCTCAATAACTTCGCCTGCAAACCCCATCAGATCCTGTAGTTGATCAATGAAGGGAGGAATAATAATGATCCCCAACGATCCCGCCACGAGCGCAACACCACCGGTCAAAAGAAACACAGCGACTCTGCGATCGGGAATTTTTTTTTGCAGCAGCCTGACGGCGCGATTAAGCACTACGGCAAAAGTAACAGCGGCCAATGCCAGCAGCAATACCGTGCGAATTTGCCAGAAAATGTACAGGCAAATTCCTAAGATTACTAGGCTTAGCCCCTGACTGAAGCTCAACGAAGGACTCCTACTATATAAACGCGGCGAGAGTTATTGGGGTGGGTTTCATTGCCCGTGCTAAGCATAAATTTATTGCCTGGCAGGCTAAACGTGTCAAAAAATGATTTTGCTGATGAGAGTTTTGGCAACCGTCCCTTAGGCAGAATCATAAAAAAGTCACTCTACAGAGACTGGAAAACGTGTCAGATTGGGCTTGGCTTTTTCTCTCTGGGAGACGCTTTACGTTGGCGCAACCCGTTTGCAAAACAGGCAATCCTAATTGCCAGCATAGAGCCGAGGCCGTCATAGGAGCTTTGTTATCGGTTGCCAATCGATTCTTAGATCAAAATGCTAGGTGAACCAGGCCTCAAGCACCTACGTAAAGCATTACTGCTTTGATAGCTTATTCAGAATGTATCCTCATCAAGATAAAAGATCATCCCTCTGAGGATTCATGTCGCTAGATTATGCCTTTCTATAGATAGGCATACTGTCGATAGACAGATGTTGCATCTGTCAGCCATGACCTTTAATCAGAGACTGACCAAGTTTTTTTAGGAGATTTTATGGATCTTTTGAGGATTATAGCGGCTATTTTTCTGCCACCCCTTGGCGTTTTTCTCCAGGAAGGGATAGGCACTCAGTTCTGGATTAATATCTTGCTAACCCTTTTGGGTTATATCCCCGGCATTATTCATGCTGTTTGGATCATCGTCAAGCGATGAGTTGACTGGGCCTATCTTGGCTCTACGTTGGATCCTGTTTTCGAAAGACGGGATCTTTTTTGTCTGTTTGTTTGACCGTTTTTCATGGCCTTGCGATTCTGGCTGTATCGTCAGAACAAGCCTTAATTTGCTTTCCGCTTGTAAGTGTACCTGTCAATACACTGGCTGAGCAAAGTCCTGGCTATTTTTCAGGTATCAAAAGATAGAGGTACGTCCTTAAAGAAATCTAACGGTGGAGGGATGGTTTGATTTGGTTTAAGGGCTATAAAACTACTACCTTCAGCAGAATTGTGTTCGCGTCAGTTTAGCCAAATCTTCATGCCGCTATCAATGCAATATACATCTGTTGGCAGATTCGTTTAATGCCAAAAAGCCAGCTAACCACAATAGGCAACATCAATGAACATTCAAGAGTTAACGCCCCAAGGACAAGAACCTGAGAAGTGGATCGAACGCCTAGCGCGGTTTGGCTACGCGGCTAAGGGGATCGTCTACATAATTGTTGGATTGCTGGCGGTGATGGCTGCCTTTAACTGGGGTGGAAGAATAACGGGCACCGAGGGCGCTTTCCAATCGATCGCATCTCAACCCTTCGGCAAAAGCATGCTTTTTTTAGTTGCCATCGGGCTGTTGGGCTATGTTCTCTGGCAGTTTGTGCAGGCAATTAAAGATCCAGAGCATCGAGACAGTGGTGCAGCCGCCATTGGCAGACGTCTCACCTACGCGGTTAGCGGTCTGATTTATGCAGGGCTGGCTTTCTCTGCCCTCAAGCTGGTCTTTGGCAATTCGTCGGGTGGTGGTGGGTCTGGCAGTGAACAGCAAACGGCCACGCTGCTTTCTCAGCCCTTTGGTCGGTGGCTAGTGGCTGCCGTTGGCGTAGCCAGTGTGGCCTACGGCTTTTATTCGTTTTACCGGGCCTATTCCACCAAGTTTCGCAGCAAGCTTAAGCTGTCTCAGATGAGCGCGCGCACCGAGAAGTGGATTACTCGCATTGGCCGATTTGGGCTTACCGCTAAGGGAGTTGTCGCTGTCATCATTGGCTATTTCTTTATTCAGGCGGCCCGTGCGGCGGATGCCAGCCAAGCCGGAAGCACCGAGGAAGCGCTGCAAGCCATTCAGCAGCAGCCTTACGGAGCGTGGCTAATGGGGATTGTCGCCCTCGGCCTCGTTGCCTACGGCATTCATCTTGGGGTGCAGGCGCGCTATCGCCGCATTTCCCCCTAGACATTCGCTGCTAGCATTAAACCTGCGTAGAGGTGCCACCACACGCCTCCTAAACCTGCTTGTGGCTAGGAATAGTTGAACTCGGCATGGCGCGTTGGGTAACGGCTCGAACTTTTAGATGGGGTTGGTATAGGTTTTGGCAAGACTGCCGCAAGGTGCCTTCAACCCACTGGCGACGGTGGACTGGCACCCTGGCGATTGGTCTAGGGCTGTGTGCGGTGGTCACGTTTGCGCTCACCGTTTGGGCCAAGAGCCATGTTGACCAGGGGCTTCAGGACTGGGATGCTCGGCTGCTGCCAGTGTTGGCCGAAGGTTTGCCGCTGAGTTTCTCTCGGTCTATTACCTGGGAATCGCCTGGCAACCTGCTCGGTATGTTGCCCATCGTTGGCGGATTTGTGGGAATTATGGTGGCGCGATCGCGTCCCCTGCTCGCCGCCACCATGATGGCCGCCTACGGGCTGCAATTTGCTCTGGTGTGGATTGGCTGGGGCTACTGGAACCGAGAGCGCCCCGATTTAGTAGCGGGCGGGGTGGCGGCTTCGGGCCTGCATTCGTTTCCGTCGGGGCATACGGTGGTGGTGATTACGGTCTACGGGCTGCTGGCCTACCTGTGGTGCCAAGCTTCGCGCAGCTGGGTTGAAAGGCTATTGATCGTTCTGGGCGTTGCGTTTTGGATTGGCATGATTGTCAGCTCACGCCTGGTGCTGGGAGCCCACTGGCCCAGCGATGTGATCATGGGCGTTGTCATTGGCCTGCTCTGGCTGGGGACGGTGATCGTGGCCCTCAAGCGGGTTGAGGATGCGGCGTAGGGCCATAGAGGGCAGGGGTTAGGGCCGGAGTAGATTGGCAGCTTCCACCGGGTTAGCAATGTACCGCTGAAACCTGGCGGCGGGGGATTTCTGCCGTAGGCGGTCAGGGCGATCGCCGCCCTCCTAGGAAGGTTTTCCAGCCAGGGTGTAGCCCTCCTTACGGCCCACCCGATCGCTGCCAGAAGAAAAAAGCCGCCTGCACAATGCCAATGGTAAAGCCCAAAATGCCCCCCAGGTTGACGATCGCTTGCAACTCGTTGCGCACAATGCCCTGAATCGCCAGTTCCAGCTCCTTGGCCGAGGTGCCCCGCACCCGGTCGATAATCACCTGGTCAATATTCAAAATCGGGATCACCTGGGCCACTAGCGACTCAAGGTCGCGCTCCAGGTAACGCTCTAAAATTAGCGCTAGCTCTTCGCTCACCGGGTCGAGCGACTGGGTGATCACCGCTGAGTTTTGCAGGCGGTTGAGCAGCTGGGTGGCCAGGGTGTCCCAGTTGACCGAGTTGCCCAGGTTTCTGACAAACTCTGGCCCCAGGGTGCGAATGTAGCCCTGAATCGACTCGCGCAGGTTGCGGCGCACCTGGCGCACCGTAGACACCGGCAAGTTTTGCAGCGATACCCGCTGTAGCGACTCTTGCAGGCGCTTTTTGAGCTGGAGGGCCACCACTAGTTCGGCGATGCGGGCGTTGCTCACCTCGCGTTCGTCGAGGCAAAAGGCCCGCAGGCGACCCAGGGCGTTGCGCACGCCAAACAGGTTGGCCACCACCCAGTAGGTGCCGCTAGTGCGCTCTCGAAAGATGGTGTCGATCACTTGAATGTTGCGATCGGTGAGAAAGTCCACCACCAGCTGCCGCAGCTTGTCGGGCGGAAACACCCCGCTCAGCAGCCAGGTGGCGATCTGGTCAGCCTGCTCAGCGGTGAGCCGAAAGTCGAGCAGCACCTGGTCAAACAGCTGGTTGAGCTGGGGCTCTAAAAAGTCGTCGCGCCGCGCCCAGACGCGGATCAGGCGGGGCAAAGACTTGCCAAACAGGTCTTGCAGAATTGCCCCGGCAATTTTGGCGGTGCGCTCCTGGGCGCGGCTCTGCACTTGGTCGAGGGCGAGCTGCAAGAGCCACTTGATCGCCGCCTGGGTGCGATCGGTCTGCAACAGCCGCCGAGCCAGGTTTTGTAACTCTTCGGGGGTGAGCAGCGACCCCATAATCGTGTCAGAAATGCGCTTGGCCAGCCGCTCCTGGTTGCTGGGGATCAATCCTGGGGTAAAGGGCAGTCGCCGCTTGCCCAGGTAGAGGGGGCGGTAGGGGCGAAACAGCATTTTGATGGCGATGTCATTGGTGAAATAACCAATGATGCCGCCCACAACGGGCGGTGCCAGCAGTAGCCACAGCTCAGACCCGGTCATAGCGACTCACCACCAGCACTCCCATCAGCCCCCCGGCAATGGGGTAGTGAACGGCCTGCCCAAACCCCGCCTGGAGAGCCAGCGCCACCTGTTCTGGCCCGGTCGGGAAGCGATCGACGCTGGGACCGATGTAGGCGTATTCGTCGGTCAGGCCCATATCTTTTGCGGTAGGCACCACCAGGGCGTCTAGGTACCAGCGCTGAAACTGCTCGGCCACCCAGCCCTGGGGCCGATGAAAGTCGAGGATGGCGGCGCTGGCCCCCGGCTTAAGCACCCGCCGCAGCTCGGCTAGCCCCTGGGGAATGTCGGTGAGGTTGCGCAGGCCGTAGCCCATGGTGGCCGCGTCAAAGGTATTGCCCTCGAAGGGCAGAGCCAGGGCATCGCCCTGTACCCAGTGAATGGGCGACACAGAATAGGTCTGGCCTGCTCGCTCCTCAGCTACCGCCAGCAGTTCCGCCGAGAAGTCTACGCCATAGACCGTGCCTGCGGCCCCCACCTGGCGGGCCAGCATCAGGGCCAAATCGCCGCTGCCGCAACAGACATCCAGTACCTGCTGCCCCGGTGCGGCACCGCTCCAGCGTACGGCCATGCGCTTCCACACCCGGTGCAGCCCAAAGCTGAGGCGTTCGTTCAGGCTGTCGTATACCGGGGCAATGCGGTCAAACAGGCCCTGAATGTCGGTAGCGGACGGGGGGGCGGTTGGCGGTGATGGCTGGGCGAGTCCCACGGCGGGTACAGCAGAGAAGGGCAACCTTTACTGTAGCGCTGCCCCTGACCCTCAGCCACGGCAATTCGTAGTGTTTGTTACATCTGCGATCGCAATTGGGTTAGCCATAGCAGCTTTGGCGTTCAAGGTTGAGGTCTGGAGGGACAAGACTCTGTCTCGCACCTCGAACTTTCTGCCTTTCCCCGCCTACCCTCACCGCCTTTTAGCGAAGCCCTACAGGGTATTGCAATTGCCAATCTGCACCTGCCCACCCACCGCTACCGGCGTTGGGACGGGAACATCGGCGGTGCCACCCTGGCAAATTACCGTTCCTAGCCTGGCCTGGCCGCTAGGGTCAACGGTGGCAAAGACGACCCCGGCGTAGCCCCGCAGCGCTGGGTTAGTCGGAGTGGCCCGGGTGCTGGTGATCTCTAGCCCGCCGCCCCCGGCGGTCACACTATAGGTGTAGTCGGGGGGAGCGTGGTTGTCGGCAAAGCCCAGCTCGTCGGTAGAGGCAGCGAAGCGCGAGTGTTCGACAAAAAACGCCTGTTGGGCTCGGTTCACCATACCGATGTACTTCAGTGCTCTAGCCTGTTTGGAGCGGGTCGCCTGGTTCAAAACGCTGGGAATAGCCACGATCGCCAACACGCCCATGATCGCGATCGCCACCATCAGCTCGATTAGGGTAAAACCTCGTTTACGCCGGACGGTAGGGGAGGACAGGTGGCGGGCAACCTTGGGGTTGTGGAGGTCAGCCATGGCAACGAGAATTACTGTAGAGAACGCAATAGGGTCTACGCAATTTCTCGGAGAAAACCGGGGAACTTAGCTGAACTTTATCTGACCTTTAAAGCATCGGCGAGCGGCTGCGAGGGTAAACCCAGAGGCAGAAATTGTTCTCTGGCGAGCCCCTCAGCTCTCAACAAACGCCTAGCTCGGCCAAAACCGTCTAAACTGTCTGACTATAGCTGTTGACCTTGAGCGATTTGGACACCTTTCCCCCGACTTCCCAAAGCCCCGATAGCCTGCGCGTATTTATGACGGGGGCCAGCGGTTGCATTGGCCACTACATTCTGGAGCTGCTGCTAGAGAGCGATCGCTACGAGTTATTCTTGCTGCTGCGCCACCCTGAGAAGCTGCGCCTGCCGGTGCAGGACAATCCTCGGGTTCACATTCTGCTAGGCGGACTGGAAAATATTGATCCCTTTATTGACCTGCTGCCCACCATCGACATCGCCATTTTGACCGCTGCGGCCTGGGGGGGAGATCCCGGCTACGTGGACGCCATCAACGTCGATGCCAACCTGGGGCTGATGGCCCACCTCAATCCTCAGCGTTGCCAGCAGGTGATCTATTTTTCCACCGCCAGCATTTTGAACCAGCAGAGCGCCCCGCTACCCGAGGCGGGTGAGCTTGGCACCGAGTACATTAGCAGCAAGTATGAGTGCCATCACCGTCTCCACGAGCTGCCGGTATACGACAAGATCACCACGGTGTTTCCCACCCTGGTGTTTGGCGGCGACAAAGAAAAGCCCTACTCCTTTATTTCGGCGGGGCTTCAGGATGTCACCCGCTGGGTGGGCCTGGTGCGCTTCTTTAAGGCCGATGCCGGGTTCCACTTTGCCCATGCCCAAGACATTGCCACGGTGATCAACTATCTGGTCGAGCATCCTTCGACCGAGGGCTACCGCGAGTATGTGCTGGGCAACCCGCCCCTCACCGTCAACCAGGCCGTGGAGCAGATCTGCGACTACTTTGGCCAGCGCATCTGGTTTCGCATTCCCCTCTCTATGTGGCTGACCGATGTGCTGATTAAGCTGTTTCGGGTGCAGATGGCCCCCTGGGACTATTTCTGCCTGCACTACCGCCACTTTGTCTACGCCGGAGCCGTCAGCCCCGCCAGCTTTGGCATGGAACCCTACTGCTCGACCCTGGCCGATCTAATGCGGGTGCACGGTCTGCCGGGGGCGGGGGTGAAGCGGAGGAAGAAGTTGAGGAGATGAGGAAGGTGATGTAGGTGGGGAAGGTAAGGAAGTAAGTTAAGTTCACCCTCATCTCTCCACAGTGCTACTTCACCACAAACCGATAGGGCATGAGCATATAGACGCCGCGAGGGTCGTTGAGGGCGCGCAGAACCTGGGCGTCGTCAACGAACTGGAGCACTTGGGTCGTCAGCGGGTCGTGGGCCTGGGTCTGGACGGCTTCGGCGCTGAGAAAGGTGCGCAGGAACTGCTGCCACTCGCTGGGTTCAGGATATTCTTGCAGATGCCAGTCGTCGCCCAGTTCGGCTAGCTCGGCGGCGGTGGCGATCGCATCGTTCACCCCTCCCAGCTCGTCCACCAGACCCAGATCGAGGGCCGCCTGACCCGACCACACCCGCCCCTGGGCCAGCTCGGCTACTGCTGGCCGCGTCAGGTCGCGCCCCTCCGCCACCCGGTCGAGAAAGCTGTCGTAGATGGCATCGACGGAGCGCTGCAAAATCGCCAGCTCAGCCTCGGTTTTGGGTCGTGTACTGGAGAAAATATCGGCCAGCTCTGAGGTTTTGACCCCATCCCAATTGACTCCTACCTTGGTGCCCAGCTCTTCGAGGTTGAGAAAGATGCCGAATACCCCAATGGAGCCGGTAATCGTCGTGGGCTGGGCCAGAATGGCGTCGGCCTGGGAGGCAATCCAGTAGCCGCCGGAGGCCGCCACGTTGCCCATCGACACCACCACGGGCTTACCCGCCTCGCGCACCAGCTGCATCTCGCGCAGAATTACTTCCGAGGCGGTAGCGCTGCCGCCGGGGCTGTTGACCCGCAGCACTACGGCTTTGACTTCGTCATCCTGGCGCAGCTGGCGCAGCTGCCGGGCCAGAGCGTTGCCCTCGATAATGCCGGTCTGGCTAAAATCACCGTCGCCGCCATCGACGATCGGGCCTTCGGCGTAGACCAGGGCCACCTGGTTGTCGGATCGGCGGCTGGTGAGGGGGTCGTCCACGGTGGCGGCGTAGCCTGCCAGGCTAATCTGGCGAAAGTCGAGGTCGCTGTCTTCGGCTTCCTGCTCTCCCTCGCCGGTCAGCTCCCGCAGGGCGGTGATCACTTCGTCTTCGTAGGCGATCGCATCGGCCAGATTCTGAGTTTCGGCCTCGGCCCCAAACAAAAACCCCTGGGTGTTGGCGATGGTTTGCAGCTGCTGGGGCGACAGGTCGCGGGGGGCGGCGGCGGCGGTCAGCAGGTTTTGCCACACATCCCCCAGCAGGCGCTGGGTTTGCTCGCGCTCCTCGGGGCTCATGGTGTCGCGAATCAGCGGCTCCACCGCCGACTTGTAGCGGCCCACGCGGGTGACCTGCACCCCTACCCCCAGTTTCTCTAGAGCCTCGGCCTGGTACATGGTTTCGGCGTAGAGGCCGTTCATCTCGATCTCGCCGAAGGGGTTGAGATACACCGTATCGGCCAGGGAAGCTACGGCGTACTCCCGCTCGGTCCAGGAGATGTCGTAGGCCAAAATTGGCTTGCCCGCCGCCTGAAAGGCCGCGATCGCCGGCTGAATTTCGCTCTGACTGGCCAGCCCGGTACCCAGATCCCCGCTGCCCTTGAGGTAGAGGGCAGTGATGCGATCGTCGGTGGCCGCCTCTTCAAGAGCTAGCACCGCCTGGCGCAGGGTCAGCTCGCTGGGAGCCTCGGAGCCAAACACAATGGCGCTGGGGTCGATCGCTTCTGGCGAGTCAGGAATTACCGTGGCCAGGTCGTAGACCAGCACCGTGTCTTTCTCGACGGTGGGTGCATCGCCTTCCTTGCCCAAGCCCGCCACAATCACGCCCACCAGCCCCACTGCCCCCAGGGTGAGCAAAAAGCCCAGCAGCAAACAAAACAAAATCGTCCCGGTCAGACTGGCCAGGGTGTACTTCAAAAATTGCCGCATGGGGATAATGCTAGGGGGGTAAAGGCAAACTTATCGATATACGTCAGCGTCTTCGGCGTCTTCGTAGGTGTCTATGGCCGCGTCGTCGGGGGCCTGACTCATCTCTTCTTTGAAGCCGCGCAGGGTTTTGCCCAGGGCGCTGCCCAGTTCAGGAATTTTCTTGGGGCCGAAGATCAGCACGGCCACTCCGATGACGAGAACGACTTCAGTCCAGCCGAGGTTAAACATGGCGCTAGGGGGGTGGAGGTTTGTCTAACTATACAGCCTGGGGCTAGGGGCCGGGGTGAGGCGGCGATTCCCCGAGGGAACGCTGCGCGAATCGTCCCGGCCTCTGGCCCTACACCGCTGCGGTTTCAGGGGCAAAGCGGAAGCCCGCCTGGCGAATGCGATCCATGGCGACGGCGAGGCGATCGCAGTCGGCGATTAAACTGACGCGAATGTAGCCCTCGCCGCCGGGGCCAAAGGCGTTGCCGGGGGTGACTACCACGCCGGTTTCTTGCAGCACCGCCAGGGCAAAATCCGTGGACGATGGCATATCGGGCGGGCACTGCACCCACAGGTACATGGTGGCCTGGGGTTTCTCCACCGTCCAGCCCAGGGAGGCAAACTCGTCGATCAAAAAGTCGCGGCGCGACGAGTAGCGCTGCTGCACCTCGTCCAGGTAGCGATCGGGCAGCGATAGAGCCGTTTCTGCCGCCCGCTGCAGGGCCGCAAAAATGCCGTAGTCGAGGTTGGTCTTGAGGGTGCGCAGCCCCTGGATAATGTGGGAGTTGCCCACCACGAAGCCCACCCGCCAGCCCGCCATGTTGTAGGTCTTCGACAGGGTGTGAAACTCCACGCCGACCTCCTTGCCGCCCGGAATTTCCAGCAGGCTGGTGGGCTGGTAGCCGTCGAAGGCCAGCTCGGCGTAGCAGAGATCGTGCACTAGCAAAATCTGGTAGCGGTGGGCAAACTCCACCGCCGCCTCAAAAAACTCGCGGGGGGCGGTGGCGGCGGTGGGGTTATTGGGGTAGTTAAAGAACAGCGCCTTGGCCCGCTGGGCCACCTCTACTGGAATGGCGTCAAAGTCGATCAGCCAGTTGTTGGCGGCGGTGAGGTGCAGGTTGTAGATCTCGGCTCCGGCGATCGCAGGCCCGCGAAAGTGAGCCGGGTAGGCCGGGGTCGGCACCAACACCAGATCGCCGGGGTTAATAAACGCCATGGCCAGGTGGGTAATGCCCTCCTTAGAACCCAGCAGGGGCAGAGCCTCGGCGGTGGGGTCGAGGGCCACCCCGTAGCGGCGGCCATACCAGTCGGTAATGGCGGTACGGAAGCTGGCGGTGCCCTCAAAGGGCGGGTAGCCGTGGGTCGAGGAATCGCCAATCGCTGCGCGGGCGGCCTCTACCACCGGGGCGGGGGTGGGGCCGTCGGGGTTGCCCATGCCCAGGTCAATCAGATCGAGGCCCTGCTCGCGGGCACGGGCCTTGAGTTCATCTAGGCGGGCGAACACATAGGGGGGCAGGGCGCTGAGGCGGTGGGCGGTGGGCATCCAGTCGAGGGTCATGGCTGCACCTCCGGGGCAACACTAGAGGACGAACGGGCAGGGGCAGAGGCGCGGGGTTTTTCGCGCAGTTCGGGGCACAGGGGCGACACCATGGCCGCCATCACCGCCTCGGGAGCCACCGTAAAGGGCAGGTGGTGAATGTCGGAGCCTTCTCGGCAGGCAAACTCGGCCACCTGCTGAAGCTGGTTCAGGGTAATGTCTCCCAGGCCCAGGTCTACCAGGCTTTGCGGCAACCCTGCCGCTTTGTAGAACGGCAGCAGCTGCTGACGGGCGGCTCGGGCCAGGGCGGCGTTGCCCCCCATTTCCTCCAGGCGCAGCTGCACCAAAATGCCGTAGGCCACCTTCTCCCCGTGGAGAATGCCGTGGCAGTTGGGCAGCTGGGTGAGGCCGTTGTGCACGGCGTGGGCCGCCACCGTTCGGCACTGGGCACCGCCGATGCCGCCCACGACGCCGGCCAGCAGCACTGTGGCATCCACCACCTCCTGCCAGTCGGGGCCGCCCCACTGAGCCAGGGCCGCCGGAGTCTTTTGCAGCAAAATGTCGCGCAGCACCCGCGCCTGCTGCACCGCCGCCACCATTAGGGTCTGCTGGCTGGTACCGCTGCTGATCGCCGCCTCGTACCACTTGGCCAAGCCGTCGCCAATGCCCGCCACCAAAGTGCGCCGGGGGGCCGTGCGAATCAGAGCGTAGTCGAGAATGAGCAGGCTGGGGCAGGTATCCAGAGCGACGTCGTAACGAAAGGCTCCCTGGTCAGAGTAGACGTTCGACAGCGCTGTCCAAGCCGCGCAGGTAGCCCCGGATGTGGGCACCGTCACCACTGGCTGATTGATCTGGTGGGCCAGCAGCTTGGCGGCATCGATCGCCTTGCCGCCGCCCATGCCAATCACCACATCGGCCTGGTGTTCGGTCGCCTCTGCCCGCAGGTGGTCCAGGGCCGCTTCGCTACAGTCGCGGCCATAGGTGGTGGTCTGAGGCTTCAAGCCCGCCTCTGCCAGGGCGTGGACCAGAGGTGCGGCTAGCTGGAGGCTGTGGCTGCCGCCCACAATTAAAGGACGTTGGCCCAATCGGGCAATTTGCGCCGCGACCCTGCCGGGAATCGCAGCCCCCTGGGCCGTCAAAATACCGTCTCCCCGAACAACCTGGGCCGGGGAGATGGCAAGGATGGGTAGTTGAGCGGTGGTCATAGGCGGGGAGAGGGTGGATGAGTAGGTGGGTAGAGTAGTGGCCTAGCTCTGGATGGGGAGCTTAGACCAGGAGTCGCGGTTGATCTGAACCTGAAACGGTTCTTCTGAGCCCTTGGGGGTGGGCTGAATTTGGCCAAGATACAGCAGCCGAGAGATGCCATCGGCGTCGTGGACGACGGTGCGGGCTCGAATGGTCGCCACCTGCCCCGGCAGGCCCAGACGATAGGGCTTAAACAGGTTGCTGGCGGCCTGGTGCAGGGTGGCATCCAGGGTTTCGGGGGTAATGGTGGGGGGCACCGTAATCACAACCTGGCTGGCCCCGGAGTCGTAGACCGTCGTGTAGGGGATGGCACCGGGCACAGCGGTGCTGCTAAAGGGCTCAAAGCTCAGGCCCAGCAGGCCCACGGTGAGCACGGCGGCAAACCCCGTGGCCCCCACCAGGCGAAACCGCAGACCCCACTTTAGGCCAAAGGCCAGTACCGTCAGCGCGGCCAGGGCCAGGGTGCCCAGGCCAGCCCACTGGGTGGCGGTTAAAAAATCAGCGGGGCTGAGCATGGTGCGATCGCATCCTATAAACTAAGGCGGCCAGAGTATTTGCCAGATTCTTCAAGATATCGCAGAAGCCCAGGCCCAATCTGAAACAGCCTCCCCCTGTGGCGATGCCGCCCAGACCTGAGGCCATTCCAAAACACAGCTCTGGTATCTAGCCATACCCTTCAATACTTGATCCTATCAGCAGTTTTCCAGTCTTTGCGGGGCGGGGGAAGAACTGGGGGCGGCGGCGGTGACTGAGGGGCGGTGGCGCAGCCTCTCCGGAGGAGAATCGCGATCGCCCCAGCAAGGCTCAATCCAGATGCCCATATGTCTCTCTAAGCCCTCCGTTTGTCGCTGTAACCCCCTGTCAAAACTCAATAAATTAGGTTGTAAACCTACCCAAGACAGGGTAAAACTTGAAGCCGTAGCAATAAATAACGGCGGCAGCGATGACACAGGTAGCAGCGACGGGCATGGGCAAATGGCGACGGGGCATGGGCAGGGCAGTGCTAGTGCTACCGCTGCTGCTGCTGGGCTGCGGGTCATCTAAAGTCGCTCAGTGCAACCAGCTGGCCGAAGTGGTCAACCAGACCCAGGGCTTTATGCAGGAGTTTGAAGCCGAGATTCAAACCTTTAGCGAAAGCGCTGCCCAGGTCAAAAATCTCGACGACATCAAGCTAGCCGCCAGCCAGTACACCACCGCCGTCGATAAAGTGGTCACCAATCTCGACGGGCTGGTGGGCGACCTCCAGGCCACTACCCTGCGGGACGAAGACCTCAGCACGTTTAGGGACGAGTATGTAGTGGTTGTGCAGGGCTTTAGCACCGCCCTCACCGACGCCCGAGAGGCCATGGATCTCGTCGTGCAGGTCGAGTCAGAGGCCGAGCTGCCCGCCAAAATCGAAGAGTCTCAGCAGCAGACCATGACGGCGGTGTCTTCCATTGAAACCCTCTCCCAAACTGAATCTCAGCTCATTACCGAGGTCAATGGCTACTGCGGTGCCGCCCAGCCCGCCGACACCGGGTCGTAGCAGTAGCGACTCGTGAATTGCGGCGAGTATCCGCTCCAGAGTTGCCCATCCTCCCGCCTTAGGTTAGAAGCGGTCGGGTTAGAAGCGGTCGGGGCGCACATAGACCACATTGGGCTGGTCTATGCCCCAAGCCGTCTCAGTCTTGCGACCCTAGTTTTTTCAGTTGGGCGCTGCCCAAGGCCAATCAGCCTGGCCTCAACTCTAATTTCCTGGTCGAAGAAGATTAACTTCTGAAGGTTTTGCTCCCCAACGTGAAGCATTTTCTCTAACTAAACCTATACTTTGAATTCTGATTAAACCTCCTGATGTAGAAAGCCTCAGAAACTGTGAGCTTGGGCTATGTTAGGGACATAGTATCGGTCTATAGCAGGGGCTGCGGCTGTAGAGACTAACTGTGTCTCCCTGGCCAGGTCAGTGGTCGGCAAGGGCGATCGCTGCCCCAGAGCCTCAGCTAACTTCTAAAGTTCTAGGTGCGCTTGTTTTATGCAACTCAAATGCGATTGTTTTGCCCCAATGGCTATTACCGTCATCTTAGTGTTCTCGGTAAGTTACCAAGGCTAAAAATTCTGTAACTTACCTAGTCTGAGTAATTTTTATCCTGTGACCCACCAGTCTCAAGTTCCGCCCGACCTCAAAGATGATCTGCTGCGAGCCGTAGACAATAGCCCCGCAGACTGGATTTTGCTAAACCTAGCCCTCAGCACCATGAAAATGGGCGGCCACCGCTACGGAGCCTTTCTAGACGCCGCCACCACCGCCGCCAAGCTGGCGATCTACAGCACCTTTGTCGAACAGGGCAACAATATTCGCAAGACGGGCTTTTTGTATCACGTTGAGCCCAAGCGGGTCAAAGCCATTGTGCAGGAGATTCAGGTTGCCCTGGCGGCGGGGCAAAGCCTAAAGGTGCTCAACTCAAAGGAGCCCTACTATCTCATTGCCCTGCCGTTTCTCTGGCAAGAGCAATTTCCCTGTGACCCAGGCGCGGCGCGGGTGCGCCTGCAAGGGCTGACCCCCGGCGAGCGCAAAACCATCGAAGAAAGTCTCCCCTCCAGCGCTCCGCGAGCCCGAATTTTAGACCAGGTCGAGTTTACCGAGTTGATGGAACTGCTCCACCAGATGTCGCAGGAGGAGCTGCCGTCCAGTCAGCGCATGCCCTTTAGCGATGCCCTCCTGTCGCACATCAAGTTTCGGCTGCTGCACTCCGGCACTGTCATTCAGATTGACTCGCCCCTGGTCGATATTCCGCTCTATGCCCTGGCCAGCGGCTCCTACTCACCCAAGGGCGAGCAGGAGCGGGTCTTCGCCATGATCGACGACGTGGCCCGATTCTTTAGTCTGCTGCAGGCCTGGGTGCGAGAAGACGAGGGGGTGCTGCGGGGGGTAGAGGTGTTTGATGTCGCCCCCCAAGACCGCAAAGCAGCCCTAGAAGAACTCGACGAAATGCTGCGGGCCTGGGCCGACAAGTACCACCAGGATGGCGGCCTGCCCATGGTGCTTCAGTTCGCGGCAGGCCGCCGCGAGTACGACTAGCGGGAGAGGGGTTAGCAGTCAGCAGGCGACGCTGGGTGGAGGCCAGGGCAGAGGCGATGAAACTGGCCATCATTCCCATCGATTGCCCCGGCGACGTATCTCTGGAATGTAGCGATCGCATCCTCCAGCTGAGTTAAGCTGAGAATATCGTAAAGAAATGTAACGCTATGGGCCGTGCTTCGTCGTCTGGCAACCGGGTAGTCGTGGTTGGCGCTGGCATTGGTGGCCTGACGGCAGCGGCTCTGCTGGCTCGCCGAGGCTATGCCGTGCGGGTGTTTGACCAGGCCCGCGTGGCCGGGGGCTGTGCCTCCACCTTTAAGCGGCGAGGCTTTACCTTTGACGTGGGGGCAACCCAGGTGGCCGGGCTCGAACCGGGGGGTATTCACCACCAAATTTTTGGCGAGCTGGAGCTGCCGCTGCCGGCGGCGACCCCCTGTGACCCAGCCTGTGCCGTGTTTTTGCCCGGCGAAACGGAGCCTATTCGAGTGTGGCGCGACCCGGCAGCCTGGCAGGCCGAGCGCCAGCGGCAGTTTCCGGGCAGCGAGCCCTTTTGGCAGCTCATGCAAACCCTGTTTCAGCCCAGCTGGCGGTTTCAGTCCCGACAGCCGGTGCTGCCCCCCCGCAGCCCGTGGGATCTGTGGCAGCTCACCCAGGCCCTGCGCCCCGATACGTTGGCCACCGTGCCCTACACTTTTAGTACGGTGGGCCAGATACTCAGGCAGATGGGGCTGGCGGGCGACGCGCACAGCTATCCCTCTGGAAATTGCCGCCTCAAGACCTTCCTCGACCTCCAGCTAAAGCTTTACTCCCAGGTGAGCGCCGATGAAACGGCGGTGCTCTACGCCGCTACCGCCCTGAGCATGTCTCAAGCGCCCCAGGGGCTATGTCATCTGCAAGGCAGCATGCAGGTACTCAGCGACAGCCTAGAAAAAGCGCTGGTGCGCGACGGTGGCCTGCTTCAGCTCAACCACGGGGTGCGGCAAATTCACGCCGCCCAGGGCCGAGTCAGCGGCGTAACGGTTGAAGATCAAAGCACAGGCAAAACCTGGGTAGAACCCGCTGACCACGTGGTGGCCAACGTCACGGTGCAAAATCTAGTGCAGCTGCTGGGCGACAGTGCTCCCCGTGGCTACCGGCGGCGGGCTGAAGCCCTGCCGTCAGGCAGCGGCGCTTTTGTGCTGTATTTGGGAGTAGAGGCGGCGGCGATTCCAGCCGACTGCCCGCCCCACCTGCAATTCCTCTACAGCTACGACGGCCCCATCGCCGAAAATAACACGCTGTTTGTGTCGGTTAGCCGCCCCGGCGACGGGCGCGCCCCCGAGGGTCGGGCCACCATTGTGGCCTCGTCGTTTACCAACCTCGCGCCCTGGTGGCAGGCGGGCAACTACGAAGCGATGAAGCAGACCTACACCGATGGTGCTATCCAGCGGTTGTCGAGTTACTTTGACCTGCGGGCCGAGCATCTCATTCACATTGAGGCGGCGACCCCCCGCACCTTTGCCCGCTTTACCGCCCGTGACCAGGGCAGCGTCGGCGGGCTAGGTATGCGGGTGAATACCTTTGGCCCCTTTGGGTTTGCCAACCGCACGCCGGTAGCCGGGCTTTGGCTCGTGGGCGACTGCACCCATCCTGGGGAAGGTACCGCAGGGGTAAGCTATTCGGCCCAAACCGTAGTGAGACAGATTGAGGCCTTCTAATGTCGCCCTGGCAGCTAGAAGAGGGAAAATCCTCAAGAAAACTTTAAAGAATGCATCCTACTTGGCGGAGAAAATTGTCTCTGTCCTGGGTATTATTGACTAAACTCCGTCCATCCCCTGGGCAAGTCTAGGTAAAACTCGCTACTTAGCCTATTATCAAACCTGTTGTGGCTGAGTAAACCCTGTTCCTGGAAGCGCAGCTTAATCCTGTACGCCATCATCGGTTTGATGGGGTGCCTTTGTCATCTACCGCCCTCACAATCAGGTCAGCAGCATGAGTCCCTGGGATTCCTTAGATTCGTGGTCAAACTACTCTAGTCGGCCCCCCGCCAACCTGGAGGACTTGCTCTACCAGCATTGGCAGTACTGGCGCAAGCAGGAGGCTCCCCACGAGCTGATCGCGCGGTTTCGCAGTCTGTTTCTAGACGTTGCTAGCTACTCCGACAGTTCGGTGGCCAATGCCCTGCTGAAACTGTCTGAGCAAGACACCGCCGACCGCGAGTTTAAGTATGTGCTCAACCGCTGCTGCTACACCCTGATTAACCTCTGGTACACCCAACCCCGCGACCACTGGGCTATTCCAGAACTGGTGCGGCTGTTTGAGGATCTGCCCCCTGTCAATGGCGCAAACTCAAAGGCTCAAAAGGTCTACAGCCTAGTCAAGGAGTTTCCGCAGACCGAGCAGTACGCGTCGCTGGTGCGGCTTCAGCAGATTATGTCTCCCGCCCGCGAGGCCGATGTCTCGGCAGCGGCGATGGTTGAAGATCAGCCCCTAGCCCACCGCATTCGCCACTACCCCTTTCTCTACGACAACAGTCTGCTGACCAAAGACAGCGGCCAGGAGCAAAAGCAAAACATCACTCATCTGCGTCGCCGGGCGGAGACCGATCTGGGTATTCGACTGGCTCGATACCATGCCCAGCGCCAGATTCCGGGCCGGGCTGGCCAGGTGGTCAACCCCACGCTGCTCGATGCCGATGGTCTAGAGCAGGCCCTGAGCTTTTACACCGGCAAGGTTGATGGCCGCACCCACCGTGACCAGGCTCGCTGGTTTGCCACCTACAGCAAAACCGTGCGATCGTTCCGCGACTTTAAAGACGAGTTTGTTGATTACTTAATCGGCCCGATCGCAGCGGCAGAGCCCAAGTACAGCGGCAACCACTTCACCCGCAACCTGCGCCAGTACCTGCGTGAAACCCTGGCGGAGTTCGACAACCAGCCCCTGAACAGCTTTATCTTGGTTGAAACCTGTCGTCGCCTGCTCAACTTTTTGGTGGTTGATAGCCCACACCGGCCCGTATTTCGCAATTTTCGCCACCTAGTGAACGATGTGGGCTACGCCCTGACCATGGGCCTGCTGCTGCGGCTGGTGCTGTTTTGCTCGGCGGCTAAGCCCTGGCTAGAGCGCTGCTTTTCGGTGCTGTTTAACCTGCACGAGCGCCGCACCTGCAAAGAGGTGCCCTGGTTGGTCACCAGCCTAGAACATGCCAATGTGGCGCTGATCACCAACTTTGGCGACGTGGGCTACCAGTTTTAGCCCGATGCCAGAATTGCTCAGGGGGCTGGCGTTGCCGCTGCCCAGGGATAATCGGGTGGTTTGGCTCTGCTCAAGCCTTTTGACTTCAAAGGCAATGGGTGGGAACCTTGGCCTGGTGTGACGGTCAGTGGGGGCTTGGGCTGTGCTCTCGCTCGGGGACAGGGGAGCCAGCGTAAGGAGAATGGGTTTGGCAAAGGACTGGGTTTGGGTCAAGGGAGTGGCGATCGCAGCCATAGCGGTAGGCCTAGTCCTGCGTTTCTCTAACTTAGACCGCAAGGTCTATTGGCACGACGAAGTCTACACCAGCCTGCGGGTGGCGGGCTACCTGGGGCCAGCGGTGCAGGATGCCGTCTTAGACCGCCCCGATCTGACCGCTGCCGATCTGTTGCAGTACCAGCAGATGCCCCCCTCCCCCTCCCTGGCAGACTGCTGGGACGCCCTGGCTAACCATCCAGAGCACCCGCCGCTGTATTATCTGGCGGCCCACGGCTGGGGACGGATTTTTGGGGCATCGGTGGGGGGCTATCGGGCGATCGCGGCGATTTTTGGGGCGATCGCCCTGGCGGCTATGTTTTGGCTGGGGCGGCAGCTGTTTCCGCTGCACCCGCCCGTCGCCTGGCTGGCGACGGCTCTGATGGCGGTGTCGCCCGTGCAGATCATCTACAGCCAGGAGGCCCGCGAGTATAGCCTCTGGGCGGTGGGGCTGCTGCTAGCCCACGGAACCCTAGTGCGGGCGGTGCGGCTCCAGCAGCCGCTGGCCTGGCTGGCCTACGGTTTGGCCCTGGGTCTGAGCTGGTACGGGTCGCTGATGACCGGGCTGCTGGGGCTGAGCCACCTGGCTTTTATGGTGCTGACCCAGCGTCAGCGCCAGCCCTGGCTGGGGTTTGGGCTGGCCCACGGTCTGGGCATTGGGCTATTCACCCCCTGGATTTGGACGATCGTGCGGCGGTGGGAGCGGCTGAAAACAGTCACCGCCTGGACCGATGACCCTCAGCCCTTAGACTTTTTGGCGAAGCTGTGGGGGCTGCACTACAGCGCCACCATCGTTGACTTCAATCTGCCCCTCGACCATCCCTTTACAGTGGTTGGCCCGGCCCTGGTGCTGGGGCTGGTGGCCATTAGCCTGGTTCATATTGGGCGACACCATCCCCGCTCAACGGCGGTGTTTTTGGGCTGCGGGCTGCTGGTGCCGCCCCTGGTGCTGATGGGCGGCGACATGGTGCGCACCGGGCAGATTTCCACCAACACCCGCTACTTCTTTCCGTCGCTGCTGCTGGTGCCGCTGGCGATCGCCCCCCTGATCAACGCTGGTCTCGCCGCCGCAGCGCAGCGGTCTAGGGCGCTGGGGGCGGCGCTGCTGGCCCTGCTGCTGACGCTGGGCATGGCCTCTGGGGCTGCCAACAACCGCGCCTTCACCTGGTGGAATAAGTCTCTGAGCTATTCGAACCTGGCGATCGCCACCTACCTCAACCAAAAGAATGCTTCGGTGGTGATCTTTGGCGCGAGCGGCATTGCCCTCGGAGAAGCCATTTCCCTCAGCCACGACCTCAGCCCTGAGACCGCTCTGTGGCTGCTGCCCGAGAGAACCTTACCCCCGTTGGCCACCCTGCAAGCCGTCGCCCAAGACCAGCCCAGGCTGTTTTTATTTGAACCGTCGCCGACACTGCTCGACACTGTACCGCCGGGCTGGCAGACAACTCCAGCCACCGATACCACCGAGTTCGCGCCCACCGACCTGGTGCGGCTCATTCCGCCTCAGGGGGCTTGAGCCACTAGCTCACGGCTGGAGCCTGCATTCGCAGACTGCCGAGGGTGGCATCCATCGTCACTGGGCCGCCAATGGGCAAGGTCCACAGCGGCTCTACATGGCCAATCCATGCGCCCGCGTAGGCGGGAATGCCCAGGGGTTTGATGTGGTCTTGCAGAATTTCCTCCAGGGTAAGGGAGCCGTAGCCCTCGCCAGGGCCGCAGGCGGTGCACTGGCCAAACACAAACCCCGCCAAACCATCGAGCAGGCCCGCCAACTTGAGCTGGGTCAGCATGCGATCGAGGCTGTAGGGGGCTTCGCCCACATCTTCTAAAAATAGAACTGCCCCGGTGGTGTCGGGCATATAGGGCGACCCCACAATGCCAGAAATTACCGAAAGATTGCCCCCCAGCAGCGGCCCAGTTACCCGGCCTGGCGTAATGGTCTGAATGCGGCCCTGGTCACGCATTAGGCGATCTTGGTCGGCACCCAGCAGCGGGTTGGTGTAGGTGAGCATTTCACCGTTCATAACAATGCGGCGTAGCGGCTCCACCTGGTCGTCGCGCCAGGCGGTCAGACCATGGGGGCCGTGGAAGGTGACCAGCCCCGTCTGGGCATAGAGGCCCAGCAGCAGGGCCGAGATGTCGCTAAAGCCAATCACCACCTTGGGGTTGGCACGAATCAAGTCGTAGTCGAGGTAGGGCAGAATGCGGGCGCTGCCCCAGTCGCCCCGGATCGGTAGCAGCGCTTTTACCGCCGGGTCGGCGAACAGGGCATTCACATCGGCAGCACGCTCGGCGTCGGTGCCTGCCAGATAGCCGTAGCGCGCCAGGGCGTGGGGAGCCACGCGAGGAACGAAACCCAGGGCTTTGACGGCGTCGATGACCAGATCGAGGCGATCGCGCTCAAACGTCGCCCCCGCTGGGCTGACAATTCCCACCGTATCGCCCGCTCGCAGGCGCGGCGGCAGCAGGGTAGAACGCCCTTGAGCCTGCACCGCCCGCTGCCCCAGTGCTCCTGCCGCCGCTGCTACCCCCAGCCGGCCCAATAGCTGTCGCCGCCGCATACGCGCTACCCTAAATATTTTGCAACACCACTGCCGAGCATACACCGGAGCCCCCGTGACCGCACCAACCCCGTTCTCCCAGGATTCTGCCCTTAGCCCTGCCGCCTGGGAACAGCGCTACCAAGCGGGCACCCCCCGCTGGGATCTGGGTCAGCCCGCCCCCGCCTTTCACGCGCTGCTGGCCGCTGGGGATGCGCTGCCGCCGGGTCGCGCGATCGCCCTCGGTGCCGGACGCGGCCACGATGCCCTTTTCTTCGCCCAGCAGGGGTTTGAGGTCACCGCCGTAGACTTTGCCCCGTCGCCTATTCAGTCGCTCAGAGAGCAATCCCAGGCCCAGCAGCTTTCCCTAAACCTGCTGCAAAAAGACATCTTTGACCTGACCCCAGAGCTGGCGGGCCAGTTTGACTATGCGATCGAACACACCTGCTTTTGCGCGATCGATCCCGCCCTGCGCCCTGCCTACGTAGCTCTAGTGGCCGAGCTGCTGGTTCCCGATGGCGAACTGCTGGCCGTATTCTTCACCCACCAGCGCTCCGGCGGCCCCCCCTTTGGCACCACCCCGACAGAAGTGCGCCAGCTCTTTGAATCCCACTTTGAAATATTGACCCTGGAGCCAGTGACGAACTCCATACCCTCGCGGCAAGGGGAGGAGCACTTTGGTCGTTTGCGACGGCGGTAACGCGGAGCGGATGAATTCAAAATTTTGAATTTTGCACTTTGAATTTTGCACTCCCCCGTCCCCACCCCCCACTCCCTCCACCTCCTTATACTGAAGAAGACCGTTCACCCCGAACCTTTCCTATGGATTTAGAGCAGATTTCTGCCCAGCTCAAGAGCGAAGACTCGAAAGACCGCATGCTGGCCTTGGCTTCGCTGCGCGATGTCCCCGCAGCCCAGGCGGCACCGCTGATTCGGCAGGCGCTCCACGACAAAAACCTGCAAATCCGCTCGATGGCGGTGTTTGCCTTGGGCATTAAGCCCGATGAAGAGTCCTTCGATATTTTGATTAACCTGCTCACCTCTGACCCCGACTACGGCATTCGCGCTGACGCGGCTGGGGCGTTGGGATATTTAGAAGATCCCCGAGCGTTTGAGACTCTGGTGCGAGCGTTTTACGAAGATACTGACTGGCTGGTGCGCTTTAGTGCGGCGGTTTCCCTCGGCAACCTCAAAGACCCTCGCGCCCACGATGTGCTGATGCAGGCGCTACAAAGCGACGAGGTTGTGATGCAGCAGGCGGCGATCGCTGCCGTTGGCGAGATTGGCGACCTGGAAGCGGTCGATGAGATTCTCAAGTTTGCTCAGTCCGAAGACTGGCTGGTGCGCCAGCGCTTGGCTGAGGCTCTGGGCCATTTGCCCACGCCAAAAACTGAGCCAGCCCTGCGCTACCTCGAAAAAGACTCCCAGTTTCAGGTGGCCGAGTCGGCAAGAATTTCGCTCACCCGGCTGCACAACCGCAAGGGCAGTTAGCGCATATCAATACTGCTGGGTCATCTGAACATTCTCCTTCCTTGTCGACTCTTCGGGAATGTCCACTTTTTCGAGGTAAGGTCAAATCACTGAAATTAGGGAATGAGGCGATCGCATATACGATGCGTTCACGCTTCTTACTGAGCGATCGCGGAGCGGTCTTGAGGAGACATCGCCGCATGTTCAATAATTGCGGCGACGGCATCTGGATGGGAAACCATCACGACATGGGACGCGCCATTGACGACGACGGTCTCATTAGAATTAGCTCGCTCTGCCATAAACGATAGGGCGGCGGCTGGGATATTGAGATCGCGATCGCCATAAATAAACCAGGACGGGACAGACTTCCATGCGGGCACACCAGAGGCTTCATTCAATGCAGCTTCTGTAATTGGACGTTGGGTACTCGCCATTAACTGTGCGTCATTGACGGGCACATCGGCGGCAAACTGGGCGTGAAACCTGTCTTGTTGAATGTAGAGGTCTTTGCCGCCATCAGGTAGTTCGACTGGGGGCGCGAGGGTCGGCCCCAATGTGCTGCCTGGATAACGTCCTGAGAGTTCAACAGCGGTTTCGCCCGCATCAGGAGCAAAAGCCGCAACGTAAACCAACGCCTTCACGTTTTCGTTGTCCTTGACCGCATTGGTAATTACTGCGCCCCCGTAGGAGTGACCTACGAGCACAATGGAACCTTCAATATTCTGGAGAACGCTGGCGACATAATCAGCATCGCTTTTGACTCCACGCAGGGGATTGGCGACAGCAACCGTTGGGTACCCCTTGGGAATGAGTTGAGTCAATACACCGTTCCAACTGGAAGACTCGGCGAATGCACCGTGAACCAGGACGATGGTCGGTTTACTGGCTTGGGCGCTGGCAGGATTCATAATGACTCCTAAGGATGTGAGGATAGTGGTGCTTAAAAAGAGTGCGACGATGAGAAACAGCCGGATGCCGTTCTTGAGCGCGAATCTATTCATAGTGTGGTTTCCTTCGGTTGGGTGATTTCGTGAGATAGCGTTTGATTACGCAAGGTGAGAGGTCATAAAACGACAGATGTGATCCGCGATCGCATCTCCGCACTCTTCCAGGGCAAAGTGCCCGGCATTGAAAAAGGTGTCGAGAGTTAAACGCCAATTTAGGAATGCAGTTGCTACTTAAACGTCAACTGCTTGAGTTCCTCTTGATTCCAGTTGCCTAACCTGGCGGCAGCTTCGTAGGTGCTTTGCAAGAACTCTAACAACATCTGGTCGGGTGATTCTGCCTTGCGGACAGCATCATAGGGCAAAACAAATTCACCCAATTCTTTACTGTAAAATGCAGCATCGGGACGAACCTCAGCCTGCTTAAACCCATTGGGTTCTGGGTACGCATAGGAATAAAACGCTGGGTATGATAATCCGGCTCCGGGCCAAAATCCGGCACTACTGACTTCCTGGGAATAGGCTTCCTGCGCCACTGCATCCGGCAAATTCGGCACTCCTCCCGGATGCTCAGGAGCCGATCGCCCTGAAAAGCGAGTCACGGCTAAATCAAAACTTCCCCAGAAAAAATGAACCGGACTAACCTTGCCAGAAAAATGTGAACGAAATTCTCGAAAGACGCGATCAGACTGTAGTAGCACTCGCCAGCATCGATTGGCATAATCTGCATCATAAGCGGCATGGGTTTCATCCTGCTCAAATTGAATCGGATCGGGGACTTCGTTCGGTTTAGTATTAATGGTGATGTGAAGATCTAATTCTCGCAGAGTTTCCATCACAGTCTGATAAAAATCAGCAACCGAGCGAGGGTAGAGGGCGATCGCC
Source organism: Leptolyngbya sp. CCNP1308 (assembly GCF_034932455.1). Lineage (NCBI taxonomy): Bacteria > Bacillati > Cyanobacteriota > Cyanophyceae > Leptolyngbyales > Leptolyngbyaceae > Leptolyngbya > Leptolyngbya sp. CCNP1308. The sequence goes on along the minus strand of NZ_JAYGIH010000037.1, from coordinate 48,056 downwards.
CGTTTTGCCCCTTCGCTGGTTTGAATCAGTAGCTCATGATCAATGAAATCAAAGTCGATTTGAAAGATCCGGCTACCATAGGGAATCGTGGCAGTGGTCAGTCCCCGAACGGTTAAATAGAGGGGAGTATGCCAGGAATGATTAATCCACGGAGTTTGGGCTAATCGGATTTTGCCGATGATTTGAGTCCACATGTGCAGGGTGGCATAGGTATCCTGCCATGCGTCTAGGGGTAAACTCGGCCAAATATCCATTGGGGCAGACTGATTTGACATTGTGGTTCCTCGCAAGTAGAAAAGGGGCGCGTGCTCAATAGGTCTTCTGTTGTTCGTCGGCAAAACACCACAGCCATTGTTCTCCCAACTCGGCTGAGCTGATTACCGCGTGTCCGATTTCTTCGTAATGGCGGCGAGCGTGCTGATTTTTAGACGAGTCGCAGCACAGCATTTTGCCGCAGGTTTGACAAATTCTTAAATGTACCCAGCGATCGCCAACTCGAAGGCATTCCTCACAGCGGAATACCGGGTAATTGGCTTTTGAAATCATAGTCTCTAGCGTCAGGTCGTTCAGGTGTTGACAAGACATGGCAGATTCCTGTAAATGTGCAAGATATATTTGATCAAGTGGGATAAAGCCATGTGCGAAAGAGTTGAGTGAGGCGCGGCATAATCACGTAGGTCAGCAGGGCAACCGTTAGCCCTGTAACCAACAACGTTCTAAGCAATACCGGCAGCTCCGCCAGGAGCGGTACTAGCAAACGATTGAGAATCGATATCGTAAAAAACACTCCCAGCCATGTCACGATCACCATTTTGTAGCGTGGCGGTGGAGCCTTCATGGGTTTGTTGGGAAGCGTAAACCAGGTTTCTAGACCCGTTAGAGTTTGAATGGTTTCAGGCTTTTCAATCAAGGGTTGCAACCGCTCCAGCCAGTCCTGCCGCACGCTGGATTCCAGCCAGGCTTTGAGGTTATCGTAATGATCAAATCTGACGATTGCCACATATTCAGGATGAGCATGATCACCGGGGCGGATCACGTTGACCCCTAGGTGTCCCTTAAATTGATGAGCAGCCGTCGCAATTCCGTGCAACCATTCCTCATACCCTTGCTCACGCCCAGGTCGAATGAAGTGAGAAATGATGGCAGTTACCTGGTGAGTTTCTTCATCTGTCCCTACTACCATTGGATCTAGCATTACCCATGACCTCAAAAACTCTAGCTACAAGGAAGTGATGATGTTTGAGGAGCGATCGCTGGCGATCGCCCCTATTTTATGCACGAAATCATCCAGTGCTGCTGCAATGCCGCAAATGAACTGGATCACTGAGCAAAGACAACATCCACTCAGTTACACACCAGTCATGAGGGGTTCACGATTGGCAGAGCCAGCGTTTGATGTTGTTGCAAGGAGCTGAAGTTCCCATGCAAGGGCCACTGCACTAGCACCGCCATGCTCAAGAAGAATCTCTGATACACCCGCAGCTGTTTTGGTGCGTGCCCAGTCACGTTGCCATTCAGCCAGTACCGCCATCCAGTTGATTGGAACTGCACCCGCCTGAACCATACGACGAACCGCCATATCATGAGCTTCCGCAGTCACACCGCCCGAGGCATCGGTAACGATGAATACGTCATAACCTTCACCCAGCGCCTGGATTGCTGGCATTGCGAGACAGATCTCGGTCCAAAGCGCCGCAAGTATAAGTTGCTTGCGGCCACTTTTCTTCACGACATCTGCAACGTTTGGATCTTCCCAAGTATTGATGAAAGTACGGTTGATTGGTTTCTGATCAGGAAAAACATCCTGCAATCCCTTAATGATATAGCCCCCTCTTTCTTCAATGACACTGGTCAGGATTGTAGGCACATTAAACACCTTTGCCGATTTGGCAAGACCAATAACATTGTTAACAATCATCGTCGGTTCATGGCTGTTCAAGTTGGTAAACTGATAAGGCTGGTGATCAATCAGTACCAGGATGCTATCTTCTGGACGAAGCAGTCCTTCTAGACCGATTTTTGGATTTTTAGACATTAAACTCTCCTAGTTAAGCGATTGGTGAATGAGGAATTGCAGAATGAAATCAAAAGCTAAACATCTCTATGCTTTCAATGTCGCTGCTTGAGCGTGCGATAATCCAGTTGCACCTTAAATATTCATGCCTTCAAGCACGGAACTGTGCAATTGACTTACTCGATCATTTGCGTGACTGTTTGCACAAAATCAATATAGGTGGTCGCCTTCAAGCTGTCGCCTACAGCAAGTTAAAATTTTTTCAGTGCAAATTGATAGAGTAACCATGCCATCGCGGAGTAGAAGACTGACTCTAACTAAAGTTAGAATCCGAATTTGATCGAAAGTACATTCATCCAACCGATCGACTGAATAAGGCACTGCGCTGGAGCGTGTTTTTTCGCAAGGTCACCCACGGCTTTTGCTCCGATTGGGGTGCGGAGTTATCCAAGGACTGGTACGGTAGGCTCATGTAGGTTACTCTGAACTGTAACTCTGAGCCATGACCGTTTTCTGTCTCTCAGGGCTTTGAGTAACCGCAACTGGCAATTTCGTAGCTGCGATTTAACAGGTACTACTCATCGCCAAGGAGTTCTATGGTTGCCTTGCCTAAGTTGCCATTCATGGCAGAATCTATGAGAGTGTCTGCTCCCTAGCCTATCAAAGTACCCAAGTATTGAATAGACATAACGACTCACCTTCACAGGAGTATTGATCCGATGGGGATGAAAATGAGGATGGGTTCGTCGATCAATAATCTGATTGATCTGCCTAACAAGCTACCGCTGCGAGTCGTCCTCATTGTGCCTCTGATGCTGCTACTGACGGGGGCAGTTGGAGTTGTCGGTTATCTTTCATTCAGAAATGGCCAGCGGGCGGTCAATCAAGTTGCGAACGAACTCCAAAACGAGATTCTCCATCAGATTCAGGACAAGTTGGGCGATTACGTCCAGGTGGCTCACGACATCAATCGTTTGAATGCAATCGCACTGGCTAAGGGAGATATTAATCCAGACAGCGCCGCCGGAGAGACGGTGTTCTGGCAGCAAAATCAGATTTTCCCGACGGCGAGTTTCGTTTACTGTGGCAACGAAAAGGGAAATTTGGTGGGCGTGGGCAAGATGACCAATAAGGTTCACCTACAAACCTGGGTTGTGAATAACTCCACAAACCTTATCCCTTACTTTTACGGCCTGGACGATCAGGGCAATCGCAATCGCGAATTTGACAAAGGTGCCGAGCCGTTTGATGCTCGCGTTCGCCCCTGGTATAAAGCGGCAAAGGAAGCCCGTCAGCCCACCTGGAGTCCAATCTATTTAGGATTCACGACCCACTGGCCTGCGATCGCCACCAGCATTCCCGTCTACGATTCTAGTGGTAGGACGTTGATCGGAGCCTGCGGCATTGACTTTTTGCTGCCTCAGGAAATGAGCCAGTTCTTGAAAAGTTTAACTATTGGCAAAACTGGCAGCGCATTCATCATTGAGCGTTCAGGAACGTTGGTATCCACGTCTACGGCTGAGCCCATTGTTGAGATTACAAGCGACGGTAGCGAGCGATTGTTGGCCAATCAAAGCAGTAATTTAACAATTCGGGCAACGGCTGACTTTTTGGAACAGCGTTTTGATGGCTTTGATCAGATTCAAGCGGCGCAGCGACTGGCGTTTGATATTGACGGGGCACGACAGTTTGTGCAGGTTGTGCCCTTCCAGGATCGCTACGGGTTGGACTGGTTGATTGTGATTGTGCTTCCAGAAGCAGACTATTTGGGACAAATTCAGTCAAATATTCGAGATACTCTGCTGCTATGCGTTTTAGCGTTAGTGGCAGCGCTTATTTTGAGTGTGTTAACGGCTCGCTGGATTACCAGACCGCTGCTGAGTTTGAATCAATCAGCGCAGGCGATCGCCGACGGTGAATGGAATCAAACGGTCAACATTAAGCGATCCGATGAACTGGGAAAACTGGCAAACTCCTTTAACCAAATGGCCCATCAGCTGCAAACGGCCTTTTTGGAACTACAGACCCTGACCCAAAACCTGGCTGAAAATGAAACCCGCCTCCAAGCCTTTTTGGAATCGCTGCCCATTAGCATTTCCATTTTGGATGCAACAGGCCATCCCTACTATGCGAATCAGCGGAGACTTCAGATGATGGGGGAAGCCATTGATCCGACGGTTTCTTGCGATCATCTGGCCGAAGTATATCACCTGTACAGGGCGGGCACGAATCAACTCTATCCGAATGACCAACTGCCCATTATCCAAGCGTTGAGCGGTAAGCATACCCGAGTTGACGATATCGAAATCCACCAAAACGGTCGAACTATTCCCATTGAAGTCTGGGGAACCCCCATCTTTGATGCACAGGGAAAGGTGGCCTATGCGATCGCTACCTTTCAGGACATTACAGAGCGCAAACAAGCCGAGAAACTTCTAGCCGACTACAACTGCACTTTAGAGCAACAGGTCGCAGAACGAACTGCTGCCTTACAACGCAGTGAAGCCAAGTTCCGAGCTATCTTTGAAAACTCGCAGATCGGCATCTTCCAAGTCCGCATCCCGGATGGATTAATTCTTGATGCCAATCAACGCTTTGCCAATCTGTATGGCTTTGACTCACCAGAGGCGATGATTGGGCTTGAACGAACCAGAAGCTACTATGTAAATCCCAGCGAGCGCCAACAGTTCCTTGAGTTGCTGAAGCGAGATAAGGAAGTGCGAAGTTATGAAGTCCAAATGCGAAAACGAGATGGGACAGTGTTCTGGGGACAGTTCTCTTCGTATCTGAATGCAGCTAATGGATACATCGAAGGCGTGCTTGCGGATATTAGCGATCGCAAACAAGCAGAGGAGGCATTACAACGCAGTGAAGCCAAGTTCCGAACGATCTTTGAAAACTCGCAGGTTGGCATCTACCGCACTCGCCTCTGTGATGGATTAATTCTCGAAGCCAATCAACGCTTTGCCGATCTATTTGGCTTTGATGCACCAGAAGAGATGGTTGGGTTGGTGCACACCACAAGCTACTACGTCAATCCTAACGTTCGCCAACAAGCCATTGAGGTGATGAGGCGAGATGGGGAAGTGCGAAGCTTTGAAGTCCAAATACGAAAACGAGATGGGACATTGTTTTGGGGACTTTTCACTTCTTATCTGAACGCAGGCGATGACTACATCGAAGGGGTGCTTGCGGATATTAGCGATCGCAAACAAGCAGAGGAGGCATTACAACGCAGTGAAGCCAAGTTCCGCAATATCTTTGAAAACTCGCAGGTCGGCATCTTCCGAAACCGCATCTCGGATGGATTAATTCTCAATGCCAATCAACGCCTTGCCAATTTGTTGGGCTTTGATTCACCCGAGGAGATCATTGGGCTAGAACATAGCATCGACTATTTTGTAAATCCCAGCGATCGCGAACACGCCCGTGAGGTGATGAAGCGGGATGGGGAACTGCGAAGCTATGAAGTCCAGATGCGAAAACGAGATGGGACACTGTTCTGGGGACTTACCTCTTCTTATCTGAATGCAGCCGATGGATACGTCGAAGGGGTGGTTGCGGATGTTAGCGATCGCAAGCAAGCAGAAGCAGCCCTACAAGTTTCAGAGTCAAAGCTGCGGACTCTAATTGAGGCAATTCCCGATCCATTGTTTGTATTCTCTGCTGAAGGGCGATTCCTTGAAATAATGGTACTGGAACCAGATCTGCTATGGCACCCCTTTGAGGAGATGATTGGTAAAACTATGCATCAACTCGGAAGGGAAGAAGCTGATGAGTTTCTAGGTTATATTCAGCAGGTACTGAGAACCCAACAAATCCTCACGGTCGAGTATGGTGCGTTTCTAAATGGACGAGAAATGTGGTTTTCGGCTCGCATTGCCCCAATCAGCCACGATCAGGTAATTTGGCTAGTGCGAGATATTACGGCGCAGAAGCAAGCAGAAGCAGCCTCAATTTTAGAGGAGCGCAACCGCATGGCACGCGAAATTCACGACACACTCGCTCAGGCGTTTACAGGCATTCTGGCTCAGGTGGGAGCGGCAAACCAGGTGCTAACGGATGATTTAGAAGCAACTCAGACACACCTGGATCTGATCAAAGAATTGGCAAGAACTGGACTGACTGAAGCGCGGCGATCGGTTGTCGCACTCCGTCCTCAGCTTTTGGAGGAGGGCAGTTTACAGAGCGCTCTACATCGTCTCGTCGCTCAGACTAGAGCTGCCGCAATGGATACCACTTTGCACTATGAGATCGAGGGTACAGTGTATTCTCTACCCACTGAAGTGGAGAATAACCTACTGCGGATGGGACAGGAAGCACTAACCAATGCGATTAGACACGCTAATGCTGACGAAATTCGAGTGGGGCTAGTCTACGATCGCGACCAGGTTTGCTTGCGCGTGAGAGACAATGGACAGGGCTTTGGAGTTGGCAGTATTCCAGCCTCTGAGGGTTTTGGCTTACTCGGCATGAGCGAACGGGCAGAGCGCATCGGCGCACAACTCACGATTAGGAGTCAACCTGGACAGGGAACAGAAATTATTGTCACCGTCAACCCTTGAGTGAGCATCACAATGAGCCAAGCCACGACCATTCGGGTTCTAATTGCGGACGATCACGCCATTTTTCGGCAAGGATTAGCCACGATTATTAACCACGACCCAGATATGCAGGTGATTGCTCAAGCTGAAAATGGGGAACAGGCGATCGCGCTATTTGAGGAACACCAACCGGATATCACGCTCATGGATCTCCGCATGCCGGGCGTAGAAGGAGTTGCCGCCATCGGTGCAATTTGTGCTGGTGCTAAATCGGCTCGGATTATTGTGCTGACCACGTATGATAGTGACGAAGATATTTACCGGGGATTGCAGGCAGGCGCAAAAGGATACCTGTTGAAAGAAACTGAACCGGACGAACTTCTAAACGCCATTCGTACCGTTCATCGGGGTCAGAAGTATATTCCGCCCGATGTGGGAGCAAAGTTAGTACAACGGCTCAGCAATCCAGAACTGAGTGAACGGGAACTAGCAGTACTCCGCTCACTGGCACAGGGGATGAGTAATGCCGATATTGCGGCAGCGTTGAGTATCGGTGAAGGCACTGTTAAATCCCATGTCAATCGGATTTTGAATAAGCTAGATGTTAGCGATCGCACTCAAGCTGTGATTGTTGCCGTTAAGCGCGGCATTGTCAGCTTGTAGGATGAACTTTCGATCAAATTCAGACTCTAACTTAAGTTAGAGTCAGCCTTCTACTCTGCGATGGCATGGTTACTCTATCAATTTGCACTGTAAAAATTTTAACTTGCTGTAGGCGACAGCTCGAAGGCGATCCCCTATATTGAATTTATGCAAACAATCACGCAAATGGATCGAGCAAGTAAATTGCACGGTTCTATGCTTGATACAAATGTAAAAAGATGAGCGACGATCGTAGTCATAGATCCTTGCTTGTACCACCTTCAACTCAAGATTGGATTCAAGGTATTCTGAGTGCCAAGGTGGTGCTGGTGATGTACGGAAACTATCAATGCCCTATAAGTGCGAACGTTTACAAGCTGATTAAAGCGATCAAACGAGAGCTTAGTGCTGCTTTTGGAGAAGATTATTTATGCTTCATCTTCCGTCATTTTCCACAAACACAGATTTATCCCCATGCTCAGCGGGCAGCCCAAGCAGCCGAAGCCGCCGCCGCCCAAGGACAGTTTTGGTTGATGAGCGATACGTTGTTTGACCATCAACAAAGGTTGGAGAACGGTTATCTTATCGAGTACGCCAATGATTTAGGGCTTGACATCCCTCAATTTCTCAAAGAGTTGTCGAAACAAGTGCATGTCGATCGCATCAATGAAGATATCGAAGGCGGAATACAGAGCGGAGTAACGACTGCCCCGGCCCTGTTTATCAATGGAAGTCGGTATATCGGGCACTGGAACACGACGGAGCTGATGGCAGCCATGATTGCTGCAAGTCAGTAAGTTCCCCAATTCCTAATCCCAACTCACATCTGACTTGTTGGTTAGTGCTAGTCAGCGATCGAATGCGCGATCGCTAGTTTTTGCCTGTTTTGTTGAACAACTTGCCAATTCTTGAACCATGCTAACAACTACAACGCCAACCATTGAAGCCAATTACAAAGGCTTAACGCACACCCGATTGCAGCAAGTACTTGACTATATTCAGACTCATCTTGATCGAGAATTATCACTGGCTGAACTGGCAGAAGTGATCAACGTTAGTTCGACTTATTTTGCGAGTTTGTTTAAACAAAAAATGGGGATTTCGCCCCATCAGTACGTGATTAAACAGCGCGTAGAACGAGCAAAAGTAATGTTGAAGAAGACGGATTTTGCGATCGCAGACATCGCTCTACAAGTCGGCTTCTCCAGCCAAAGCCATCTGACACAACAATTCAAGCGCATTACGGGAATGACCCCAAAACAGATTCGCTGACTCTATCACGCACGAGTCAAGGAGACAAAGATGAAGATCAACACAATCAAACCGGAAGTGCAAGATGCGACTTACGTGGAGGCCGCCCGTTGGGGTAAGCATCGGGGGTGGCGGTATGTTCTGGGACTGGTGATCATTCTCTTTGCGTGGCTGGTGGTCGGGACTGGTGCCAGCGTACTCGTCGCATTCGCGCTCAGCGGCCAGCCGGATTACTCCGTGCTTGGTCCTTTCGGGAAGTTCCTGTATTTCATGGCAGGTTTTCCGGTCTTCCTGGCGGGAGCCCTCATCGCCGTTACCCTTATCCACCGCCGCTACCCCCGGACGCGGGTTACCGCGCGGGAGCGGATCGACTGGCGTCGCGTTGGTCAGGGGTTTGTGGCGTGGTCCGTTCCAACGTGTCTGATAGGCGTGCTGGGACAGTACCTCTTCTACCCCGACACCTTTTCCTTCAACTTCGACTTGGCGACGTTCGCGCTCTTCGTGCCAACAGGAGAAGCAAAATGATACTGCAAGACAAAGTGGCGTTAGTCACTGGCGGAACTTCAGAAATTGGTCGTGCAACGGCGATCGCTGATGCCCAGAAACAAGCAAAGGTAGTGGTGGTGGGTCGTCGGAGGGATGAAGGTAAAGTGGGTGATAAAAACAAGATAGTCGAGTATTTGGACATGCTTCAGACTATCTCGGAAGCGTTGGCTAACGATAACACGATGTTCTAAACAGTTGGGTGCTGGTAGGGTGAAGGCCGGTTTGTACAACGGCACTGTTTATTCTAAATCAAGGAGATTTGGCACAGGTGAAATCCATGAAAGCAGCCGTATTAACTGCGTTTGGTGATGCTGAGAAGTTTGAGATTCAAACGGTTCCCACACCAATACTGAAGGCGAATCAGGTGTTAGTCAGAGTTTGTGCAACCTCAATTAACCCGGTCGATTACCAAACTCGTCGTGGTGATTACAAGGAACTGGTTCAATTACCCGCCATCCTTGGAGTCGATGTTTCAGGAGTGATTGAGGAAATCGGCGAAGCTGTGACTGATTTCAAGGTGGGAGACAATGTGTACTACTCGCCGCAAATTTTTGGAGAATTCGGTAGCTATGCTCAGTATCATGTGGCTGATGCAGCGATTGTTGCATTGAAGCCTGCAAATCTATCGCACATTGAAGCAGCTTCTTTTCCGCTTGCAGGCGGAACGGCTTGGGATTGTCTAGTGACTAGGGGCAATCTACAAGTTGGCGAAACAGTTCTCATCCATGCGGGTGCGGGTGGAGTGGGTTCGATCGCAGTTCAACTCGCCAAAGCGATCGGGGCATACGTCTTTACGACGTGTAGCTCTAGAAACCGAGATTTCGTGACAGACCTGGGCGCAGATCGGGTGATTGATTATAAAAATGAAGATTACGTAGAAGTTATTCGTCAAGAAACAAATGGATTGGGTGTGGATTTAGTTCTAGATACGATCGGCGGAGAAACAATTCAGCGTAGTCTAGAAATTATTCGTCCCTTTGGTAGGCTTGCGAGCATTGTAGACGTTGCAATACCGCAATCGCTTCTTGAAGCATGGGGTAAGAATCTGACGATTCATTTTGTTTTTTCACCCCAGTACCGAGCAAAATTAGAAGCTTTGACAAAACTCATCGAGCGTCATCAGCTTCGTCCAGTGATTGATTCAGTATTTTCTTGGGATCAGGTCGTTCTGGCGCATCAGCGTTTAGAGCAGGGAGGAACACGGGGCAAGATCGTGCTGAAATTTGCAGAAGATTAAACCAGCCTTACGAGGTTGGTAATTGCTAAACGGATCGCAGTTTGATTGTGCGCTGAAGGTCAATATTGATTGGAACAGGAGAAACAGGATGATACTGCAGGATAAAGTGGCGTTAGTCACTGGCGGAACTTCGGGAATTGGCCGTGCAACCGCGATCGCTTATGCCCAACAACACGCAAAGGTGTTGGTGGTGGGTCGTCGAATGAATGAAGGTGAAGAAACAGTTCGATTGATCAAAGAAGCTGGCGGAGAGGCGATTTTTGTGCAAGCAGATGTCACGAAAGAAGCCGATGTTCAAGCAATGGTTGATAAAGCGGTTGGCGTGTTTGGTCGGTTGGATATTGCCTTTAATAATGCCGGAATGGGCGGCGAAAACCCTTCATTGATTGAGCAAACAGAAGCGGAATATGACCGCACGATGAACGTCAATGTCAAAGGTGTTTGGTTGTCGATGAAATATGAAATTGCTCAGATGTTGAAACAGGGGAGTGGTTCGATCGTCAATATGGCATCTGCGGTTGGAGTCGTTGCACTTCTTAACATACTCCTTTACACCGCGAGTAAACATGCGGTAGTAGGCTTAACCAAAGCGGCTGCACTCCAATATGCCAAAGCGGGTATTCGCATTAATGTCGTGGCACCAGGGGCAATCCAAACAGATCTGTTTGAGGCAGTTACAGATGAAGCCAAAGCTTACTTGACAGGGCTTCACCCGATCGGACGAGTTGGCACACCGCTTGAAGTTGCAAATGCAGTTCTGTTTTTATCCTCTGACCTGGCATCGTTCACAACAGGTGAAACATTGATGGTTGATGGTGGGTATGTAGCGCAGTAGTCAATCGGCAGTGCGAAATATTGTAGTGATCGAATGCGCGATGGAAATTTCTCCCCGTCAGTACGTGATTCAACAGCGCGTAGAACAGGCAAAGTTGATGCTATCGAAAACAAATTTGGCGATAACCCTTCGAAATAGCTTCGCTTACCGCAGACATTGCCCTACAACTAGGCTTCTCCAGTCAAAGCTATTTGACGCAGCACATCAAGCGATTCACGGGAAAGACCCCCAAGCAGATTCGTTAGCACCATAAGAATCTGAAAATTTGCCCTAAGAATCTGAAAGAAATCGAGTCTTGAAACTCATTACATTGAAGTTAAGTTAGGCAAGAATCTGAAGCAGAAACAGAATTAAGATTGTATCTTCGTTCGCAACGTCAACTGAGAATGGATCGTACAAAAATGAGTATTCAGCAATTAATCACGCCTGAAAAGCACGACTTAGGTGGGTTTAGCGTACAGCGCATCTTACCGAGTGAAACCCTGAAAATGGTTGGACCTTTCATCTTCTTTGATCACTTAGGCCCAGCTATTCTCCCGGCTGGAAAAGGCGTCGATGTTAGACCCCATCCACACATCAATTTAGCGACGGTTACCTATTTGTTTGAAGGAAGCCTTCTGCATAGAGATAGTCTAGGTACAGTACAAGAAATTTTTCCGGGCGAGGTGAACTGGATGACAGCGGGCAAAGGTATTGTTCATTCTGAGCGATCGCCCGAGAGCTTTAGAGAAAAAGAAGCTACTCTTCACGGCATTCAGACCTGGATTGCCCTCCCCGAAAGCGCTGAAGAAGTTGAACCCAGCTTTTCACATTATCCGGCGACTGATTTACCGAGGTGGCTTGAAACAGGCACCAGCGCGACCTTGATCGCCGGTAGCTACCAGTCTCACCAATCACCCGTTAAAACCTACTCTGCTACCCTTTACCTAGCGCTCGTTTTCACGGAGGGTAGTGAATTTCAGCTAGCGTCAATGGAAGGTTTAGAAAGGGCAGTTTACAGCGTCACATCCGGCCTATTCGTAGATGGAAAGCCGTTAGAGCCATATCGTTTAGCCGTTTTAGCGCCGGATGAATCAGTAAATATCAGTGCGGGGGCTGAGGCAAAAGCAATAATTATCGGCGGGGCACCAGTGGGCGATCGCACAAAGTACTGGAACTTTGTGTCGAGCCGCTCAGCGCGTATCGAGCAGGCAAAACGAGATTGGCAAGACCGCCGCTTCCCGGCGGTTCCCGGTGAAACTGAATTCATTCCGCTCCCTGATAATTCAGATCACGTAGTAGCGCAACCCCTCTGAGCTGACGATGCTTAGGCGTTTTTGCTGAGCGAGAGAACAGCAGCTCAACTCGTGCAGCAAGGCTTTCTACTGTTTTGGATTCAGTCTATTTCATTCGCAAAACGCTTGGGAAATGATATGGAAGTTGGAATTGACAGTTTTGCCTCGGTTGGCACGAGTGAAAATGGTGAAACGGCGGATGCCGCACAGTCTATCGCTGAACTGCTGGAGAGAATAGAGCAGGCGGATCGTTCCGGCTTGGATATCTTCGGTATCGGCGAGCATCATCGGCATGAGTTTTTAGATTCGGCAAACGCGGTTATTCTTGCCGCTGCTGCCGCACGTACCGAGCGCATCCGTCTAACCAGCGCGGTTACGGTGCTGAGCGCGGCTGACCCGGTGCGCGTGTTTCAACAATTCGCCACGCTCGATTTGATTTCAAAAGGTCGCGCCGAAATGGTTGTCGGGCGCGGCTCGTTCACCGAAGCCTTTCCGCTATTCGGATTTAGTCTCGGCGATTACGACGAGATTTTCGCTGAAAAGCTCGACCTCTTGCTCAAAATTCGGGACAATGAAACGGTCAATTGGTCGGGCAAATTTCGCCCCGCGCTGGAAAACCAAGCGATTTATCCACGTCCGCTGCAAAAGCCGTTTCCCATCTGGCTCGGGGTCGGCGGTACGCCGCAATCTTTCCGCCGCGCCGGAATGCTTGGACTGCCGCTCGTGGTCGCCATTATCGGCGGCGAAACGCATCGCTTTCGCTCGCTCATAGATTTATACCGTGATGCCGGAGAGTACGCCGGACACGCGCCCGAAACACTGAAAGTTTCATTGCATTCAATCGGTTATGTTGCCGACACGACTGAACAAGCCGTCGAAGAATTCTTTCCGGGCTACGCCGAAACCTTCACTAAAATCGGCAGAGAGAGAGGCTGGCCGCCCGTTACGCGCGCCGCTTTTGACGCGCAGCGCGGCGCAACCGGCGCGTTACTGGTCGGCAGTCCTGAAGAAGTGGCGGAGAAAATCCGCCGTCACAGCGAATCGCTCGGCGGCATTTCGAGAGTAACGTTTCAAATGGACAACGCACAGATGAACCACGCCCAACTGATGCGCTCCATTGAACTGATTGGAATGCAAATGTCGCCACTCTTGAACAATTAAAATATGCGGGCATGATTCAACTCAGAGGGTGTTTGAAAAGCCCGGCAGGGTCGAAAATCATGCCAACCGCCTGACCATAATACGGATTATGGCGAGGTAAATGAGGGATTCTGACGTTTCCGGCAGGCGTTCGTAGTCCCGCACCAAGCGTCGGCATCCCCAATGCCTTCGGCGACGCTACGCGAACAGCCACCCAAAGGTGCGTTCGACCACCTAGCGCTTCTTTAGCAGGACAAAACCTTGGATTTGTTGCGGTCGTAGGATGACCTCGACAATCCAGCGACAGGTATCCATCACCCACATCAGGAAGGCGGGGCCGCTAAAGCCCCCATCGGCCCAAATCAGGGTCAGGTGCTCCATGGACACGCCCATCTCCTTCACTCGGGAGAGCACCGGCTTGCCGCCGTCCCGTTCGGGTACATAGCGGCAGTAACCAGCACCCGCAACACAAAGCCCAGGGTTTCGACGGTTATAAACCGTTTACGAGCAGTCATCATTTTGCCCGCATCGTAGCCCGCCGCCTCGTGAACCATCGCCGCACTTTTCACGCTTTGGCTATCAATGACGGCCTCTGACGGTTGAGGGTGGCGGTCTTGCGCAATGCGCATCCAGTCTCGGAGATGGTCATGACCCCTGACCTGAGCAGTTGGAACGGGCAGCTCAAGACCGAGTTGGTTTTACAACAGCAGTTGATCGACTCGCTAGAGCGGTTGGCAGGACTGTTGGACGAGAGCGGAATCAACTAGATGCCTCGGAACCGCCAAAGGTGAATTCGAGGGAGTAACTATTGGCGCGGTGGGAACACTACTTGACGGGGTTGTCATCGACAAGTTTGGATCTGCAGGTGGCACAGCGGGCGTTGCGGGATGGGTGCTCGGCTAAGGAGGTGACGCTGATGCTGGTGGCGGGGAGTGAGACGGTGAGGCTGATCTATGACAAGCAAGGTAGGAAGGAGGCGATCGCCTTTGCCCAGCACATAGTTACCGTTGCTAGTCCACACTACACCTCATCTATAGTTACGAAGCACCACAGCCATGGACTAGAGATAGGCGATTGAAGCGGCTGTGGAGCCTTTAAGTTTTGAATCATCGCTAAGGCTAGGGCGATGCTTTCTGTAACCCCATGGATGGCGGACATCCCAGAAATTGCTATGGCCTCCAACCAAATAAACTCTCCATTGATCAAGTGACCCGATGGGTTTTGTATGCTCACTGGAGGATAGGACCACCAGCCCGCCTGAGCAGTACCGCTGGGCAGAAAAAAGCTCAGCAGCAGCAAAATTCCGATGACTGGAATCAGCCAGAATGCGATCGCACCGCATTGGTTAACAAATTCGAGGAAGCTGTTCGCCGCTTAAAAAATTGAGCAGGCGCTGGGTGCCCAGGGGGTTTTGTAACAGCACCTGACTGGGTCGATCAGCGGTGACGGTGCCAATGATTTGAGCCGCAGGATCGTATTGACGTAAACAGGCGATCGCAGCGGCGGCGGCGGCAGGGGGAACAAACGCCACAAAGCGACCTTCATTGGCGACATACAGCGGATCTAGCCCCAGCAGTTCACAGGCTGCCTGCACTTCGGGTTGCACAGCAATGGCCGCTGACTCTAGTTGAATTGCCAGGTGGGTGGCCAGGGCCAGCTCATTGAGGGCGCTGGCGAGGCCCCCTCGGGTGAGGTCGCGCAGACAGTGGACAGGAACCTGACGGCAGAGGTCGAGCGCAGCGATCGCCACCGGGGCCGAATCGCTCTCGATGGTAGTCTCAAACGCGAACCCCGCTCGGGCCGACAAAATCGCGATGCCGTGACGGCCAACATCGCCGCTGAGGAGAACCACATCCCCTGGCTGAATGGCCGTGGGGCCGATGGCACTCTCCTGCTCGCGGGTGCCAATGCCCGCCGTGTTGATAAAGAGCCCGTCGCCCTTGCCGCGATCGACGACCTTAGTATCGCCGGTCACGATCCGCACCTGGGATTGCTCGGCGGCGGCTTGAATCGACTGCACGACCTGCCACAGCGTCGCCATGGGCAGCCCCTCTTCCAGAATGAAGCTGAGGCTGAGATAGCGAGGTCTGGCCCCCGCCATGGCCAGGTCGTTGACGGTGCCGTAGACGGCCAGAGAGCCAATATCCCCACCCGGGAAAAACAGGGGCGTCACCACGTAGGAGTCAGTGGTAAACGCCAGGCGATCGCCCGACAGCTCAAGGCTAGCCGCATCGTGTCGCCAAGCCGGTTCCGGCTGAAACGCAGCCAGAAACATGGTCTCAACCAGCTGGTGCATGAGGCGACCACCACCGCCATGGGCCAGCAATACCTGGGGGTACTGTTCAAGGGGGATGGGGCAATTCAACAAACGCTAGCTCCAGGTGGATGAGTCGCCAGGGGTTTTAAAAGACCGCAGTTCTATCTATAGCTATAGCCAGTCCAGTTAGGACAGTTTCCCTAGAACGTTTGAACGTTCAAACGTTTCTGAGGCTTCTGATTGTCCTAACCCAGGTGACTAAGGCTATATCATGCGGGATCAGATGGGGTGCGATCGCGCCGTCATATCAATGCGGCCGCATTGTTCATTGGCGGGTACGGCTTCCATCATTTTCTTCGGATCAGGTAAATCGAGCGCATTCATAAACTGGATGAAGGCTGCCCGAGTCTTGCCGACAAACCGAGGATTCCACTGTTTTTCTTCCCCAATGGTGGAAACTGTCTGACCGCGATAGTCGTGGGCGGGATAGACCAGGGTGTCATCGGGCAAGGTAAACAGACGCTGGGTGACGCGATCGTACAGGGTTCCCGCATCGCCGCTTTGGAAGTCAGTGCGACCGCAGCCTCGAATAAATAGGGCATCGCCGGTCAATACATGGGTGTCATTCACCAGATAGGCCATATGACTATCGGTATGACCATTGGTTTCAATTGCGCTGATTTTGATGTCGCCAACCATGAGCACGTCACCGTGGCTGAGATAGCGATCGGCACAGGCGGCATGGGCATTTTCAGGCACAATGCCTTCGCACTCAGTCAGCGATCGCAGCTTTCCGGTACCGGTCACATGGTCGGCATGAATGTGAGTTTCCAGGCAGAATTTCAGGGTCAATCCCAGTTCGTTGAGCAGCTTAAGATCGCGTTCGACTTGTTCTAAAACTGGATCGATCAGAGCGGCTACCTTAGTACCTGCATCAGCTACCAGATAGGTGTATGAGCAGGTATCGAGGTCGAAGAGCTGACGAAACAGCAGGGTTTCGGTGCCTTTGCCGATGTATAGCCAGGTATCTGGATCAAAAAGTTGACGAAATAGCATGGCCTTAAGCTCCTGATTAATTTTTACTTGGCGTTAAATGCTAGATCTGAAGACACTGCATTAGCTACGACTGACGACACTGACCGCAGTATGGAACAGCGAGATGAAACCGGATATCCAGTATGGATGAACAGTCCCTCTCGTAACCGACCTGCTATTAACCAGCTATAAAGAAGTTTGAGCAGCAAAATAGGCTGACCCCAGGATTCAGTCAGCGAAGGATCTCACGGGTTTGGATAAACGTCTTCAAGACGGCCCCAAACATTCAAGTTGAAGGGTTAAATCGCTGCTCAGTTCTGCTGGAGGCTCTCATCCATCGATAAGCAACCCCATTAAGCAGTAGTCCCACACCTAACAACAGCGCCATCAACACGAGCTGATAGCTCGGAACCGCAATTATGCTGTCCAACACGAGGTGAAGCAGGTTCAGCACCGTGTAAATTAGCGTCATGCCAAAATGCAGCTGGCGAAATTGCCGAGAGGCATAGAACGTGCAGCCCGCGATCGCCAGCAGCGGCAGGCAGAAAAATATCAGCATGAACCACATCACGGCATTCACACTGACGTAGCTATGGGCGTGAGATTCAGCCACATTGAGGCCATGGAACAGGGGCATCAACGCCAGCTGTGTATGAAACAACGTGCCGAGTAAAAAGACTGTCCACAGGGCGGTGATTTGGGTGGCAAAGTCCTTGACAGTAGGTTTATTCATAGTGAGAGGGATGGCGTCATCCCAGAATCAGCGTCATCCTCAGCATAAAAAATAAAGATGAGGAACTTATGACGATAGGCGATAGTGATAGTAGGCGGCACAGGCGCCTTCGGTCGATACCATCGGGGCTCCAAGGGGGTGTTCTGGGCAACAGCGATTGCCAAAAGCAGGGCATTGGTGGGGCTTTTTCAACCCCTGCAACACCAGACCGCTGATGCAGATATCCTCGGCCTTTGGTGTTTCAACCTGAGAGCGAAGGCGATCGCGAAACCGTACCTGGGCATCTAGATGGCAGTAGGGCTCGCACAGGCCCAGCCCGCTCTGGGGCAGGCTCCCTAACCCCCGCCACACTCGCGGCATCACCTGGAAGATCTCGGCCATCAGCTGCTGAGCTGGCTGGTTTCCCAGCGCTGTCACCGATCGCGCGTACTGATTTTCGACCTTGGCCCGGCCAGTTTCGAGCTGTTGTAGGCAGAGATAAACCCCCTGCAAAATATCGACGGGTTCAAAGCCGGTGATCACGATGGGAATCTGGTATTTGGCGGCGATCGCCGGATATTGGTAATACCCCGTCACCGTACACACATGGCCCGCCGCCAAAAATCCCTGCACCCGGCAGTCGGGGGCGGCCAAGATTGCCTCCATGGCGGGGGGCACCAGCACATGGGCGACCAGCACCGAGAAGTTTTCAATCTGCTCTTGAGCCGCCTGATAGACGGCCATCGCCGTGGCGGGGGCGGTGGTCTCAAAGCCGACGGCAAAGAACACCACCTGGCGATCGCGGTGGCAGCGGGCCAGAGCCAGGGCATCCAGCGGCGAATAGACCAGGCGCACATCGCCCCCCTGGGCCTTAACGCTAAGCAAATCGGCGGTGGTGCCCGGCACTCGCACCATGTCGCCGTAGGTGCAAAAAATAATGTCGGGCTGGGCAGCCAGGGTCAGCGCCTGGTCGATCAGGGCGGCATCGGTGACACAGACCGGGCAGCCAGGGCCATGGATCAGCGTAATCTCGGGCGGCATCAGCTGATCGAGGCCGTACTTGACGATGGTGTGGGTCTGTCCGCCGCAGATCTCCATCAGAGTCCAGGGCTGGGTGACGAGGGCTGCGATCGCGTTCACATAATCCTGAACCAGTCCCTCGTCGCGATACTCGCTGATGTACTTCATGGTGTCTAATGCCATCAGCCAAAGTAGCGAGAGGGTTGATCGATCTGAGCCAGATTTGCCTGATAGGTTTGAATTGACTTAATATATTGCGCCCGCTCAAAGGCCTGGGGGTTAGGGCAGTTGAGCTGGCTCATACTGCCCTGGAGCTGCTGAATCGAGTCATATTCGTGGTCTTGTAGCCACCCCCGCAGCCCCTGCTCGACAGTGCGTAAATGATCGATACCGTGGCGCAGCAGCGCACTGACCATCATCGTGACGTTGGCCCCCGCCATCAGCATCTTGATCGCATCTTCGGCCTGGTGAATGCCGCTGGTGGCCGCAAAATCGACCGGCAGCGTCCCAAACAAAATCGCTATCCACCGCAGCGGCAGGCGCAGATCTTGGGGGGTGCTGAGCAAGACATGGGACGAGACCTCTAGGGTCTCTAAATCGATATCGGGCTGATAAAACCGATTGAACAACACCAGCCCATCCACGCCCGCCAGCGCCAGCCGATGGGCCAGATGCGCCAGATTGGTAAAGTAGGGGCTCAGTTTGACCGCCACCGGAATCGTGACGCTGTGGGTAACGGCATAGGCGATATCGACGTAGGCTTGCTCAATCTGGGCGGCGGTCTGATTGGGGTCTGTGGGCACGGCGTAGATATTTAGCTCTAACGCATCGGCTCCAGCGGCTTCAATGTCTTTGGCGTAGTCAGTCCACCCGCCGGGGGTGCTGCCGTTGAGGCTGGCAATGATCGGAACATTCACCATCGCCTTAGCTCGTTGAATATGGTTTAAGTAGGCTGACGCGCTGACGTGGAACAACGCCTGAGGAGGGGCATAGGTTAGGGCTTCAGCATAACTCTCGGTGCCCTGAGCGAAATGGTAGTCCAGCGCGGTGCGATCCGCCTGGAGCTGTTCTTCAAATAGGGAATGCAGCACGATCGCAGCGGCTCCCGCATCTTCCAGTTGTCGCAGATGGGTCAGATCTTCGGTGAGCGGCCCGCAGGCTCCGACCACCAGGGGCGATCGGAGATCAAGGCCAAGGTAGCGGGTGGCAAGCATAATTAGGAATAGAGAAAGGGATAGTCCAAAAGGGAGCCGATCGCCCCGGTTGGATCGCCAGCGCTGGGTTTATTCGGTTTGGTGTTCTAGGCGATCGAGCCCCATCGGCAGGGTGCTTGCGGTTTGGACGCCGTAGCGGGATAGCAGCGTAGCCCCGAAGCCAAACAGGGTAATCAGGCTGATCAACAGCCCGCCCGCGATCGGAATCAGGCTGATGACAAACAGCAACAACCACCCCAGCCAGAAGTGCTGGAACCTGGCGTTGGGCGTTTGAGCGCGTATCCGTTTGCCCAGCCAAACACAGGTGGCGATGCCGCCCAAAAGCCCGGTCAAGACAGCGACAAGATTGACCAACGGGATGACAATGGCCCCAATGACGCTGCCTGAAATCAGCACGGTGAGAATCAGCAGGGTGGCAAACCCACCGATGCCAAAGACCAGGCTCATAACGGGACGCGCGTGGATGACGGTGGCGATCGCATCGATATGCCCCGGCAGCAGCAGCAGCAGCAGCCAACCTGCGATCGCCGCCGCCACAAAGGTTACCACCCAAAACACCACATTGCCCAGATAGAGCGTGCCGAGCACACCAAAGCGCTCAAACAGGTCGTTGAAGTTCTCTAGCACCGTGAACTCGCTGCCGCTGACCACGGCACTATCAGAGCGCATCACCCGGCCCCCAATGGCAAAGGCATCCCCAGCGACTTGAACATCGTCCTCAAGCCGGAGGTTGCCGCCGATGGCGAAGGCATCCCCCCGCACCATCGCCCCCGGCTGCACGGTGAGGTCGCCACCAATGGCAAAGGCATCATTCACCGTCTGAGACTCGGCGATTACTAGATCACCGCCTATTCTGAAGATGTCTTGATCGGTGGGGTCAGCCTGGGCGGGCAGAGTGCTACCACTAACCCAGATCGCCCAAAGCAGGGCGAGAAAACCAACCAGCCACCATTTCACCAGTTTCCACTGCATGGGCTCATCTCCCTTTAGAATGTGTGCTTTACTCGCTCACCCCCTCATCTCCTCACCTTCCTCATCTCCTCACCCCCTCACTCCCCACTCCCCTCCCCCAACTCCGCCATCTCCGCCAGCGCCCCATACAACCGCCACCGCCGCTGCACATCCTGCTGGGCCTGCCGCAGTAAGGTTTTTGCCGCTGCGGGGTCGCTGTGGGTCAACAGTTTGAACCGATTTTCGGCATACATCGACTGCTCCACCGGCAGCTGGGGCGCACGGCTGTCGAGGCGGAGGGGGTTGAGACCCTCGGCCCGGCGGCGCGGGTCGTAGCGGTAGAGCAGCCAGCGCCCCGCATCGACGATCGCCGCTTGGTGGTGCATGGCCGTAGACATCTCGATGCCGTGGGCAATGCAGTGGGCGTAGGCAATGATCAGCGAAGGGCCGTTGTAGGCTTCAGCTTCGAGGAAGGCTTTGAGGGTGTGCTCGTCGCGAGCCCCCAGGGCGACGCTGGCCACGTAGGCAGAACCGTAGGTCATCGCCATCAGACCCAGATCTTTTTTGGCGGTGGTTTTGCCAGCGGCGGCAAACTTGGCGACGGCGGCCCTCGGGGTGGATTTAGACTGCTGGCCGCCCGTGTTGGAATAGACTTCGGTATCCAGAACCAGGATATTAACGTTGCGTTGGCGTAGCCTCTTCCCAGAAGAATCGCTCGCCAGCACGTGATCCAGCCCGCCGTAGCCAATGTCGTAGGCCCAGCCGTCCCCGCCGACAATCCACACGCTCTTCTTGACTAAGGCGTCAGCCAGGGAGAGCAGCCGCTGAATATTGGCCTGTAGGGCTTCATCCAGGGGAGTCTGAGCCATCTCGGTGAGCAGGGTTTTGAGCTGGGCAACGCGCTCTCGCTGCTCCACAATGTCGGCTTCGTCGGTCTGCTGGGCCTGGAGAATCTGTGGGGCCAACGTTGGTAGAGCCGACCGCCCCAAGCCCTCGGCGGCGGCGATCGATCGCAGCAGTTCGGCGGCATAGTCAGCCTGCTTGTCGATGGAAACTCGAAAGCCCAGACCAAATTCAGCGTTGTCTTCAAACAGCGAGTTCGACCAGGCTGGGCCGCGGCCCTCAGCATTGTGGCTCCAGGGGGTGGTGGGCAGGTTGCCGCCGTAGATCGAAGAGCAGCCGGTGGCATTGGCCACCAGCAGGCGATCGCCAAACAGCTGGGTGAGCAGCTTGAGGTAGGGGGTTTCGCCACAGCCCGCACAGGCCCCCGAAAATTCAAACAGCGGCTCTTGCATCTGCTGCTGGCTGATTTTGTGCAGGTTTAACGCGGTGCGATCGGGGTTGGGAATCTGGAGGAAAAAGTCCCAGTTCGGTTTCTCCTGCTGCCGCAGGTCGATAGTTGGCGCCGGGGTGGCAGGGTCTAGATCGGCTTCAGCCGGGCCAACCTGGGGGCCAGTTTGGTAGACCGGCGTCATATTGATCGCCTTGAGGCGAGGAATCGATTTATTTTTGGCGGGGCACACATCCACACAGATGCCGCAGCCGGTGCAGTCTTCCGCGGCCACCTGAATGGTAAATTGCTGGCCGGGCCACTCCCGGGCGGCGGTGTGCTTAAAGCCTGGCGGAGCCTCGGCCAGCTGCTCTGGCCCGTACACCTTGCTGCGAATCACAGCGTGGGGGCAGACCACCACGCATTTGCCGCACTGCACGCACACCTGCGGATCCCACACCGGAATGGCCTGGGCAATGTTGCGTTTTTCCCACTGGGCGGTGCCGGTGGGGTAGGTGCCATCGCAGGGCAGGGCGCTGACCGGCAACTCGTCGCCCTGGCGCTGCATCATGGGGCCGAGCACCGTTTGCACAAAGGCCGGGGCGCGATCGGAGACGGCGGGCTTTAGGGGCGGAATGGTTGCAGGCTGAGCGCCAGTCGGCAGCGGGATCTCGTACAGGTGTTGCAGGGTCTGATCCACCGCTTGCAGATTCATGGCGACGATCGCCGCCCCCTTCTTGGCATAGGTTTTGCGAATCGACTGCTGAATGGCCGCGATCCCCTCCTCCTGGGGCAAAATCTTCGACAGGGCAAAAAAGCAGGTCTGCATGACGGTATTGATGCGGTTGCCCATACCGGCCTCTCGGGCGACCTGGTAAGCGTTAATGGCGTAGACGCTCAGCTGCTTTTGCAGAATCTGAGCCTGAATGCGATCGGGGAACTGGTGCCAGGTTTCCTCCGGAGCATAGGGCGAGTTGACCAGAAAGGTCGCCCCGGCGATCGCCGGCCCCAAAATATCGAGCTGATCGAGCAGCATCCACTGGTGACAGGCAACCAGGTTGGCCTGGTCGATCAGATAGGGAGCCTGGATTGGTGTTGGGCCAAACCGCAGGTGCGAGGTGGTGACTGAGCCAGACTTTTTAGAGTCGTACACGAAGTAACCCTGGGCGTAGTTGGGGGTCGCCTCGCCAATAATTTTGATCGTGTTTTTGTTGGCCCCTACGGTACCGTCTGCCCCCAACCCGTAGAAGACCGCCCGTACGGTTTGCGCCGGCTCAATCGAGAAGCTGGGGTCGTAGGGCAGGCTGGTGTGGGTGACATCGTCGTGGATGCCGATGGTGAAGTGGCGCTGGCGGGTGCGGGTGGCATCGTCGTGGATGCCAATGGTGAAATGGGGCCGGTGGGGTTGCCACCCGTCGAGCCGAAGATGATCAAAAACCGCCTTCACCATGGCCGGGGTAAATTCTTTCGACGACAGGCCATAGCGCCCGCCCACCACCACCGGAAAGCCGCTATCCATCGGCGCAAATCGCTGCTCAACCAGGGCCGCGAGCACGTCTAGGTAGAGCGGTTCTCCGGCACTGCCAGGCTCCTTGGTGCGATCGAGCACGGCGATCGCCTGCACTGTTTTAGGCAGAGCCTCGACAAATCGCTGGGCGTCAAAGGGACGATAGAGCCGCACTTTGACTAAGCCGACGTTTTCGCCCTGGGCATTGAGCGCATCTACCGTGGCCTGCACCGTCTCACAGCCAGAACCCATCAGCACCGCCACGCGCTCAGCCTGGGGGCTACCGTAGTACTCAAAGGGTCGATAGCGTCGGCCGGTCAACTGGGCAAAGCGATCCATCACCTGGGCGATGATATCGGGGCAGTTTTGGTAATAGGAATTCACCGCCTCCCGCGCCTGGAAAAACACGTCGGGATTTTGGGTCGTGCCGCGAATCACCGGATGATCGGGACTCAGAGCCCGCTGGCGATGCTGGGCAATCAGCTCATCGTCGATCAGCGATCGCAGCACTTCCTCGGTCAGCAGCTCAATTTTTTGAACCTCGTGGGAGGTGCGAAAGCCGTCGAAAAAGTGCAGCAGGGGGATGCGGCTGGCCAGGGTAGCTGCCGTGGCGATCGCCGCCAGATCCTGCGCCTCCTGCACGGAGGCCGAGCACAGCATGCCGAACCCGGTGCTGCGAGCCGCCATCACATCGCTGTGGTCGCCAAAGATCGACAGGGCCTGGGCCGCTAGCGATCGCGCCGCCACATGAATCACGCAGGGCGTTAGCTCACCGGCAATCTTGTACAGATTGGGTAGCATCAACAACAGCCCCTGGGATGCCGTAAAGGTAGTCGTGAGCGACCCGGTTTGGAGCGCGCCATGGACTGCTCCGGCCACGCCGCCTTCGCTCTGCATGGCCACAATGGCGGGCACCGTGCCCCACAGGTTGGGCTGACCGGTGGCGGTCCAGGCATCGGCCCATTCCCCCATGGGCGAGGCGGGGGTGATGGGGTAAATGGCAATCACTTCGCTGAGGGCGTAGGCCACTCGGGCGACGGCTTCGTTGCCGTCGAGGGTGGCGGTTGTGGTCTGGGGCAAAGCAGAGACGGTCATCGCAGAAATCCTCACGGGGCGATCGCTGACCTCTGAGCTTCAGCCTATAGAGAAACTTTGAGGAAGTTGTGAAGGGTTAGGGCGTCAAAGCTTTTAGGCCAGTTGCCTGACACCGGGCCAACAGGTCTTTTTCAGCCGCCACCCAACAAAGGAAAGAGTGACATAACGATTCGGTGAGCGGTTGCTAATATCCTTTGCTACAACACCAAACAACTTCAATAGTCCGCTCCAACCAAGTTGTTTGGCGTACCTATGTTATATTATCGCCAAAATTAAGATTACAAGCACTCTTAGACTGCTGACATAGCCGTTTCTATTGATAAGTGGAGAAACATGAAAGATTTAATTGACCCAATAGTTACATTCCTTAAAGAAGTCGAGTTTCATGTTCTTCTCTTAACCCTTGGCTTTTTTTTACTTGTCATATCATTGTTCAATGTAGGCTATGTGAATGCTAAGTGGACGATTTCAACTCAGTTTTCCCTGCTTCCTTTTGTCAGTGGATGTTTATTTGTATTTTTTGCTTTAGCAGTATTCTTGCTGGAGAGCGATTCCTTGGCAGTATTTAAAACAGCTACGAATAGACAAAAAGATTTACCTAGAAATATCATATGCACTGTCGTCTATAAAGATACAAATATAAATGTGATTTACGGAGAAATTCAAAACTTTGGAGATGACATAAGAGATAATCGTTACGCTGTTGTCCTACCGACAAATGACTCCTTTAGTCACGAGTGTTTTTATGATACGAAAAGTGCGCTCGGGGCATATATGAATGCAAAATTTAGACGTGAAGATCCTGTGACGGGACAAGTTAACGACCAGATCCCAACAA
This sequence comes from Leptolyngbya sp. CCNP1308, assembly GCF_034932455.1. NCBI lineage: Bacteria > Bacillati > Cyanobacteriota > Cyanophyceae > Leptolyngbyales > Leptolyngbyaceae > Leptolyngbya > Leptolyngbya sp. CCNP1308. Next base: position 22,674 of record NZ_JAYGIH010000037.1, on the reverse strand, counting down.
TTCAAGAGAAGGTTGAAAATTATCTTCAGGAGTTTCCATCCCAAGAAATAGAAGGCTCTCTTCAGAAAAGATATAGCATTGGAACTTGTCTATATCTAGAAAAACCCCTCTCTATTCCATGTAGACTTCTTATAGTAGCCGTTGCTCAAAGTGTAGGTGAATCCTTTAGGGCTACAATCCCTTTTATTTTTATCGCGATAGATGAAATCAGAAAAGTTGTACTCAAGCATAGAATCAGTAGACTTTATATACCTTTGTTGGGTGCAGGGCATGGAGGTTTGGAGAAGAAAGAAGCGGCATTTTTCGTTCTACTGCTTGCAATTTTAGACGTGCTGCTTGGTTCATCTGGAGCGGCTAGCTATTTAGAGTCCGTTAATATAGTAATTTACAAAGGCAAGAAATCCAGCAATATTCTCTCACCAGTCTTGCTAAAACGTAATGCGAGAATTGCTGTAAATATGTTCAACAAATAGGTATGCTATTAATCCTCGGCTTAAATCAATGTAAATTGAAACCATGTCTTCTTTAAATAGTGAAAACTGCTCGAATTCAGTCAGTCCTCTGATTAATTTCTACTATGGTAGAGGACGTACTATTCCATCATGCATATATAGAGAAGGATATACGCTTGATGAAATATTAACCTGGAGCCTTGACAAGCTTGAACATGAACATGATTATATTCAATGGCTTTTTCCTCTTACCGAAAGGAGTGCCTTTAACCCAAAGGCTCCGATATTAACAGATCAACAAATAAACCTATTTATGAATGACGAAAAACTGATTGAAAACCTAAGTAAATCCTTCAAGCTTATGATGGGATTTTATGGATTTTGCTGCGATGATTCGCAGGATTTAATTTGTATAAAAAAATCAGTTGATCACGACGAAAAAGTAAGCAAATGGCTTAGGAAAAACAACCACAACTATTTGCGGATTACACGAATATTGAAAAGCTTGAAGATTTTGGGATTAAGTAATTATTCTGAGGCTTTTTTAGGTGCTTTAAATGACCTCTATCTGAATCATAGTGAGACAATCTCAGATCGAACATATAGATTCTGGGTGGAAGCTGTTAATGACGGCAGTAAAGCATGATTATATTTACTCCTGCCGTTGTCTTGATGTATCTTTGATGGTTATTTCTTTATACGTAAGTATTTTCTCGTGTAAGCTCCACTCCTTCTATCTTTTGTTTTGCGTAGCTTTTTCAACTAGCTCAGGTAAAATTTGTTCCGCTAAGCCTGTTAAGTGAATCGTGGTAGAAGTTTGAGTAGAGTTGAGTTCAATGATATGTGTAGGATTAATCTCAAAAACTCTTGCTCCGGCTTGTTTAGCAATATGTTTAAGGTTGGCTGCTGGAAAAACCGTTCCAGAAGTCCCAACTACGAACATGCAGTCACACTCTGACGCTGCAATACATGCTGCTTCATATAAAGCTGTATTTAGCGGTTGACCAAATAAAATAACATTGGGAATTCGTATACCTTTCAGGCTTATAGAAAATAGTGGTTGAATTGTGTGAAGAAGTTTAGGTAAAACATAATTTTGGCTAGCTAATTTGTGAAGGCCTTGCACAATATTTTGTAATTCACCAGCAGAGAGTGTTGATACTTGACCAGATTGAATATCAATTACTTCAAATAAAGTTCCATGTAATTCGACCACGTTAGTGCTGCCAGCACGTTGATGAAGGCGATCAATATTTTGAGTAACAATAGTTACTTTTTTAACATCTTCAAGTTTGTGAATAGCATTGTGTGCTGCATTAGGTTTAGCTTGAGCAATTGGCTCTAAAACGCCTATCAAAAATTGGACTACTTTTTTAGGCGTTAAGACTAAGGATATTAATAGACCTGGCCATGTAGCAAAACGCGCAGGTGTGAATTCGTTCCAAAGTCCACCACGATCGCGGAAAGTTGGAATACCACTACTAGCTGATATCCCTGCGCCAGTGAGTATCAGAATGTGATTTGCTTGCTTAATTGTTTCAATTGCAAAGGGCCAAGCCTCTGATTGGTTCATAAACTGCTCGATCCAGAGATACAACAGACTTAGTTATTTATTGGATCAATTCGGTCTGTCTATACATCCCGTTCCGTGCGAATAGGCAAATTATCTGCCGTTTAACACCCCAGTGAGGGTGAATAGGCAGCAAATAATCTGCTTAAAGCTCTTTGAAGGGTAGATAGGCGGCAAAGATCCATATATTTGCCAGTTTGTTGTGTAGGCCGACAAATTGGGGGTTATCCCTTTCCCATAGCCATCTCTCCAGAGAGTGATGAAAACTGTTCTATGCGATCGCATCAATCGCCACAATCACCCCTCCGAATTTTCTCTCAGCTGCATTGCTCCAGTTACAGAGTGGGTTGAGGGTGGCAGTCGCAGTCTGGGGCAAGACGAAACGGTCATGGCAGAAATCCTCATGGGGCGATCGCTAACCTTTGAACTTCAGCCTATAGAAAAACTCTGAGGAAGTTGTGAAGGGTTTATTAGCCCTCTAACCCAACCCCGTCTTCGATCCAAATAGATGCTGTGCCACCATCGGCGAGAAAGTCCGCCCAGCCGTTAGCGTCCGTCCACAAACCTTCAGCTTTGTCGCCGTAGCGGTCATAGCGCTGACGCACCACCACAAAACCGTGCTCCGTTAGCTTGAGGGTCGCCAGATGGTAAAAGCGTTTGTTGAACCGTCCGGTATTCATCCCCACCGCTTTGACCGCTCCATAGGCGGTGTTGATGACCACTGCCATCGCCCCCTTAGCACCAGGGAAAAACCCCATCCGCACCCATCCGGCAACGTTGCGATCGGCGTAATATCGTTCTTCTCCCAGGGCAAATTGCTTCCTCAGTTTCAGCAGCAGATCCAGGTATTCTCTGCCAGGGTTCTGCGCTCGGTGCCAGAGAGTGCCATTTTCAACCCAGTCAAGGGAGCCATAATAATCCGGGAAGAAAATGCAGGGGTATCCTCTTTCTCGCAGCAGAATAAAGGCATAGGCCAGGGGCTTAAACCACTCCTCAACGTGGGAGTTAAAGCCTCTGCCGTACTCGTAGTCGTGGTTTTCGACATAGGTAACCGCCAGGGCTGGTTGTTCTGCCATGAACGTTCCCTGGTCAAGCGTGCGAAGGTCGAAACCTTCTCCCCTACGACTGGCGTCTTTAAATTTGAAGCACAGGGGAAAGTCAAACAGGGTGATGGGCTGAGGGTGCTCACCTTCAACCGTTACGCGGGTAGCGTAAGCGTGCAGGGGTTCGGTGGAACCGGCAATATATTCACCAACGGCAAACAGGTTTTTGCCCGTCTGCCAGCGCACATGCCTCAACCATTCCCGTATGTAGTCGGCGCTGATGTGCTTGACGGCATCTAATCTGACCCCATCCAGGTCAAGCTCTTTGGCGAACCAACCACCCCAAGATTTCATTTCCTCACACACATCTTGCCGACCATAGTCAAAATCGCAGCCGGTGAGATAGTCGTAGTTGCCTTTCTCGGTGGATACCCAGGATTCAAAATTCTTATTGGCAGGGATATACCCTGATTCGTTGTACAAAAAACGATAAATGTATTTGTCCTGGGGATCATGAAAAACATTGCCATGCTGGCGAATTTCGGCGATCGCATCGACGCTATCAAAGTGTTTGGCCCGCCAATGAAAGCTAGAATATTTGCCTCCTCGCTCAGGGTGATCGAACTTTGTGTAGGCTTTAATTTCGATCACTCCTTGTTCAAACCCATCACCCCAGCGTTCAGAACTGCGGTTGTCTTTTTCAACTCGAATGGCCTGCCAGTAGTCGTCTTCCTGGCCTCCCATCTTGTGGTTGAGTACGACATCGGCATATACCTGAATATATTTTTGACTGCCATCGCCGTGCAGAGATCGCACAGCTTCAACGAGTTCTGTCTTCGTTCCATACTTAGTTCTGGGAGTGATTTCTCCATTTCGAAAAAATTCACCTAAATCGAAATGATCGTAAACATCGTAGCCCACGCTATTGCTGCGGTTAAAAGCAGCTTTGTAAGCGGGGGGAATCCAGATCGCATCGATACCAATGGTTCTGAAATAATTCGCCTCGTCCCGGAGAAATTGCCACAGGCTACGGTCACGGCTTTCAGGAAAATCTGGTTTTAGGAACCAGTGAAAGCCCTGTAGCATGACACCGTTGATGTTGGCGGACATATTACACCTCGTTAGTTGCGTTCTGGTCGGGTTCTGGCTGGCGATCGCTGATCAAAGAGCAAATTAGGGAGGGGAGCGATCGCTTTCCTCTCTTTTCGAACACTGCGATCACAGCTTATTCCCTATTCAAATTGGCCAATTCCTCTGCCACACTGAGTAGCCTTAGCTCAATTGCCTGCAATTGTTGCAGAGCATTAATCTCTGGGTAATCTTGAGCTGCAAAAACTAACCCTTGGAAGCTAGCCTCATACCGCCGACCGTCCGCAGCAATCAAAATTACCGTCGTGCCTGCATCAACATAGGGTGGCCCTAGAGGAACGGCAATTCCACCAGTATCTTGGGAGTCCACCTGACGCTGTTGAAGGATCGCGTTGATTTCATCATCAACGGCTCCGCTATCAAACCGAAAGAAATGCTGCTCATCGATAGCAAACCTGAGCAGGTCTTGAATCCGCCCCATTGATAGCTCACCCTCCACAGGTTTACCCTGGCCAAAACGAGGCCCCACAATGCTTTTGCCATCAGCATAAATTGTCAAATCCGCGATGTTGCTTCTATCGATAGAAAGTCCACCCATAGTTCGCCACTGTATGACGATTGTATCCGGCTCTGTGTGCAAGGCATGAGTCATAGGGCTGCTTCCCTTAGTGGCAAACAAGGATACATCCAGTAATAAAACCGAAAGGAATAGACCAAAGACTAAGACAAAAAAGCCCAGTTTCCTTAACATAAATGTTGATCATAGGAATGGTAAGCAGGGGCATAAGAAATATACGCCCCTGCTAAGCACTCATCGGCCTATTCAAGAATGCCAATGTCAGTAGGTAGAATTATTCCGTAGCCGCCATGATCAGCGGACTCTGCCCCAACTCCCATCATCGCCAGCATGATCGAGCTGGGCAGCGTATACGGATCGGCCACCTCCAGATTCACCTGGTAACCCAGATCTGCCAGCGATGCAATGGTGAGTCGACTGACAGGATTCACCCCCTGGTTGATAAAGCCGGTCATCAATTCGCTACCGAACACCGTTTCCCGCCAGTGAGAATCTCGGGTACCAGGCCCGCCACCATTCTCTACTGGGACAGCAGTTGGTGTGCCCGCTCCCAGTAGAGTGCCGAATTCTCGCATCGCCTGCGGTCCCGAAAAAGTTGGGTCAAGACTCCCTGCTCCCTGGAGTAACCCTTTGTAGCTCCAGATGGTGCCAAACCCAATCACATGAGCCATTTCATGCAGGATAACGGAGAGCAACAGTCCATCGTCTTCCAATTTTTTCAAATCATCTTGGTCGAAGGTCATGACACCAGTGGCGGGGAAGTAGGAGCCCGCTCGAATCCAGGTTGGTCCTGCCTGCCCTAGAATGCCACCAACCCCATCAATGGGAGCGCCCTTGGCATCAATTCTGATGTCGTCAACTATTTCTCCCTGCACGTTGGCATCGGGTACATCGCCAATAATGATGGAAGACCAGCGCTTGGCCGCAAGGGCAAAGGCATCCTGCTGGGAGCCTGTCAAACCGCCCAGGATGCGGATATCGATGTTGTACTGGGAAGAGATGCTCCCAAGCTCCAAATCAATTGTCCAGCTTTTCAGTTGCCCCCCGTCTTTAAAGGCCAGATCTCTCACCTCTAATTGCCAGGTGCCATTGGGAGAGCGTCCATTGAAATCCTTTAGATCCCCTTCGGGGCGATAGGTCCCTGTAAACGGAGGAATAGCATCGCGAATCGATGTGGGAGCATCTTGGTCAAAGGTGACATTCTTGAAGTCATCAGAAGAGCCACCTCGCCGATTCACCAGCACTACCCGCAACCCCGCAGGATTGAGCAGCGAAATTCTCAGATCTCCTGTCCAGGTGTGTTGAATATCAAAGGTAACTTTGATTTTTCTGACGTCATCCGACAACCCACTAATGTTAATGGGGGATAAAACTGTATTTGGATTTCCCGGATTGATTTTCACCGGCTTGTTGTTTGTAAACGTTCCCATTTTCTTCTCCTTAATTTAAGCTCTATGTGGATTTCAGGAAGATTCTATTAATTAATGATTAACAAGTCAGATGCTGTTATTTCAAGCGGCTACTAAGTCTAAAAATTCAGCATAAATTGGTTTAATTTATTTGTTATGGCCTAGGTAAGCTAGAACTCCTTGAAACTTTTGATGTGCATAAATTTTAGGCTTGGAGGCGTACATCTAATACTTGCCTGACTGCCTCCGCTCGCGCAGTCATAGCGGCAAGCAGTTTTGCACATGTTTTACTCTAAATGTTTAGTCCATTCTTAATAAATTCGGCAGATTTTCGACGCATCTACAATATCAGCCGTAATTTATATTGAAGCCATACAGCCTTTTTATGGCTATAGACAGTATGTTTAGGACAGTTTCCCTAAAAGCGTTTGAACGTTCAAACGTTTCTGAGGGGTCTGATTTTTCTAATATCAAGTTCGCTTAATTAACCTCACTATAAAATTAGGATGGACAAGGGTTAGCGGTCTAAAATTCTTAGGTTGATTGGCCGGACTTGATATGACCCAGGTGATTGCGGCTATAACAGAGATCTTCAGCTCGGCAGAACAGGTAAAGAATGAGTTGCTGAAGCTAGTATGCGATAGAGAATGTGAGTAACGCGTGAAGGGAAGCCGAAAGGAAGTATTCCGTAACAGTGGGAGACTCAAATTATATTGAGGATACGTGTAAATGAGCTTTCAGTAATATCTCTACTGAAGATTGAGCGGCGTAAGCCGCTACCCATCCACCTTCTCCCTCAGGTGCATTCGCTCCAGGTAATGAAGCGTCTGCTCAGCCTCCTGAATATCGAGTTTGCAAATGGCAAAGCCGATGTGAACCACTACGTAATCTCCCACTTCCGCCTGCGGCACGTAGGCCAAACTGACCTCCTTCACCACACCGCCAAAGCTGACTCGCCCCATCCGCTCCAGGTCTTGTCCTGCTGTACTAAGAATCTGACCGGGTATGGCAAGGCACATGATTTAACTCCTGCTATGAGCAAGGTGGCGTAACGCCGCGAGCACTTGGCCCACCGCAATGCAGCCATCGTTGGGTGGAACCCGCTGATGCCAGTAGGGGGCAAAGCCCCGATCGCGAAGGTATTGAATAGCCTGCTCACTTAGGATGCGGTTTTGAAAACACCCGCCAGTGAGCACAACTTGGGCCACGCCAGCTCGCTGGGCGATCGCCCCCATCACCTCCACCAGCGTGCAATGAAACTTGGCGGCGATCATGGGGGCCGCTACGCCCTGACGCCGATCGCAGACCACCGCTTGCACCATCGGTCGCCAGTCGATTACGGCGGGTTGGGTGGCTGAGACTATGAACGGGTAGTCCCCTGATACAGAACCTTCGGCGGCAGCACACTCCAGGGCGATCGCCGCCTGGCCCTCAAAACTCACCGTCTGGGGCAGGCCAATCAGGGCCGCCACGCCATCAAAGAGTCGCCCCATGCTAGAGGTCATGGGGCTGTTGAAGCTACCCGTGAGCATTTGGTGCAGCACCTCCCGCTGAGGCGCTGAAAAGGCCTGCATGGGGGCCAGGTCGGTCATGGCAAAGGCCTCATCACCGTAGCAGGCGTAGAGCAGGGCGATCGCCGTGCGCCGGGGTTCTCGACTACAGCGATCGCCCCCAGGCAGGGCAAACCGCCGCAGGTGCGCCAGGCGCTCAAACCCCTGGTCTGTAATCTGCAAAAATTCCCCGCCCCAGATCGTTTGGTCGGGGCCGTAGCCCGTACCATCCCAGGCCACGGCGAGCACGGGGGCGGTGAGGCGGTGCTCGGCCATGGCCGCCAACCCATGGGCATAGTGGTGCTGCACCGCAATCAGCGGCGTTTGCCACCGCTGGGCCAGTGCCTGGGCCAGGCCAGTGGAGCTGTAGTCGGGATGCAGATCGCAGGCCAGGGCGGTCGGTTGGCAGCGGTAGAGCGTTAGCCAATCGGCCACGGTTTGCTCCAGTCGGGCGATCGCCTGGGGAGTCTCTAGGTCGCCGATGTGCTGGCTGAGGACGACCTGGGTGCCCAGGGACAGGGCGATCGCACTCTTGAGGTGGGCACCGAGGGCGAGAATGCGTGGGTTTGTCTCGACACCACTGGTTAGCTGAATCGCCTGGGGAGCGTAGCCGCGGGCATGGCGCAAAATTTGAGGTCGCCCCTGCACAATTTGCACCACGGAGTCATCCATGGGCCGCTGGATGGGGCGATTGTGAACTAAAAAGCCGTCGGCGATCGCGGCGAGTTGCTGGTGGGCGGCTGGGTTGTCGGTGCAGAGCGGCTCGCCCGCAGGGTTGCCGCTAGTGGCCACCAGCGGCGAGCCGTATTGCTGAAGCAGCAGATGGTGCAGCGGCGTGGTGGGCAGCATCACCCCGAGGTGCGTGGTGTGGGGCGCGATCGCGGTAGCTAGTAGCGTTGGGCCAGGTCGCTTGGGCAAGAGCACGATTGGGGCAGGGGCCGATGTCAACAGGTGGTCGGCGGCCTCAGAGACCTCGCAGTCGCGGCGCACCTGGGCCAGGGTTGCATACATCAGGGCTAGCGGTTTGTCGGGGCGGTGCTTGCGCTGGCGGAGTCGCTCCACCGCCGCCCCCTGCTGCGCATCCACCAGTAGCTGAAAGCCTCCCAGCCCTTTTATAGCGACAATATTGCCCTGCCGCAGCGCCGCGATCGCCTGTTGCATCGGTGTCGACGGCTGTTCCGTCGTCGGCCAAAACTCTAGCTGGGGGCCACAGCGAGGGCAGGCATTGGGCTGGGCATGGAAGCGGCGATCGCTCGGATTGCCGTACTCGGCGGCGCAGGCCGCACACAGCTCGAAGCCCGCCATGGTGGTGTGTGGTCGATCGTAGGGCAGGGCGGTGATAATGCTGAAGCGAGGGCCGCAGTGGGTACAGCTGGTGAAGGGATAGTGGTAGCGCCGGTTGTGCGGGTCAAAGATATCTCGCAAGCAGGCGGGGCAGGTGGCCAGATCAGGCAAGATTTGCGCGGTAGCCGCATCCCCCGCCCGGTCAGAGGGCCAGATCTGAAACCGATCAAATCCCTGGAGGGCGAGGGATTGTTGCGTCAGGGTTTGAATAGCAGCGGGAGGGGGAATTTCCTGCTGGAGCCGTCGCAAAAACTGTTTCAGAGCGCTCTCGGAACCTTCAAGATCAATCAACGCGCCCTGGGGAGTATTTTTGACGCCACCTCTCAGCCCCATTGCGATCGCCAGTTGGTACACAAACGGACGAAACCCGACGCCCTGCACAGTACCCTGCACGGTTAAACAAATGCGCTGCTGGATAAGGCTGGTCGTTGTCATGGGTTGGTCTTACCCCAGCTTGTAGCCAATTTGCCGGAGGAACTGCTGGCGATCGCGCACATCCTCTGGCCCTTCCACCCCCTTAGGCGCAGAGCCATCGATCACGCCCAAAATGCCGCGTCCTTGCTCGCTAGCCGCAATCACCACCTGCACCGGATTGGCCGTGGCGCAGTAGATATGGCAGACCTCGGGGCATTGTTTAACCACGTTGAGCACGCTGATCGGAAAGGCCTGCTGCATCAAAATGACGAAACTGTGCCCCGCTGCGATCGCCTCTGCATTGGCGATCGCAGCCTGCTCAAGCATTGGGTTATTCCCCGCCGCGCGAATTAGGCAGGGGCCAGAAGCCTCGCAAAACGCCAGCCCAAACTGAACCTGGGCCGAGGCCGCGATCATGACCTCGTACAGGTCTTCCACCGTTTTTATAAAGTGGCTCTGACCCAAAATTAGATTGCTGTCCGGCGGTAGCTCTAAATCAACCAGCTGCAATTCCATGTGGTCTACCCAAGTAATTGATGAGGCTTGAGAATAGGAATTTGCGTAGGGTGCATAGCGCTAAGGCGCGGCAAGGCCAACGCGCAGCAATGCACCGTGTAGGGGTTTTGCTTGACCGCGTCTTAGGAGGAATTCGCCAACCCTGGTTGCGCCATCGTCTTTTCGCGGCATTGAGCGATCGCCTGTCCCAGGTAGGCATAGAAGCTCGGCAGCCCGGCCCCAGTTGTGGCCGACAGCTCGAAGATCAGCGCTTGGGGGGCAATTAGATGCAGATTGTGCAGCGCCTCTTCCCGGTTAAACCCAACCACCTCGGCCAGGTCAATTTTGCTGAGGATGATGGCGTGGGCCGACTTAAACATGGTGGGGTATTTCAGCGGTTTGTCTTCTCCCTCGGTGACCGACATCAGCACCAGGCGCAGGTCTTCACCCAGGTCAAAGGCGGCGGGGCAGACCAGATTGCCCACATTTTCAATGATCAACAGATGCAGATGGGCCAAATCGAGCTGCTGGGCGGCCTGGGTCACGCTATCAGCATCCAGATGGCAGAGTTCGCCCGTGTTGATCTGCACCACGGGCACGCCCGATTGGCGCAGCCGCTGGGCATCGCGATCGCTGGCCAGATCGCCCACAATTACCCCCGCCTGCAACGGTGTCGGGTGATGGTGCATTGGATCAGATTCGGCGATTAGGGCGCGATCGCGCAACAGGCTCTGCACCAGGGTGGTTTTGCCCGCCCCCGGTGAGGCCAAAATATTGAGCGTCAGCAGGTGCCGAAATAGAGCGCGATTGCGTTCAGCCCGGCGATCGTTCTGGGTCAGCAGGTTTTGCTGAAGCTGCAAAACTCGGGTTGGAGCTGTGGCCGAGGGCTTGATGTCAGCATCGGTTTGACACCCACAGTTGCCGCACATGTTATGACACCTCCAGCGATGCGAGTTCTAGATCTTGGCCCTGGCGAATGTCGGTGCTGAGGCCGTGACAGACTGGGCATTCATACACCCAGTCCGTCGGCTGAAACTCCTGGCGACAGCGGGCACAGTAGCACCGGGTCGGAATTGATTTGAGTCTTAGCTCAGCCCCCGCTGCCGCCGTGCCTGCACTGACCACCTCAAAGGCAAAGGCCAGGGCGGCGGGCACAACCCCCGACTGCTGGCCCACATGCATTTCCAGGGCGTGAATTTTGCTGGCTCCTTGGGCGGCGGCCTGGTCGAGGGCGATCGCCAGCGCCGCCTGCATTAAGCCGACTTCATGCATGGCTCCACCGGGGTAAAGGTAGGCCGCCGATAGGTGGTCAAACACTGCTCAATGGTTCGCAGGGCGCGATTAACCCCCTGCTGCGCCGTCTCCGAAAGGGTTTCGCCCAGCTCGCAGCATTCCGTAGGAATTGGCAGCAGCCAGGTCTGGGGATAGCGACCGTAGAGCCGCTGGGTGAGGATCACCAGCGCCGTTGGACTCCAGGCGTGGTCGAGGGCGGCGGTGCCGTGGCAGGGAGGCGTCACAATCGGCTCCAGGCAGAGGTGGGCTGGGGGGGGCGAGGCACCGCTTTTGCCCCAGGCATCGACAAAGATCGCGTAGTCGACCGTCTCCATCTCCACGGCCAGCTCCGGCATGAGTTGGGGAACCGCCAGGGTTTTGACCCAGGGAATCTGCCAGTCGGCAACCGTCCTGGCCACCTGGGGGCCGACGCCGTCATCGCCCCGCAGCGGGTTGCCGTAGCCGACAATCAGAAAGGTGCAGGGATGGGGGATAGCGGTCATGGCACTGGAGGGGTGGGGGGTGATGAATAGGGGGTTAGAGAACACAGAACCCCACTCTGACAATAGGCTCTAGATTTGAGGATCTTGTGAGGTTTTAGATCTACCGAGTACCCACAAGCCAGCCCGTAGGGTGCATTCGCGGCCACAATCTCGCCTGGCAGTAACCGATCGCCTCCATTAGCCGCAATGCACCACCCGGGAATTGTGGGAATTGGCAATGCCAAGCAGGATTTGGTATTGAGGGAATCTCCAGAAATTTGGCCGATGGGGACAGGCTCTGTGCACTCCGTAGGAACTCTGGGGCAGCGCTCAGCGATACCGCTGATCCAGCACCTCTCCCTCGGCACTGATCAGCTGGAGGTGCAGCGGCATCTGCCCGGCGGCGTGGGTCGAGCAGCTGAGGCAGGGGTCAAAGGCGCGAATGCCCGCCTCAACCCGGTTGAGCAAGGGTTCAGGAATGTCAGGCCCGTGGATGTAGTGACGGGCGATCTGGGCCACCGTGCGGTTCATGGCCAGGTTATTTTGGCCGGTCGCAATGATCAAATTGACCTGGGTCAGCAGGCCATTGGCATCGATCTGGTAATGGTGGAAAAGCGTGCCTCGAGGGGCTTCGCTAACGCCGACCGCCTCTTGCTGGTTGACATCGGCCCGCGCTCTCAGGCGATCGCTCTGCAACTCTAGATCCTCCAGGGCGACTTCAATGCGCTCGATGCAGGTCAGAATTTCGATCAGGCGGGCGTAGTGGTAGAAAAACGAGCTATTGACCGTGCCATTGACAGTGCCGTGCTGGCGGAACTGGTGCAGTTCTTGCTCAGCCAGGGGGGTGCCGATGCGATCGCAGATATTCAGCCGCGCCAGTGGCCCCACCCGATATAAGCCGCTCTCCAGCCGACAGTGCTCGGCCTGATCGGGATACCCCAGGGGCCTGTAGTAGGGCGATTTGAGATAGGAGTCGGGCTGCACGGCCTCGCCAATAAACTCCCGGTAGTCGCTCGGGTCAAGCCGATCGGCAATGATGTTGCCGCCGCTATCGACAAAGCGCAGGTGGCCGTCGTAGTGCTCCCAGGTGCCGTCGGGAGCCACCAACCCCATAAACAAGCTGGGGAAGTTGCCGAAAATGTGGGCTTCCTGCCCCAGGCCCTCGAGCTGCTGCTTAAACCGCTCTAGGGCAGAGAGAATGGTGGTTTTGGCGGCGGGAATGCGATCGCGAATGTCGGCTTTGCCCGCCTCTGACAGCCCCGATCGCACGCCGCCGGGCACCGCCCAGGAGGGATGAATTTTGCGCCCTCCCAGGTGCTCGATCACCGTCTGGCCAAACTGACGCAGGCGAATGCCGCCGCGGGCCAGATCGGGTTCGGCGGCCATCAGGCCAAACAGGTTGCGCTGAGCCGGGTCGCTCTCCCACCCCAGCAGTAGATCGGGGCTGCTGAGGTGAAAAAAACTAAGAGCGTGGGACTGAATAATTTGCCCCAGATTCATCAGTCGACGCAGTTTTTCCGCGGCTGGGGGAATCTGCACCGCCAACAGGCGATCGCCCGCCTTCGCCGACGCCAGCAGATGGCTGACCGGGCAAATGCCGCAGACGCGGGCGGTGATGGCGGGCATTTCCCAAAAGGGTCGCCCCTCGCAAAATTTCTCAAACCCGCGAAACTCGGTAACGTGAAACCGAGCGTCGGTCACCTCCCCCTGGTCGTCGAGGTAGATGGAAATTTTGGCGTGCCCCTCTATACGGGTGACGGGGTCAATAACGATTCGGTTGGCCATAGTGCCGCCATCTCCTCGTAGATTTGCCAGGCCAGATCGCACTCTTGCTCGATCTGATCGTCTTCCTTGTCAACAATGCGGGCCTGCTGCAGGGCCAATTGAATGCGGCGGGCTAGCTCATCGCGGGAGGGAGGATCGGGATGCCCTTTGCGCAAAATGTCGGTGACCGAGACGATTCCCAACAGCTCGTCTTGCTCAATCACCGGGGCGCGATGGATGCCTGCATTAGCGAGGGTTTGGGCCGCCTCTCGCAGGGTGGCCTGGGGAGATACTTGAATGCAGGGCTGCCGCATAATGTCGCGGACGCGCACAAAGTCTGGATTTTCCCCTGGGGCAATCACCTTAAAGACAATGTCTTTTTCGGTCACAATGCCGTAGGGGATAGCGTCGGTTTTTTCGACGATCAGCGATCGCAGCCGCTTGGCCCGCATCAGCAGAATGGCATTCTGCACCGTGGCAGAACTGCGAATGACGACCACGGGTCTGCTCATAATCTCTTGAACGGTTAGCATAGTTGCCCTCCCGGCTGGGGTGCTGGCTGCTGGCTCACGCCCTGGTGAATGGATGGGATAGTTCAGTTGTAAATCAACAGTTTGAGGAAGTTGTGGGGAAGATCGGACTCGTTGTTAAAAGTTAAAACGAATGGTTCAGTACTCCGCCCCGGCCACCCGCTTGACCTGCGAGCATGGCTAAACCTCATCCAATCCGTAGGTTGGGTTAGCGTTAGCGTCACCCAACAAAACCACTACTGGGGTTAGGTTTTCTCCCCTGGGGACGCTGGGTGCAAAGCACACGCTACGCGAACGCGAACGCTTCGCTCAACGTCAACCTACATTAGAGCTTTTGTCAGTCAGTGAGGGTGTGTTGTCGCCGTGGCATGGTACTTTGCCCAGTCTTTGTGCTTCAAGACCCAGTCTTGAATATTGACGGCTTTGCCCGCCTTTGCCAGGTGAACTAAATTCCAAACGTCGTCCACTAAATGGTTAACATCAACCGGCTTGAGCAGGTAGTCATCAACCAGGGGCAGCAGCTTTTGGGCAAAACTGACGGCGCAAGAGGCTGAGGCCACAAGAATTGGAATCCTCTGGCCTTGACCTAACGCCACAGCTTTTATTCTCTGAATTAGCGGCAGCACGTCTTCATTGAAAAACCTAATCTCACAGACCAAAATATCGGGAACTAGATAGTCTAAAAGAGTCATGGCATCGGCGATTGACTCAACAGTCGTCACCTGTGCGCCGTAGATTTCAAGCACAGTCTTGTAGAGACATCGGCTGTCAGCATCGTTGTCAACGACAAGTATCTGAACATCCTTAAGTCTGCCAGCGCTGGGCAGAGTCTGACTTTCATAGGACATATTGATGACCCTTCAGTAACAAATAATTAAGGTGCAAGAACTGCTATGAAATGTCGGCCAACCTAAACCTCATCCAGGTCCAGAAGTAGAGTTTCGCCTGGGGAAAAACTACAGATTCCGAGCTGGATACTGGACTTGATAGAACTGCCTTTCTGTTAACTGATAGCTGACCAGCGATCGCTAGCCAAAGCGAATCAAATCGGCCCCCGATAGCGCGGGGCGATCGCCCCGCAGCAGCGGCTCCAAAACGGCTCGAATGCGCTCAGCACTGGGTGGGCAACCCGGCAAGTAGCAATCTACGGCCACAACGGTGTGAACGGGCATGACTGCATCTAGCAGTGGGGGCACCAGATCCGATTTGGGGAGCTGCGGCCTGACATCGGCGGTCTCCAGGTAGGCGCGGGTGAGTACGGGTTCGGCGCTGCCCAATACGTTGCGGATCGCGGTGACATTGCCCGTGACGGCGCAGTCGCCAAAGGAAATCAGAAACCGGGTGCGATCGCGCACCTGGTACATCAAATCGAGGTGGTCTTGATTGGCGATCGCCCCTTCCACCAGGGCCACATCCACCCCAGCCGGATAGACCTTGACATCGGCAAAGGGGCTATAGACCAGATCGACCTGCTGAGCCAGATCAAACAGCCACTCATCTAAATCTAGAAATGACATGTGGCAGCCCGAGCAACCGCCGAGCCAAACCGTGGCAAGTTTGATGCGAGTCATGGAGCCTCTTGGTTACCAACACATTACTGATAAATCAAAAGTTTGAGAAAATTGTGAAGGTCATCAAACCTTTAGCCTTTGGCAGTGTTCTACCGACGAGCAGATGACTAATAAAACCTCAGAAATGGAGATTAGCAAGCTTAGATACAGTTGCTAGCATCCCCTTGCTCTTAAATAGAAGAACAAGGGGAAATAGTCTTAAGCAGTCTTAAGCTGATCTGGACTCTACGTTTCTGCAAACCTCCACTCAGGCAGCCGGGCGATAAACTTAGGTGAATGAACGACAAGCTCTTTATCACCACCTCTCACACTGTGTTCGAGTTCGGACTCTTCAATGGATGCCACTCTATAATAGGAAGATGGGAGAGGATATTTTAGATTTCTGAAGACGAGATTTTCGTTGGGCATAGGCAGCAAGAAGATCTCGCCTGGCAACAAAGAATCAGAAACGTGAAGGAATGTCTCAGGATCAGATAGATCGGGTGTGAAATCAGTGGAAATCTGGGAATTGCGATCTGATGGCAAGAGAATTTTCTCGTTTACTTGAGCACCAAGGAGTTCGTTCTCCGTAGGGTTAGGTGCAAAAGGCTGGCTTATGAAAGAGACATAAACCAAAGTAAAAGCCGAGAAAAGAATGCTGAAAACTCTATAAATCAGTTGACTCAACTGTTTTAATAGCATTATCTTCACCCCTTCAGTCAGACATCTTATTGCTTGATCTATCTCCTCCACCAATTCAATAATACTGCAATAGTATTTATCAAAATAATTTATCCGCAAGATCGATCCACTTTTAGATAAAACTTGAACTTTTGATACCTTTAAAGCATGTGCCCTCGTTCAGCTAGCATTCATTCCAAATATCCAGGTGTTCGCATTTTCTGAGCATTTGCAATAAACCCAATTCGATCGCGATCGCGCTGCATTTCGCCCACCGTTGACCCCCGGTAAAACAAAGCCCCGGTTGGGCAGGCGTTGACGCACTTGCCGCAGGAGGTGCAGCTCGCCGCCTCACCCCAGGGCTGGTTGAGATCGCTCACAATGCGAGAGTCGCGCCCGCGACCGGCGATGTCCCAGGTATGGACTCCCTCCAGTTCATCGCAGGCGCGTACACAGCGCGTACAGAGCACACAGCGATTGTGGTCGAGCCCAAGCCGCTGGTGGGAAATATCCACCGGGCGATCGGGAAACTGGTAGGCCAGTTCCACATGGTCGATCCCCAGGTCTACCGCCAAATCTTGCAGCTCACAGTGGCCGTTAGAGACACAGACCGCGCAGATGTGGTTCCCCTCGGCCAGCAAGAGTTCCACAATCATGCGCCGGTAGCGCTGCAGGCGATCGCTGTGGGTCTGCACCACCATCCCCTCAGCCGCCACCGTGACACAGGCGGGCAGCAGTTTGTTCTGCCCCTCAACCTCGACTAGGCAGAGGCGACAGGCCCCCACCGTAGAGATCCCGTCCAGATAGCAGAGGGTGGGGATGGCAATCCCCGCCTCTCTGGCCGCATCCAGCACCGTCTCTCCCTGGCGGGCACTGACGAGCCGATGGTCGATAGTGAGCGTGTTGACTGACATGATCTGACGGTGTTGGGTGATCCGCAGAAGCCCTCTGGGGGAGGGGCTGGCAGAGACGTTGCGTTCTCCTGAGTCTAGGCAAACGCCTTGAGGAAATTGTGAGGAACGAGATTAATCAAACCGCTAACAGCAATCGGCGGCAGCCACCAGCGCCGGGGCCAGACCCTCACAGTTTCCTCAAACTGTTGATCTATACCTACGAGTGGAAGCTGAACCGCTCGGCCTTGCTGGATTGAGGCATGAATCTAGGCAGGGGCAAAGGGCCGTTTGCCCCTGCGAGAGCCGTTGAATTGAGGAAATCATTATGTTCAGTAAAATTCTTGTTGCGCTTGACCAGGGCGATACCTGCTCCAACCTGTTCCAACAGACTTTGACCTTAGCCCAAGCAACGGGCGCAGAGCTGATGCTGCTCAGTGTTTTAGAGCCAAAGTACAGCAGCAGCTTTACGACGCCAGCTTACTATGGGTACCCGCTGCCGCTCGGGGTAGACAGCGACCTCTGGCTAGACCTCTACCGAGAAGCCGAAAGCAAGGGCCTAGAAAGGCTGCGCAGCTTTACCGACCAGGCGATCGCCGCCGGAGTGTCCACCGAGTTCACCCAACTCCTAGGCAGTCCGGGCCATGAGATCTGTACATTAGCCAAAGCTTGGGCAGCCGATTTGATTGTAGTGGGTAGTCACGGGCGCAAAGGATTCAGTGAACTGTTTCTCGGCAGTGTCAGTAGCTATGTGATGCACCACGCGCCCTGTTCGGTGCTGGTGGTCGATGCGCAAACCCTGTTTGGGGAAACCCTTAAAACAGCTAATTTAACGACGACAAAAGGACAATGACGCCTGTCTCTACGGTCGAAACCAGTAGCGCCGCCCCGGCCCAAGATCCACGACAGCGGCGGCTAGAGACCGCAATGAAGCGCCATCAATATCGCCCCGATGCCCTGATCGAGGTGCTGCATACGGCGCAGGAACTGTTTGGTTGTTTAGAGCCTAAGCAGCTACTGCACATTGCCCATAGCCTGCGGCTGCCCCCCAGCCAGGTCTATGGCGTGGCCACCTTCTATCACTTTTTCTCGTTAGAGCCCAAGGGCGTTCACGCCTGCGTGGTGTGCATGGGGACGGCTTGCTATATCAAAGGGGCGGCCCAACTGCTCAGCGCCCTAGAGCAAGCCACCCACATCCAGGCCGGAGACACCACCCCCGATCGCCAGTTTTCGCTAGGCACCGCGCGCTGCCTGGGGGCCTGTGGCATTGCCCCTGCGGTGGTGTTCGATGACCAGCTTGAGGGCCACCAGACCCCGGCGACGGTTTACGATCGCCTCCATACCTGCCTATCGGGCACCCCATGAGCTATGACTCTACAAGATCTGCGCCAGCTTTCAACACCGCCACCAACGCCCTACCGCATTCGCTGCTGTACCGTCGGCGGCTGCCTCTCGGCCAACAGCCTGGCGGTGAAAACCCAGCTCGAAACCGCTGTGACCGCCGTCGGATTGGGCGATCGCGTGACCGTCTCAGGCGTCGGCTGCATGGGGCTGTGCAGCCAAGGCCCCCTCGTCCAAATTGATCCCTCCGGTGACCTCTACGCCAGCGTTACCCCCGACCAGGCGGCCCATATTGTTGCCAACGTAGAAAACAGCCAGGAGTCAGGAGTCGGGAGTCAGAACCCAAACACCATTGCCGCTCCCCCCTATCCCCCCCATCCCCCCCTCTCCCCATCCCCCCCTCTCCCCACCTCCATCTCCCCCACCAGCCCCTTCTTCACCCGCCAGCACCGCATCGTGCTTGAAAACAGCGGGCTAATTGACCCCGAGCGCATCGAAGACTACATCGCGGCCCAGGGCTACGAGGCCCTACACCAGAGCCTGCGGGATATGGAACCAGCCGCCGTTGTCGATACCATTACCCGCAGTGGTCTGCGGGGGCGGGGTGGGGCCGGATACCCGACAGGTCTGAAATGGGCCACCGTGGCCAAAATGCCGCCCGGCCAAAAGTATGTGGTGTGCAACGCCGATGAGGGCGATCCGGGGGCCTATATGGATCGCAGCGTGTTGGAGAGCGACCCCCATCGGGTGCTGGAGGGCATGGCGATCGCCGCCTACGCAGTAGGGGCCAACCAGGGCTACATCTACGTGCGGGGAGAATACCCCCTGGCCATTGGCCATCTTGAGACCGCCATTGGTCAGGCCAAGCGCCACGGGGTGTTGGGCAGCCAGATTTTTGATTCCCCCTTCGACTTTCGCGTCGATCTTCGCATCGGGGCGGGGGCGTTTGTCTGCGGCGAAGAAACCGCTTTGATCGCATCGATCGAAGGGAAGCGAGGCATTCCGCGACCCCGGCCACCCTACCCGGCGGAGTCGGGGCTGTGGGGTTGCCCCACCCTGATCAACAACGTCGAAACCTTTGCCAACATTGCTCCCATTATCCGCAACGGCGCCGACTGGTTTGCCGCCATCGGCACCGAACACAGTAAGGGCACCAAGGTCTTTTCCCTCACCGGCAAGGTGCAGAATGCGGGCTTGATCGAAGTGCCGATGGGCATTACCCTGCGGGACCTCGTTGAAGACATCGGCCAGGGTGCCCCGGACGGCGCTCAGGTGAAAGCCGTGCAAACCGGCGGCCCGTCGGGGGGGTGCATTCCCGCCGCCGCCTTTGATACCTCGGTAGACTACGAATCGCTGAAAGCGCTCGGCTCGATCATGGGCTCCGGCGGCCTGATCGTGATCGACGAACACACCCGCATGGTGGATATGGCGCAGTATTTTATGGAGTTTTGCATGGAGGAATCCTGCGGCAAGTGCGTTCCCTGCCGGGCCGGTACCGTTCAGCTCTATCAGCTCTTGACCAAGTTCAAAAACCACCGGGCAACGGCCAGCGATCTCGACCAGCTCGAAACCCTTTGCGATATGGTTCAGCAGACCAGCCTCTGCGGTCTCGGCCAAGCGGCCCCCAATCCGGTTTTGAGCACCCTACGCTACTTTCGCGATGAGTATTTAGCCGCCATAGTTGAACCTGGCTAGGCAAACCAGGGGTTTTAAGAGAGCGTTTGAAAAGTGAGTTGCTGTAGCTTTAATGACCGGTTGATCCCCCCTGCCCCCCTTAAAAAGGGGGGTCTGAGTCCGCTTCAAAGTCCCCCTTTTTAAGGGGGATTTAGGGGGATCGCTAGCTTTAGCCGGTAGTCCCCCAATCTCTAAATACGCCCTATAACACGCCATCAGCGATCGCTCCCCTATTCAACCTCTATTCAAGACGAGTGTTGCCCAGGGTGATGGTCGGGAACATCGCCGCTAAAGGGTTGCACCCCTGTTTTGGGGTAGTCGTCATCGCTGGGGCTAAAAAGACGCCCCACTGCCGTTGCGATCGCATCCACCGGCTGCGGCAAAGCCTGCAGTACGCTTTTGATCTTGATCAACACTTTTTTCTTAATCGAAGTCATGGCTAAACTCCTAAAAATGGCTTTACGTCTTTAGAAGCACACCTAATATCAAACGGTAACTCTGCCGCCCAGGCCAATTTAGGTGGGCTTTTCGGCTTGCCAACAGGCTTCTAGTTGGAGACGAAAGATTTCAGTTTGATAGTCAATTTGCCAGCAGCGCTCTAAAGCCTGAACGGTGCAGTCTCGCTTGAATTTGAAAGGGTTGAAGCAGACCGATTTTCCCTTCACAAACAGGGGCTGGTTCAGGTAATCTGCAGCGATGCGCCAGCGATTAGACCATGGTTTTTTGTCATTCATGGCTGTGCTCTCCGCACTAAAGAGCATCTCTCGTGACCAGCATTTCGCTTTTACGCCAATTCGTTGGCTGAGTTAATGGCTGGCGAATAGGCGATTTTGGCTTTTGAGCGAAGCCATAGCGACTGCTGGCGATGAAAGTGATTCAGCACTTTCTACCTCTATTAAATTACCAAGATAGTATGAGGATTTTGTGAAGGTGGCTGGTGCCTGATTGCCTGACACAACTTTGGAAGGCGTTGATATCCCGTAGGTTGGGCGGCGCGACAGCAGAATCCAACAGGCCCCAGATTATCGGCTATTGTTGGGTTTCACTGCGTTTCACCCAACCTATATTGGAAATATGTCAAACCGTCAGGCCGGGGCGAGGGCTGGGGGTGAGGGGGGCTGCCTCAGCCTGCTGGAGCGCGATCGCCACCAGATCCAGCAGAGCGTTGGCATCAAAGGGCTTGTTGAGAAAGTAGTTGGCCCCCGAAGCTAACGCCGAGTCTTCATGGCTGGGCAGGCCGCTGAAGGCAATAATGGGTATCTCAGTATTGAGGGTTCTCAGGCTTTCAATGAAGACCAAACCGTCGAGGACAGGCATCATAATATCGGTCACCACCAGCTGAATGTCGCCCTGGTGCTGGCGGTACAGATCGAGGGCGGCGGCCCCATTTGGGGCCAGCAGAAGGCGGTAGGGGTGGCTTTCCAGCAGCGATCGCAGCATCCGGCGCACGATTTCTTCGTCTTCTACCACCAAAATTAAGGCCTTACGATTGCCTGGAGCCATCCTGGGTGTGGTTTCGGTCGGCACTTGGGCTGTGACCTGGCCTTCTATCAGGGGAAAATAGATCTTAAATTGAGTGCCCTGACCGACCTCGCTAAACACCTGCAAAAACCCCTGATTGGCTTTCACCAGTCCGCGCACCGTGGCCAGCCCTAGGCCGGTGCCCTGCCCCGGTGCTTTGGTGGTAAAAAATGGGTCAAACATCCGTGCTTGGACCTCGGGAGCAATGCCTGTGCCGGTATCAGCCACGGTGATACCGGCATAGTGGCCCACCTGGGCATCGAGATCTTTGGCCGCCATCGCTTCGTCTACAACCACGGTTGTCGCCGCAATCGTCAGCGTTCCGCCGTTGGCCATCGCATCGCGAGCATTAATACACAGGTTCAAAATGATCTGGTGCAGGTAGGTGGGGTCGGCCAGAATCATCCCCAGGGCTGGCTCAGAAGCCTTTGGCTCGGGCAAATCGACCTGAATGGCGATCGCTTTTGGAAAGCTCTGCCGCATGATTTCAATCTCTTCTCGCAGCAGCGCCACCAGATCGATAGCGGTCTGCTCTCCCTGGCTGGCTCGAGTCACGGTCAACATTTGTTTGACCAGACTGGCCCCGCGCCTGGCACTGGTTTCGAGCAGTTTCAACTGCCCTAAGCCTTTGTCATCTAGCCCTTTTTGGGTGAGCTGCAGTATTTGCGCTACCGTCAAAATCGGCGTCAGAATATTGTTGAGGTCGTGGGCAATGCCGCCGGCCAGAGTCCCGAGGCTCTCTAGCCGTTGGGCCTGATAAAACTGGGCTTCTAGATGTTTCTTTTCGGTAATGTCGGTGGAAATGCCGCAGAGGGCGTAGGGAGTACCGGTGGCATCGCACAGGGGAAACTTGACGGTGATATAGCTGTGCAGGCCATCGGCCAGCGGTACCGTATCTTCGGCGTTGCTGAATTCAGGTATGAATTGACTTTGGAATGGGCACGTCACCGAACTTGAGGTAGTGAAGTAGCAAACGAACAGAGTGCTTCAGCATGTCTACGGACTTGGAATAGCACAGAGTCTTCC